>NZ_JADCNK010000005.1:0-310396 GCF_014947265.1 Pedobacter sp. MR2016-19
ATTAGTTTTTTTCCACGGAGACACGGAAAAATTAATTTGCAAGGGTCTTCGACCAGGCTCAGAAAACCTACTTATCCATCAACAAATTAACCAGTTCTTTTAATTCTTCAATCTCCAGTTCTAATTTTTCTATTCTGTTTTCCAGTTCTGTAGGATCAAACTGCGATGCTGCCACAGTTTCAGTTTCCGTTTCGATAGGGGTTTCAGCTTGTTCGCCTAAAAGATGAACAAAACGAGCTTCCTTCTGACCAGCTTTCTTGGGCAGTTGTTTTACAAAGGCAGGTTCTTCATCTGATAATTTTTGAAGCTGTTCTAAAACTTCTTCTATACTTTCAAATTCATATAATCTTCCCGAATTGCTATTAATTTCCCCGGGTGTTAACGGTCCGCGTAAAAGTAACAGACAGATAATAGCCAATTCCGAAGGTAATAGAGGATAAGCAACAGCCAGGTTATGTTTATATTTTGTTGCACGGCTTGAACCACCTGTAGCAGTGGATATTAAACCTTTTATTTTAAGTTGGTTTAGTGTTAAAGTTATGGTCTCCTCATCGTAATTTACCACAGGATTTCTCGAACTTTTTTGGTTACATGCAGCCGTTAAACTATTTAAAGTCATTGGATAATAATCGGGCGTGGTGCGGCTTTTTTCTATTAACGAGCCTAAAACACGTTGCTCTTCTGCTGATAAGTCGGGTAGTGGTTTTACATTGTCCATGTTATAAAAGTATAAATTGGCTGAGCATTTTTGAAAATTATTTTGTTAATGATTTGTTTATAAGGAGTTATAAAAATATTACACAATAGAAAAAATGTAATTGCATCAAATCAAGCCAGAAATAACTTTTAACAAGATACTAGTCAGAAATTTGGATACTTAAAAGGGGAAAAATTAGATTTGCGCTATAGATTTCGGCATGCTTAATTTATTCAGGGCTATTATAACATGGAGGAGGGTTCTTAAACAAGTCAAGGATAATGATGAACACAAGAAAAATTACACCTTCGTAATCACGAACGACGTTCTACGGTTATTTTTTCTCCCCATTTCAGTTTTATTATCAGCAATCGGTTTACTTGCCCCAAAACCCTTAAAGGTAAGCCTTTTAGAATCAATACTATTTTTGATCAAGTATTTGTAAACAGCATTGGCCCTGTTAAAAGATAACTTTTCGTTCAATTTATCATCACCAACATTATCGGTATGTCCCTGAATTTCAATCTGTACTTTTTCATTTTGATGCAAAAAATCAATAAGCAGATCCAATTCGTGAATAGAGGCGGGTAAAAGATTAAACTTATTGGTATCGAAGAAAATGTTTCTTAAGGTTACATTTCCGCCTTGCTTTATTTTTTCAATGTAAACTTCAATCTGATAAGGTTTATTAATATCCCCAGACTTGAGCTCAAAGTTTTCAGAATAAAACATGTAGCCTTCGGCATTTACGTTAAACAAATAATTACTTCCCACAGGCATTACAGCTAAAAATTGACCAGTTTCCGGATCGGTATAATCATCAAAAACAGTTTTATTGGTTTTCAGATCTACGACCTGAACGTTGCTTTCGATCGTTTTTTTAGTATCCAGGTCTCTTACAATTCCCTTCACATAAGATACCTTTAGCGGTTTAGCTATTTCAGGGATGCCAAAACTGTAAATATCCTGCATGCCATAACCAGCTTTTAAGTTTGATGAAAATAATCCAGAATTGCCATTGGCACTCACTACCAAACCGCTTTCATCTTCGAAAGAGTTGATTGGATAACCGATATTAATTGGCTTTTGCCACTTGCCATCATTATCCATCCTGCTATAATAAATATCTTTATTTCCGAAACCTGGCCAACCATTAGAAGAAAAATACAAAGTTTTACCATCTACGTGCAGAAAAGGGGTATTCTCATCGAAAGCGGTATTGATCTCTGAACCAAGATTAATGGCAGGTCCCCATTTGGCATCATCAGTAATGGTACTCTTCCATATATCGTAACCACCATACCCGCCAGGCCGGTTACTAATAAAATATAAAGTCCGTCCATCGGGGCTAATAGCAGGCTGCGACTCCCAGAATTCAGAATTAACGGGCTGACCAACATTATAAGGCTCACCCCAATCTTTCCCCTCACGGTGAGAAACATAAATATCACACCTGCCTAAACCATCTGGTCGGTTGCATCCTGTAAAAAACAGGTATTTCCCATCAGGCGAAATGGTTTGGGCACCTTCATTGTACTTAGTCGTATTAATCTTGCTTGACAAGGGAGTAGCAATACTCCAGGAATTATTTTTAAGCTGTGACGTCCAGAAATCTTCATTTCCATTAATCTGGCGGGTAAAAACCAGGGTTTCGCCATCAGCAGTTATTGCTGGGAAGTATTCCGCATCATTTGTATTTACACCTTCACCTAAATTTATCGGGCTATATTTTACCGGTTTCTTTATTGCAATGGTAGCAAAATCACAGTCTAAAAGGTATTTTTTTGCTCTTCTTACTCTATCAGATGAGGAATCTAGCATCAAAAAATCACTAAAATGCTGTTTTGCTTTTAAATAATCCTGCGTAGCAAATTCTGTCTCTGCGAGGTTATAAATTACTTCAGGAGCTACTGCTTTATTAATTAATATCGCTTTTTCGTAGGCCGTTCTGGTATCCTGATATTTCTTTTGTGCCTTGCAAACTCCAGCAAGCAGTATATAAGCATTTTGAAATAAAGGATCAGCTTCAACAACACTTTTTAATGCCTGTTCTGCCGAGGGATAATCTTGCTTTTGAATGAATAGATTTGCTTTTTCGAAAAAGTTTTGCGCTTTTTTATTACCCGAAACCTGAGCAAACGCATTAAAACTGAATAGGCTCAAAAATAAGAATAGACAAAACCTCATACATTAACATTGGTTATTAAAGCTAATGTAAACTAATTTAAGGAATATTTAAAAACTTGTGTGTTTGCAAGGAAATCTCCCATTTAGGATTAGCCATTACATACTCAATAATTAATGGAGTAATTTCTGTTGACTTAGACCATTCTGGCTGAAGATATAATTTGCAGGTAGGAGATACCATTGCGGCATATTCTTCTGCCCATTTAAAATCACTTTTATTAAAAACGATAACCTTTAATTCGTGTGCAAATGGTGTAATATCTGGCCTTGGTGCTTTGAATTTCTTTGGCGACAAACAAATCCAATCCCAATTTCCGGAAAGTGGGTAGGCACCAGACGTTTCGATAAAGGTAAGGATACCTCTTTCTTTTAATTTGTTGGTTAAATAATCAAGATTATAAATTAAGGGTTCACCACCGGTAATTACAACAGCTTTACCCGGAAATTTATCGGCATTCTCTACAATTACATCAGCTAGGGTAAGTGGATGCATTTCGGCGTTCCAGCTTTCCTTAACATCGCACCAGTGGCAACCCACGTCGCAGCCTCCTAAACGGATAAAATAAGCTGCTTTACCAGTATTAAATCCTTCGCCCTGTATAGTATAAAATTCTTCCATTAAAGGAAGTAATGTGCCGTCTTCTGGTATTTCTTGTTTCATTTTTGAGGATGCAAATATCCTAAAAAAATATGGTGATGCTGTTCCTCTTTTGAAATTTAATAGAAAGATGAAACAAGAGTGATATTTATTTGCAGTATTTTAGCAGAATGAAGTGGTTTAAGGCGCTAAATAAGAATCAAATTCCTCAACCTGATACAATTAAAACAATTGAGCTTGCAGGAAAACAGATCTGTCTGATCAATATTGATGATAAAATTATTGCAACCCAATCTCATTGTCCACATGCTGGTGGCCATTTTAGTGGTGGCTGGTGCAAAAACGGAAACCTAATTTGCCCAATCCATCGATATGAATATAGTTTAACTACAGGCAGGGGAGCCGAAGGACAGGGCGACTATATCAATATCTATCCAACTGAGTTACGTGAAGATGGTCTCTATATCGGTTTTGAAGAAAGCTGGTGGAGTAAACTTTGGGGATGATCTATTCCCGTCAGACTGAATTTATTTCAACAGCTCTCTAATTAAGACCCTGAAATAAATCCTATAGCTATCAGATCAGAGTGCCGAGTCTATTATAAACTTAATTTAGCAAATATCTTTTAAAAAATTCCTGACAGTTCAAAATTTCAATTTCTGAGAAATAAAAATCTTCAATATCTTCCGTGATAATACATTTACAATTGACAGATTTGGCAGCGTAATATTCTAAACCATCTTCAAAATCGTGAATTGATTTATTCAACAAGGTATCCAAAACACTTTTTGATGAATTTCCTGCAATCTTAATATGTTGGCAAAGCAAGTCGATTTTCTGTTTAGCCAAATGTGATTTATGTTTTTTTTCAGCAAAATAAAATGCTATAGCTAAACAAAGGGGAGAAGTATAAATTTCAAAATTTGGATGCGATGCTAAACTTAAAATTCTCGACGAGTAGGTATAAAGCGGATATTCCTTATTCAATACAGAAACAAGAACATTCGCATCTAAAAATATCTCCATCGATTACTTTTTAGAAGAAAAGAATTCATCTTTTGAAACTTTACGGTTTGGCTTTGGCGTTTTTTTATACTCTACTTCACCCTCAGCAACCATACTCACCCAATCCGAAATGGGAAAGTCTTCTAAAGATTTGTACTCTTTAGCAGTAACCTGTGTTAAAAGATGCTCTACTAGGCGAGAAAGACTGATGTTGTTTTCGGCAGCGTATTTTTTTGCCCTATCAACTACGTTTTGGTTAAAGCTTAATGTTAGTTTAGCATCCATTGTCTTGTTGTTTTATAAAACAAATATACAAAATACACGTATAATTTAAAAATAGTATACGTAAAAAAAGCAGCTCAAATGTATGAACCGCTTTTGTTTTTTGTTTTGGGCTTTGTCTTAAACCTTCTGTCTTTAAACCCTCAACCTTAAGAATATATTTCTTTCCTGGCTGATGCCAATGTATTTTTTAATAAGCCAACAATTGTCATTAGACCAACACCACCTGGAACAGGCGTAATGTAAGAAGCCTTAGGCGCCACGTTTTCGAAATCTACATCTCCAAATAACTTAAAGCCAGATTTGGTTTCTGTAGAAGTTTCCCTGTTGATACCTACGTCAATAATAATTGCGCCAGGTTTTACCATATCGGCAGTAACAAAATTCTTTTTACCAATTGCGGCAATCACAATATCTGCTTGTAAGACTTGCTCTTTTAAATCTTTAGTACGCGAATGGGTAAGTGTTACCGTACAGTTGCCTGGATTTGCGTTACGTGCCATTAAAATACTCATCGGGCTACCCACAATGTTACTACGACCAACAACAACACAGTGCATTCCTGTCGTATCGATCCCATACTCTTGTAGCATCAATAAAATACCGTAGGGTGTTGCCGGAATAAAGCAAGGTAAATTACGCATCATCCTGCCCAAATTTACAGGATGGAAACCATCTACATCTTTACGATAATCGATCTTTTCAGTTACTTTTTCAGGATCGATATGTTTCGGAAGTGGTAGTTGAACAATTAATCCATCCACATCGTTATCCTGGTTAATTTCTTCGATTTTTGCCAATAACTCAGCTTCAGTTACCGAGTTATCATATCTGTGCAATGATGATTTAAAACCAACTTTTTCGCAGTTTTTCATCTTACTGGCCACATAAGTTTCGCTACCACCATCGTTACCGACCAAAATGGCAACCAAATGTGGCTTACGGCCTGTTTTATTTAAAAATTCTGCAGCTTCTTCCGCAATTTGAACTTTAACTTTTTCTGATACGTATTTACCGTCTAATAATTTCATTTTAAAAGTATCGGGTAGTGAGTACCAAGTATCAAGACTAAATGGTCTACTTGATTGCTCTTTATAATTTTAACTATTATTTAAATTTGCGAGAATCTTGATACCTGATACTTGTATCAAGATTCTATTTTAATCCAATTTCAAAACTGCCATAAACGCTGTCTGTGGAATTTCTACGTTACCCACCTGACGCATGCGTTTTTTACCTTTTTTCTGTTTTTCCAGTAACTTACGTTTACGGGAAATATCACCACCATAACATTTAGCCGTTACATCTTTACGTAAGGCACTTAGTGTTTCGCGTGCAATAACTTTAGCACCAATTGAAGCCTGTATTTTAATCTCGAATTGTTGACGAGGGATTAATTCTCTTAATTTCTCGCAAATTTTCTTTCCGAAATCGTAAGCGTTGCTACGGTGAATCAGTGATGATAACGCATCAACAGGCTCATCGTTTAACAATAAATCCAATCGTACTAAATCAGATTTACGGTAACCAATTTGGTGGTAATCAAACGAAGCGTATCCTTTAGAAAGTGTTTTTAATCTGTCATAAAAGTCGAATACAATTTCGGCCATTGGCATTTCGAAAACCAACTCAACCCTGTCTGAAGTTAGATAGGATTGATTAATAATCGCTCCTCGTTTTTGGATACAAAGCGACATTATCGGACCAACAAAATCAGACTTGGTAATAATATTTGCTTTGATGTAAGGTTCTTCAACCGAATCCAGTTTACTTGGATCTGGCAAATCAGATGGATTATTTACGATAAACTCATCACCTTTTGTCGTGTGTGCAATGTACGATACGTTGGGAACCGTTGTAATTACCGTCATATCGAATTCGCGCTCTAAACGCTCCTGGATAATCTCCATGTGCAACATCCCTAAGAAACCGCAACGGAAACCAAAACCAAGTGCCGCAGAACTTTCCGGCTCGAAAACGATAGAAGCATCGTTCAGCTGCAACTTATGCATCGCCTCACGCAGTTCTTCAAATTCATCAGTATCTACAGGATAAATACCAGCAAAAACCATTGGTTTAACCTCTTCGAAACCCTGAATGGCATCTAATGACGGCCTGGCCACAGTTGTAATCGTATCACCAACTTTTACCTCTCTGGCTTCTTTAATACCAGAAATGATGTAACCCACATCGCCGGTTTTAACTACGTTACGAGGTGCCATATCCAGCTTCAAAATACCAACCTCATCAGCCAGGTATTCTTTGCCAGTATTAATAAATTTTACCTTATCTCCCTTTTTAATCTCACCATTTACCACTTTGTAGTAAGCGATAATGCCTCTAAAAGAATTAAAAACGGAGTCGAAAATTAAGGCTTGTAAGGGCGCTTCAGGGTCGCCAACAGGAGCAGGAACGCGGTCTACGATGGCCTGAATTATATCAGGAATCCCTAAACCTGTTTTACCAGATGCAGGAATAATATCTTCACGTTTACAGCCAATTAAATCAATAATCTGGTCTTTTACTTCCTCAGGCATAGCCCCGGGCAAATCCATTTTATTTAAAATCGGGATAATTTCAAGGTCGTGCTCTAAAGCTAAATATAAATTGGAAATGGTCTGGGCCTGAATCCCTTGCGAAGCATCTACAATCAATAATGCCCCTTCACAGGCTGCAATAGAGCGAGAAACCTCGTACGAGAAATCTACGTGTCCTGGCGTATCAATCAGGTTAAAATTGTACTCAATATCACCAACCTTATAGTTCATTTGTATGGCATGACTTTTAATCGTTATGCCTCTCTCACGCTCTAAATCCATGTTGTCGAGCAATTGCGCCTGCGCTTCACGCTGCGAAATCGTCGCTGTATATTCTAATAACCTATCGGCCAGGGTGCTCTTACCATGGTCAATATGTGCAATAATGCAAAAATTACGTATATGCTTCATCTTTGCGCAAAGATATGTTTTTTAAGGTAATTTTTAATCTAGAAAATATTCACCCCAGGCACTTTGATTTGAAAAGCAAATACAGGGGCTTTTCGGTTACAGTAGTCCTGCTTTCCACTTTACTCCATTGCATTGCGTGTTCGTTCCAATCAGGTTTATTAAAGTTAAGATAATGGTCCTTTTTACATTTTTCCGGCAAGAAGCTTTAGTAAGTAACAAATTGAACATCATGGAATCTAAAAGAGGACTAAAATCAAACATTTTGCTCAGTTTAACCAATATCAATAAAAAATACGGTAGCCACGAAGTATTAAACTTTGGCGAATGGAAAATCGATAACGGAGTTCATTGGTTAAAAGGAGGGAATGGCACTGGTAAATCAACCTTATTTCGCATTATTTCCGGACAAACACCTTTTAAAGGAGAAGTAGAGCTTAATGATATCAGCCTTAAAAGAGACCCTGTAAAATTCAAATCCGCCATTAGTTTTGCCGAAGCTGAGCCCCAATATCCTTTGTTTATAACCGGGCAGGAGTTGATCGATTTTTATATTGAAACCAGGGGTGCTGAAAGAAAACAGGCAAAAAATCTTGCACTATATTTTGCAATGACGCTGTTTCTTGGCAATAAAATAGGGAGTTATTCTAGTGGAATGTTAAAAAAACTTTCGCTGATCTGCGCATTTATTGGTAACTCCGATTTATACATTTTAGATGAACCTTTAATTACTATCGATGTAAACTCGGCAGATAAACTGTATCAATTAATTACAGAAAAAGCAGCGCAAGGAAAGGGGTTTCTTTTATCATCACACCAAGAGGTAAATAACGATAAAATTCAACTTAATACTGTACTTCAAATCGTTGATAAACAAATTATTAAACTCTAAATGCTGAAGTTATTGATTAATACGCTGTCGAAAGAATTTTACCAGCAACATGCTGGCTTTTTTCTTGTTGGCATTTACATGTTATTTGGCATAGTAGAACCCTCGCAATTAGTCAGCTACCAAACAGCCTTATTATTAGCCGGTGTTTCTTCTCCAATCGGAATGGCCGTTGTATTTGTATCATGGCTTTTATACGCCACAAAAGTTCATTTCTTTATCAAACAAAAATTAGCATCAGCCAAATATAATTTTATTAAAGAAACAGCTGCTCTGGAAAAAAAGATGCAGCTAAAATTGTGGTTAAGGTTATATTTTACCATTCTCTTACCAGTTATTATTTATGTTTTTCTACTTATTGTCTTAAGTATCCATCACCACTTTTTCATTAGCATCGCATTTATTTTAATTGTTTTTTCGCTCATAATTTTTGGTTTATCCTGGCTTACCTATCAATCCGTAACATTGGGCTTTCTAAAAAAAGACAGACAACCGATATCAGTAGGGCTGAAGGTAAATAAACCATTCTTTAGCTGGCCGCTGTTTCATTTATTGAAAGAACAACCATTAATGTTGCTGATGTGCAAGGTCTTGTCATTCATTTTCTTTAAGGGAATGTTATGGATGTTTGCTGATGTGCGTAATGATATGCGTGTAATATTGGTTGCGTTATTGGCATCTGTTTTATGTCATGCAGTTTTAGTTTTTACCCTACTAAAATTTGAAACTGAATTTTTAAATTTTAATAAAAGTCTGCAGATTTCTGTATTCAAAAGAATGCTAAACTGGTTATTGGTTTTTGTCTTTATTTTAATCCCTGAATGGATATTTTTGATTATGGCTGCTCGCTTTAACCTATATGCTATAGCGAATGGAATCTTATTCGGCATTGCAGGATTATCTTTCTTTTAATATTATTATATATAGTTAGGTTAAATATGGATAAATACCTGAAATGGCTGCTGTTTTTCTTTTTTATTGCCATGTGGTCCATACTCGGGCATTATTATGTTTTGTTCAGTTTAGTACTGTTAGGCAACTGTGTTTTATACTACTTCATTATGTTTAATAAAATCGATTTAAAAGGGATAGAGGAATAGCAATAAGAATTTTAACCACAGGTATTGATGAACAATACAGATAGATTCATCCGTGTCTATTCATTTGATCTGTGATTAAATCCTATTAAACCATAGTTTTTTTCCATTTACCTTTTTTAAATAAGAAATAAGCAGCTACAGCAATTCCAGCCTCTGCCGTTGGTATAGCAATAAAAACTCCAGTTGGACCCATTTCTAAATATTTCGCCAGTAAATAAGCCAAAGGAATCTGGAACAGCCAAAATGCAAAAACATTAATTTTTGTAGGCGTCCAGGTATCGCCAGCACCATTAAATGCGCTGCTAAATACCATCGCCGCTCCATAAATCACAAAACCGAGGCTCATAATTCTAAGAGCCTTACCGGCAATAGCTATTACCTTTTCATCTGAAGTGAAAAATGCAGCGAACAAATGCCCACAAGTAAGAAAGAGTACACTTACTACCGCCATAAAAATCAAAATGTATTTTAAGGTTTGGAAAACGGACTTTTCAGCACGATCTATATGGCCCGCACCCAAATTCTGACCAACCAACGTGGCGGCTGCATTGCTTAAGCCCCAGGCTGGTAACATAAAAAACATCATGAGTCGCAGTGCTGTTTGGTAACCTGCCGATCCCGTATCACCACCAGTAGTGGCAACCAGTTCTGCTAAAAACACCCAGCTGCAGCTTGCAATTACAAACTGAAAAATAGCTGGAGCGGCAATTTTAACAATCGCCTTAATCTGCGTAAAATCTGGAATAAAATGGCTGATACGTATCTTAAGCGCATTTTTACCGCTAAATAAATTGTATACCTGGTAGCTAACACCCAAACCACGACCAATTGTGGTTGCAATTGCAGCGCCTGTTAAACCAAATGCAGGTACTGGTCCAAAACCGTTAATAAAAATAGGGCAGAGGATGATGTTGGCAATATTGGCGATCCATAAACTCCGCATTGCGATTGCCGCGTTACCAGCACCTCTAAAAATTCCATTAATCAAGAATAGCAATACAATAATGATACTTCCACCCATCATAATGCGAACGAATGCGACACCTTGCTCAGCAGTTTCAGCTGAAGCGCCCATGAGTAATAGAATATCTCTGGCGTAAATTAACCCCAGGATACTGATTATTATGTTTACGAAAACAGCTATTACAATGGTTTGCATTCCAGCCTTTGATGCCGCTTCTGGATTTTTTTCGCCAATTCTACGTGCAACCACAGCAGTTACAGCCATACTTAAGCCAATGGCTAATGAATAAATAATAGTTAAAACCGATTCCGTTAAACCAACGGTCTGTATAGCATGACTACTATTTTCCAGGTGGCCAACAAAATATAAATCGACCAAAGCAAAAACCGATTCCATAGCCATTTCCAGCATCATGGGAATGGCCAATAAAATAATGGCGCGTTTTATACTAATGGAAGTGAGGTCAACTTCGTGACCTTTTAAGGACTGGATTAGAATATCGAAAAATGACGATAGTTTGCCCTGTGCCTTTGTAGACTGTGACATATAATAAAAATAAATTGTGATGTATAAACCAATGATACGCGGCTAAGCGCACATACCTAAAATTGAAATGGAGGGAATCCTCAGTTACTTAAAACCTCAAACTGATTGCAGATACTATCATGGCTCTGGTCTTTTTGATAAAGCAAAGATAGCTAAAATTTTGAATTGTCAAGTTTTGATGACCAATTTTCAAGGGATTGATTAAATTTTGCGATTTCTTTTTGCCACGGAAACACAGAATCCACAGAATTATAATCCTTCTAATCTCTTTAATCTGTGTAATCAATATTAAATACTATAGGCCTTAATCATTTCTTCGTTAACTTTTGTCCCTCTACCGGTATTTAAATCAATCAGTACGTAATCAAAAATACCATCTGAAGCCACTTTGCCCGTTTTATGATTAATAATTTCGAACTGAACAGAGCAGCCTTTATCATTCATAGCTAAAATTCCGGTTCTGATCAGCATTAAATCGTTCATTAGCAGGGGACGTTTGAAGTTAATATCTACATGACTTACTACCCAGCCTAAACCTTGTTTGGTAAAATGTTCCCATGGCATGCCGTAGAATTTTTCCATCTGCTCATAACGTGCAGCCAATACATAATCTAAGTATTTGCTGTTATGTACATGGTTAAACATGTCTATATCATCCGGGCGGACGCGTAGTTCGCTTTCAAAAATGCTATATTGATTCTTTTCCAAGGGTTGATGTTTTCAGCAAAAGTATAAATAAAGCTTGATTGTAAAGTATTGCTTACTAAATGTGGAAGAAATGTAAAGCACTACTTGCTTTTTTTTTGTATTTTTGATATGAAATGGGAAAACTCAAATTATATGATGTCAATACTCCACGCGAAACAATTGCTGAGGAGCGTGATGCTATTTATTTGAGCCGTACCCCCGAGCAGCGTTTTTTTGGGGTTCTGCAGCTTAATTACATTTCGGTTACCATGAACGGCGGCAAGCCATTAAAATCTCCGCAAGGCAAGGGGCTTGTAATTCGTAAGCCAACCATATAATTACTTTATGTCTTTTGATAAAGAAGTAACAGTTTAATCTTTATTCTGATGATTTAATTTTTAATCTTTCCTGATGCAATCGTCATAGAGTAAGATTAGTTTTTTAGTCAAAAGCATTAAAATATTGGCGATTGTAAGTCTAAAGTCGTCATTTCGAGCGGAGTGCAACACAGTCGAGAAATCTATGAAGATAGATCTCTCCATTTCGCTACGCTTCAGTCGAGATGACGACTTTTCTACTGACTTATCTGATTCAAGTTAATAAAAAACACCTCTTGTTTTTAACCAAAAATAACCTTATCTTTGCGCCACAATTAATTAATTTTTTATTGCTTTAATATTATTCAAGAATGTATTTAAGTCCAGAGAAAAAAGCTGTAATCTTTAAAGAGCACGGCGAAGTAGAAACCAACACGGGTTCTGCAGAAGGTCAAGTAGCGTTATTTACATACCGTATTGCGCACTTAACAGAACACTTAAAGAAAAATCGTAAAGATTTCTCTACTCAGTTGTCACTTCAAAAATTGGTAGGTAAACGCCGCGGTATTTTGGCTTACCTATACAAAAAAGATATTGAGCGCTATCGTGCTATCATCAAAGCTTTATCGCTTCGTGATATCATCAAACAAAAATAAGCGCAAGTTTATCATTAAAAGCCATTCTTCAGGGAATGGCTTTTTAATTCCCTGTTAATTTTTTTAACGGGTTTTATTATAGATAGGCTTTTTTAATCCTATCTTCGTTTGCAAAAACAAAAACATGTATAAACAACGGTGTGTAGAAAGAGGAAAACACACCATAATTCTAATTAAATGAATGTAATAAAAAAATCGTTCGATTTGGGCGATGGCAGAATTGTAGAAATTGAAACTGGTAAACTAGCTAAACAGGCTGATGGTTCGGTTGTAGTAAAAATGGGCGATACGATGTTGTTAGCAACAGTTGTATCTACTGTTGGCGCTAAACCAGGTACTGATTTTTTACCATTATCGGTTGATTATCAGGAGAAATACGCGGCTACTGGCCGTATTCCAGGAGGCTTTTTACGTCGTGAAGCAAGATTATCTGACTACGAAGTATTAATTTCACGTTTAGTGGACAGAGCTTTACGCCCAATGTTTCCAAGTGATTATCACTCTGATACACAGGTGATGATTTCTCTAATCTCTGCTGATAAAGATATTATGCCGGATTGTTTGGCAGGTTTAGCAGCATCTGCTGCATTATCAGTTTCTGATATTCCTTTCAACGGTCCGATTTCTGAAGTACGTGTTGCTAAAATTGATGGTAAATTAATTATCAATCCTAAAGCCAGCGATTTAGAGCGTGCAACTTTAGAGTTTATGGTTGCTGGTTCAGCTAACGATATAGGCATGGTTGAAGGTGAGTGCGATGAAATTCAGGAAGACGAAATGGTTGAAGCTTTAAAATTTGCACACGATGCAATTAAAGTTCAATGTGCCATTCAGGTTGAATTAACTGAAGCTACCGGCAAAACAGTTAAACGTGAATATAACCACGAAGATCATGATGCTGATTTAAAAGCTAAAGTTTATGCTGATACTTACGATAAAGTTTATGCTGTAGCAAAAGCTGGTGGCAATAAAGATGTTCGTAAAGAAGGTTTCACTGCAATCATTAACGAATTCTTCGAAGCAATGCCAGAAGATACTGCTGATTTAACCAAAGCAATGGCTAAACATTATTATCATGATGTTCAGTACGATGCCATTAGAAATCTATTGCTGGATGAGGGTATCCGCTTAGATGGTCGTAAGACTACAGAAATCCGTCCAATCTGGAGTGAAGTTGGTTATTTACCTGCTGCTCACGGTTCGGCTGTATTTACACGTGGTGAAACTCAATCCTTAACATCCGTTACTTTAGGTAGCAAAGATGATGAGCAAATGATTGATGGTGCTTTCTTTAATGGTTACAACAAATTCTTATTGCACTATAATTTCCCTGGTTTCTCAACTGGAGAGGTTAGACCAAACAGAGGCGCTGGCCGTCGTGAAATTGGTCACGGTGCTTTAGCACAACGTTCATTGAAAAAAGTATTGCCTCAAGGTGAAGCAAATCCTTATACCATCCGTATTGTTTCTGATATTTTAGAATCTAACGGTTCTTCGTCAATGGCAACTGTTTGTGCTGGTACATTAGCATTAATGGATGCTGGTATTAAAATCAAATCTCCGGTTTCTGGTATCGCAATGGGTTTAATTACCGATGAGAAAACTGGTAAATATGCAATCCTTTCTGATATTTTAGGTGATGAAGATCATTTAGGTGATATGGACTTTAAAGTAACCGGTACTGAACATGGTATCGTTGCTTGTCAAATGGACTTAAAAATCAATGGTTTATCTTACGAAGTTTTAACTAAAGCTTTGTTACAGGCTAAAGAAGGTCGTTTACACATCTTAAACGAGATGAAGAAAACCATTAGCAGCCCTAACGAAGATTACAAACCACACGCTCCACGTATCGTATCTTTAACTATTGATAAAGAATTTATCGGTGCCATTATCGGCCCTGGAGGTAAAATTATCCAGGAAATGCAACGCGAAACCGGTGCTTCAATCTCTATAGAAGAAGTTGATGGTAAAGGTATTGTAGAAGTTTTTGCTGATAACAAATCAGCTATTGATGCAGCGGTTACACGTATCCGTAACATTGTTGCCAAACCAGAAATTGGTGAAGTTTACCAGGGTAAGGTAAAATCGATTATGCCTTTTGGTGCATTTGTTGAAGTGATGCCAGGTAAAGATGGTTTATTACACATCTCTGAAATTTCATGGGAGCGTTTAGAAACCATGGATGGTGTATTAAAAGAAGGTGATAAAATCGAAGTTAAATTGCTGGACATTGATAAACAAGGTAAAATGAAACTTTCTCGCAAAGTTTTATTGCCAAGACCAGAAAAACCAGCAGCGCCACAAGCGTAAAACAAGTCCGAGTCGGGGAGACCAGAGTCGGAAGATATTAAGATCAGCCCTTTCAGTGTAAAACTGAAAGGGCTTTTTACTTCTAAATCGAATTAATACGCTTCGTCGTGCTGAATTTATTTCAGCATCTTTGATTCTAACTTAAAAATTTTCACAGTTCTTTTGTAACTTGCATCATACCGTCATGCTGATCCGATAACTATCGGATTTATTCAGCATCTTACCTACTCATAAGTTCCTGAAATGAATTCAGGGTGACGGTCGTTTTAAAATGTTACTTTAATACTAAGAGATCATTAAATGAAATACATCATTGCCCCATCCATACTTTCTGCCGATTTTGGCAACTTACAACACGATATTGAAATGATTAACCAAAGTGAGGCCGATTGGTTCCACGTTGATGTGATGGATGGTGTTTTCGTTCCAAATATTTCTTTTGGTTTCCCGATAATGGCTGCTGTAAAAAAACATGCTATCAAACCTTTGGATGTACATTTAATGATTGTTGAGCCGGATAAATTTATCGGTGAATTTGCGAAAGCAGGTGCTGACCGCATCACAGTACATTACGAAGCCTGCACGCATTTGCATAGAACGATTCAATTAATCAAAGCTTCTGGTTGCAGGGCAGGTGTAGCGTTGAACCCGCATACCCCGGTAACCTTATTACAGGATGTAATTGAAGACCTGGATCTGGTGCTGATTATGTCGGTTAATCCAGGTTTTGGTGGGCAAGCTTTCATCCACAATACCTATAAGAAAATAAAAGATTTAAAAGACTTGATTCAAGGTGTAAACGAAAACTTGATTATTGAAGTAGATGGTGGTGTGGGTTTACAAAATGTTGCTATGTTAGCATCAGCAGGTGCCAATGCTTTTGTAGCCGGAAATGCAATTTTCGCAACGGATAATCCGACTGAAACGATTGCCAAAATGAAAAGCTTAACAACGAATGCTGTAAGCATTTAAGTTTTTAACCACAGATAAAAAAGGATGGGCACATATTGGGAATGTTTTCAGGATTCTACCGTTACTTACCTTTTTGAGAAATAAAGACATCCGTGTTTATCTTGTATGCATCTGTGGCTACTTTAACCAAATCTCTACGCGTAAAATGCTCAAATTTAGGCTCATCCTGCTTCTTTTAATTTTCGGTTGCTGTTTTGCTGTAGCGCAGCCTTTAGTTAGGGTTTCGGGGATAGTTTATAATAATGAAAAGTTTCCATTATCTCAGGTTACTGTTATTGTTCTCGGACAAGCGCAATCAACCGTTACAGACGAATTTGGTGTTTATACCATTTATTCCAAATCGAAAACATTTAGCATTAAATATTCTCTTTTAGGTTACCAGCCCCAAACCATCAAATTTAATGAACGTTCAGGTGCGCGGATTGTTAAACAAGTGAACTTAATCGCTAATATTAATGAGTTAGAGCAGGTTAACATCACCAATAAACAGAATCAGTTAAGTAACACCACTACCATTAATATTGCAGATGTATCCTCCATGCCATTGGTTTCTGGTAATTTTGAAAGCATGCTCAAAACGCTGCCTGGTGTATCTACAAATAATGAATTAAGTGCCCAATATAGCGTTCGGGGAGGCAATTTTGATGAAAACCTTATTTATATTAACGATGTAGAAATTAATCGGCCAGTGCTGATCCGCAACGGACAGCAAGAGGGGCTGAGTTTTATCAATTCAGACCTGGTCAGTAAAGCAAAGTTCTCCGCCGGTGGTTTTGAAGCGAAATATGGCGATAAACTTTCTTCTATTTTAGATATCAGATATGATAAACCAGATAGCAATCAAACTACTTTTAGCACCAGTCTTTTAAATACCTCGTTAACTACAAAAAGGATATTTAAAAACAGTTTTTTATTGGCTGGTTTACGCTATAAAAACAATTCGAGCGTGCTCATCAAACAAGATGAGCAAGGTAGTTATAGTCCTAACTTTGCCGACGCACAGCTGCTTTATCAGTACGATTTTTCGCAGAAATTCAATATCAGTTATTTGGGAAGTTTTAACCTTGGGCAATTTAAACTGGTACCCACAAACAGAGAAACAAAGTTTGGTACTTTAAGCACTACATTAAGGTTAAATGTAGATTACACGGGACAGGAGATTGACGATTACCAAACCTTAGGTAGCGCTGTTACCGCAACATACTCGCCAGAACCAAATTTGGTCATCAAGTTTATCAATAGCTATTTTAACACGATTGAAAGGGAACGTTTTGATATCAACGGCAGCTATATTTTTGATGAAGTGGATAATAACTTTCCTGGAGAAAATTTTGGGCCGGTAAGTAAAAACAAGGGTATTGGCAGCTATTATAATTATGGAAGGAATAGTTTAAATACCCAAATTTTTGCTTCTGAAATTAAGGTCGATCAGAATTTTGATAACCATGTTTTTTCCTGGGGCTTAAAATTCGATAAATCCTTATATAAGGATCAGTTAAACGAATATAATTATACCGATTCGGCTGGGTTTATCTTACCCAATAACTCCAAAAACATTGTTTTGCAAAACGTAATTAATGTAAAAAACAATCTTGATATCAGCAATTACAGCGCATACATCCAGGATAGTTACTCACTTTCCGGTTCTGCAGAATTACAGCTGGGAGCAAGGTCGACTTATAGCTCTTTAAGTAAACAATTACTGATCAGTCCGAGGATATTGATCGCCTATAGGCCAAATTCGAACAATAAGATTCTGAGGTTTTCTGCAGGTGTATACAAACAACCACCATCATACCGTACCATACGCGATTTTTCCGGGCAATTAAATATCAACCAAAAAGCGCAAAGTTCTTATAATACTTCGCTGGGTTACGAATATGCATTTGATGCTTTAGGAACAAGGTTAAAGTTTACTTCAGAAGCTTACTTTAAATATTCAGACCGCTTAATTCCCTATAAAATTGATAATCTAAGGATTAAGTACCTGGCGAACGAAGTATCGCGTGGTTACGCTTATGGTGCTGATTTCAGCATTGGTGGCGAATTTGTAAAGGACCTGGTTTCCTATTTCAGGATGTCGGTAATGCATGCCAATGAAGATATTATTGATGATAGTTATGTTCAAAATGGAACCACAATTTATCCGGGCTACTTAAAACGACCAACAGATCAACGCCTGAATTTTTCCATATTTTTTCAGGATAAACTATTGAATAGCCCGACTTATAAAGTTCACCTTAACGCACTTTATGGTTCACGTTTGCCAATTGGTCCATCGCAAACTCCAAGATATTTAGATAAATTTTACATTCCATCTTACAAGCGGGTTGATATAGGGTTTTCAAAAGATTTTTTAGATGATGCAGCCATACATAAACCAAAATTTCTGGATAGAAATTTTAATGCTGTAATTCTGTTTTTTGAGGTTTTTAATATGCTCAATCTCAATAATACCGTTTCTTATCTCTGGCTAAAAGATGTAGATAATGTACAATATGCCATTCCAAATTATTTAACCGGCCGGCAGTTTAATTTAAAGTTAATTGTGAAGTTGAAAAACTAAGCTTAGTCCTAAAAGGTTTTCAGTTCTTTAATGTCAACCTAATTGCAAATCGTTAACTGAGAATTTCAAACCGATAAATGTAAACTGCAGATTGAGAATTGCTAACTGATCCTGGAGAATCATCAAATTTTGGAAACCCGCGGGATAATTAGGGTAATTTTCAGACCGTATTATCTTACAGAGCTTGTATTGGGAGCTGATTTGCTACATTTAAACCTAACAGGTTTACGAAAATAACTGGTTCGTTTCGTCTCATTTAAATAAAACGATTTAATTACAAAAACTGCAATAAATCAATCAATTTCATTCTTTTTTTTAACAAAATTTAATTTTTTAGGTGACGATTTTATGGGCATAACTGCTTTAAAAATTTTACATTTACTGCCATAAAACATTATATAATAAGATGAAGCATAATTTTGGCGCAGGCCCTTGTATTTTACCTCAAGAAGTGTTTAAACAAGCAGCTCAGGCTGTTTTAGATTTTAACGATGGATTATCAATTTTAGAGATTTCGCACAGAACAACCGAATTTGAGGCAGTTGTTGCTGAAGCTGATAAGTTGGTAAAAGAATTATTAAATGTGCCGTCGGGTTATTCCGTTTTATTTTTACAAGGTGGTGCAAGTTTACAGTTTGCGATGGTTCCGATGAACTTATTGGGCGATGGACAAACAGCAAGTTATTTAGATACTGGTGTTTGGGCAACCAAAGCATTAAAAGAGGCTAAATTTATCGGCAATGTGAATGTCGTTGCATCGTCTAAAGATGCGAATTATACGTTCATCCCGAAAGATTTTGAAATTCCTGCTGATAGTGCGTATTTCCACTATACTTCAAACAATACTATTTATGGAACAGAGCTTTTCGAAGTACCTAAAACCGATGTTACTGTAGTTTGCGATATGTCGTCAGATATTATGAGCCGTGTAATCGACGTTTCTCAGTTCGATTTAATTTATGCAGGTGCGCAAAAAAATGTTGGTCCGGCAGGTTTAACCATCGCTATTGTTAAAGATGAAATTTTAGGTAAAATTGACCGTAAAATTCCATCAATGTTGAACTATCAATCGCATATCGATAACGGTTCAATGTATAACACACCTCCGGTTTTTTCTATTTATGTTGCCTTATTAAACCTTCGTTGGTTAAAATCTAAAGGCGGTGTTGCAGAAATTGAAAAAGAAAACAAACAAAAAGCTGAAGCACTTTACAGAGAGATCGATCGTAATCCATTGTTTAAAGGAACTTGCGCAGTTGAAGACCGTTCCAGAATGAACATTTGTTTCGTAATGGAAAATTCAGAATTGGAAAAACCATTTTTAAAATATGCAGAAGAACAAGGTATTGTGGGGATTAAAGGCCACAGAAGTGTAGGCGGTTTCCGCGCTTCGATGTATAATGCCTTGCCAATTACAAGTGTTCATGCTTTGGTCGAGGCCATGCAGATATTTGAGGAACAACAAGCAAAAGCAAATTAATTTAAATTTTAACCACAGATGATTAATGCGATTATTTAATCAATCAAATCTGTGCAATCATATATACAATGATTAAAATATTAGCAAACGATGGGATTGATCCCATCGGAAAAGAATTATTAGAAAAAGCAGGTTTCCAGGTTGATACAGAAACCATTCCTCAGGATAAATTAGCCGAGGCTTTGAAAAACTACGATGCCATTACCGTTCGTAGCGCAACAAAAGTTAGAAAAGAATTAATTGATGCCGTTCCGAATATCAAATTAATTGGTAGAGGTGGCGTTGGTATGGATAATATTGATGTAGAATATGCACGCAGTCAGGGTGTTGCAGTGGTAAATACACCAGCTGCATCTTCATTATCTGTTGCTGAATTGGTTTTTTCACATTTATTTACCGGTATCAGGTTTTTACAGGATGCTAACCGTAAAATGCCTTTAGAAGGTGCTACACAATTCAATAACCTTAAAAAAGCTTATGCTAAAGGAACTGAATTAAGCGGCAAAACTATCGGTATTATTGGTTTTGGTCGTATTGGCCGTGCAACTGCAAAAGTGGCTTTAGGCTTAGGTATGAATGTATTAGCTTACGATTTATATCCTTCAGAATCTGAAATTACTTTGGAATTCCAGGGTGGTAAATCCGTAAGTATCCCAATTAAAACAGTTTCATTAGATGAGGTAATTATAGGAAGTGATTTCTTTAGCTTACACACTCCATTTGCTGAAAAACCGATTTTAGGTGCAGCAGAATTCGCTAAAATGAAAAATGGGGTAGGTATTGTAAACTGTTCACGCGGTGGAACAATTGATGAGCCAGCTTTAATTGAAGCCTTAAATTCAGGCAAAGTTTCTTTCGCGGGTTTAGATGTTTTCGATAATGAACCAACTCCATTGGCAGAAATTTTAACACACCCTAAAATCTCATTGACACCACATATTGGTGCATCAACCAACGAAGCACAAGAACGTATTGGTACGGAATTGGCTAAATTGATTATTGAGCATTTTAAGAAATAATAATATTTTAAACCTCGCAGGTTTTTAAAATCTGTGAGGTTTTTCTAAACTAGTCCAACGCATTCGTTGTAACCCAATAACGGTAACCCAATATCACTTTCTGAAAAGTGGTCAGCTTGTTCGGATCTTTTTTATACAAGCTTGGCAGAACAGCCTTGTTTATCTTCGCCAAGATTTTAAACAGTCCTTTTTTCATACCTCTGTAGTTTTCTATTGAAGAAATAAAATCCACCTGCCATTATCAAAATCAAAAAGACAATGATATAGGTTGATAAACCTCCTTTATTTTTTTTCTCTAAATCTTCTTTAAGCTGTGCGTTCTGATCCTGTAATTTTTTAATGGTTTGCATATAACGTTCTATGCGTTCCTGTGAATTATCTGCAACGGCCACTTTTTGTTGATTTTGCAGGTCTTTATAATCCATTAAGACTTTCAGTTCCTTAAAAATATTATTATCGGTTAATACCACCTGACGGAGAATTTCATTTGAATTTTTGATGTCTTTCTTCGTTTGCCACCCAAAAATGCCTGAACGCTGCGCTAAACTTTCATCATATTGGCCAAATTTTGCGCTTCGCTCTTGAAGCAGTGAATTTACTTTATTGCGTTGTGCTGCATAAGCGGCAGTATCCTGTTGCGCAAAAGCTTGAAAACTAAATAAGATAAGCGAGAGCAGATAAAAATATTTCTTCATGTAGATATAAACGCGAAAAGAGTAGAAGTTGTTTTACCTGGTTCACTCGTTCATTTGTCACTCGTTCATTGGTAATGCAAGATGTCCAATATTGATGGTCTTTCTAGTGCTTTAAAATTGGTAGTTACAAGCACTTCGTGCCTAAAAATGACCGTCATCTCGACTGAAACGCAGTGTACTGGAGAAATCTGCCACGATAGATTTCTCAACATCGTTGCACTCCGTCCGAAATGATGGTTTTTCCTCCTTATTCTCCGCATTGATCTTTAGTCTTTCACCTTTAATCTTTCTCCTTTTAAGAATGAAACTCCACCCGTACAATATCACCTAAATGCAAACCTAACAATCCACTCGCTTTACCTTTATTAATGGCAATTTCCAAATGGTTACTAATACCGAACAGACAAAGTTTTTCGCCTTCCGGCACTTCATTATAGTGCCAGCTTAGTTGTGTAATGGTTTCGCTTTTTCTAAAATAAAGGGTAAAATCTCTATTCTTCTGTATTTTGGTAAAAAGATCTTTGGTGATATTGGTAATCACATTGCAAAAAGTATCAATGTACACTACACTTCCACGGATCACATCCCGCTCAATTACAGGATGTAAAAGCATCTTCTGTTCAATCTCTGCTACAGGTAAACCGATGTCTTTCAGTTTGCCACCTTTGGCCAGATGTGTTGCTGCCTTAACAAAAATATCAACCAAGGGGAAGTGCAGGTACTTAAGATCCTGCATAATGTTCAGCTCTACCACATCTTCAGGAACATCATCAAAAAGAAGAGAGAAAATGCCATTGTCAGCCCCTACAAAAAAGTGATCACGGTGCTTTACAGCAATATACTTGGTGTTTTCGCTGTACACAGAATCGATGCCGATTAGGTGTACGGTATTCTTCGGAAAGTAAGGATAAGCATTTTTTAAAACGAAGGCAGCGTACGAAATATTGAATGATGGAACCTCGTGGGTAATATCAACTAAATTAACATTTGGCATAAGACTCAACAAACTACCTTTAAGGGCACTCTGGTAAAAATCTTTTGAACCTAAATCTGTTGTTAAAGTAATTATCCCCATTAAAAATTCATTATTATTGCTTATTCTTGTGTACAGGCCTAAGCGTCTGCAAATATTCAAATTTTAATTAATATACCCCGATAACTTTTTAAAATACTACAGTTTGAACGAATTAAAATTAACCCTGGATACCGTAAATCCTGCTCACTTTTGGGGGCCGAACAATGAGAATTACGAAATGATTAAAGGTGCTTTCGCGAAGTTAAAACTGGTGGCGAGAGGGAGTGATGTTAAGGTTCTCGGTGATGAACAGGAACTTAAGGCTTTCGAAGAGAAGTTTAACCAACTGATTGCGCATCTTGAAAAATATAGCTCGCTAAGCAATAATGATGTAGAAACAATATTAGGTGCAAAGGCAGCGGGCGTTACAAAAAAAGATGTAGAACAACCAACAGGTGGCGGAGGAGAAGTGATTGTTTTTGGTACAAACGGTCTGTTGGTAAAAGCAAGAACTGCAAATCAGCGTAAAATGGTAAGCAGTATTGCTAAAAACGATATTCTGTTTGCCATTGGCCCTGCCGGAACTGGAAAAACATATACTGCAGTAGCACTAGCAGTTAGGGCTTTAAAAAACAAAGAAATTAAACGCATCATTTTAACCAGGCCGGCGGTTGAGGCAGGAGAGAACCTGGGGTTTTTACCAGGCGATTTAAAGGAAAAAATCGATCCGTATTTACGCCCGCTATACGATGCATTAGATGATATGATCCCTGCTGAGAAATTGAAATTCTACATCGAAAACCGTACAATAGAAATTGCACCCCTGGCATTTATGCGTGGCCGTACCTTAGATAATTGCTTTGTGATTTTAGATGAGGCTCAAAATGCTACCGATATGCAGTTAAAAATGTTTTTAACCCGTATGGGGCCAACCGCAAAATTTATTGTTACAGGTGATGTTACACAGATAGATTTACCTAAAAAACAAATGTCGGGCTTATTCAATGGCTTAAGAATTTTAGAAGATATTAAAGGAATTGATATTATTTATCTAAGCGGCGAAGATGTGGTGAGGCATAAACTGGTTAAAGATATCTTAAAAGCTTATGGTGATATTCAATAAATGGAAGGTGTAAGATGGATAATGTAAAACGGAAAAGATTTAATTCTTTTAAAAACATCATCCATCTTATATCAATACATCTCACATCATAATTATGGAAAGTATTTATCTGGAAAATAATTTAAAGCTTTCTTTTGAGAAATTGCAGCAAACCATTCGGTTGATCGTTTCAAGAAATGATGAAGAATGGGTTTGCAGAAAAGAAAAACTTGAAAATTTAATTGCATTTACAGATATTAATCAGGCACATATTTTTAAAGGACGTCTTCAGTTGATTAAATTGGATGATAACATCGGTATTCAGGTTAACAATAAATGTATCAGCACCATTTCAGCAGAAAAATTTAAACAGGCCTTAAATAATTTAAGATAAAGAAACCTGCAGCCTACAAACTGCAGGTTTCTTTATAATATTTTATCTTCTGGCCGCTGTCTTCGAACTAAACACTTTCGGACTTTCGGACTTTTTCCCTATTTTTATCCCCTCATGAAAGCACTTAAAGAAACTCATTTCAATTTCCCAAATCAAAGTAATTTTTACAAGGGTAAAGTCCGCGATGTATACACTATAGCCGACCAGTTTATGGTAATGGTGGTATCTGACCGTATTTCTGCATTCGATGTTGTATTGCCTGAAGCGATTCCATTTAAAGGACAGGTATTAAACCAGATTGCAGCTAAATTTTTAGCAGCTACCCAAGATATCGTTCCCAACTGGGTTTTAGATGTACCAGATCCAATGGTTACCATTGGCCGTATCTGTGAACCATTTAAGGTTGAAATGGTAATCAGAGGTTACTTAGCAGGTCATGCATGGCGTGAATATAGCGCAGGAAAACGTTCGGTATGTGGCGTTTCTTTGCCTGATGGATTGAAAGAAAATGATAAATTGCCTCAGCCAATTATTACACCAACAACAAAAGCTTCTGTTGGGCATGATGAGGATATCTCAAAAGAAGATATTTTAGCAAAAGGTATTGTTTCCATAACCGATTATGAAAAATTAGAGGAATACACTCATGCACTATACCAACGTGGAACTGAGATTGCGGCAAAAAGCGGATTGATTTTAGTTGATACGAAATACGAGTTTGGTATGGCTGATGGTGTAATTTACCTTATCGACGAAATTCACACTCCAGATTCTTCCCGTTATTTTTATGCCGATGGCTATCAGGATCGCCAGGATAACAATGAACCACAGAAACAACTTTCAAAAGAGTTTGTAAGAAAATGGTTAATTGAAAATGGTTTTCAGGGAAAAGATGGACAGGTTATTCCAGAAATGACACCGGAAATTGTAAATTCAATTTCAGAACGTTACATTGAACTTTATGAAAAAATTGTAGGGGAGACCTTTATAAAAGCTGATGCTGATGCAATTTCAAGCCGCATTGAAACTAATGTTTTAAAGGCTTTAGAAACACTTTAAATTCGAAAGAAATTTATACATTAGTACCATAAAGATTAGAGAGATGAAATTTTCAGTAGATAAACACGATAAATATGTAACCTTAAAGTTAGAAGAACATAAGTTTACAAATGACAATGCCCCAGGTTTAAAATCAGAGTTCTATTTGCTTAATGCAGGGGGATTTCAGAACATCATTGTTGATTTAAGTTATGTTACAGAGTGTAGTGATGCACAGGATTTAAGCTGCTTATTGGTTGGCGACAGACTTTGCAAATCGGCAGGCGGATTATTTATTGTAACCGGAATTAATGATGAGCTGGCATCAATTATCGAATTATCAAACATATTTCAATCTGTAACGTTTGTTAATACAATAGATGAAGCTACTGATTTTATCTTTATGGATGAGTTAGAGAAAGAGTTTAGAGGCGCTAAATAACAAAATATTTAAATAACATTCCGGCCTCGTAGTTTCTAAAGATCTACGAGGCTTTTTATATCTTATCATGATGAAATTTGAAGTTACAATTTTAGGAAGCAGTTCTGCAACTCCTGTATTTAACAGGAATCCTTCTGCACAACTGTTAAATTGTAATGAAAAATATTACCTGATTGATTGTGGTGAAGGTACACAACAACAATTGGCTAAATACAACCTTAAAGCAGCTCGTATAGATTATATTTTTATCAGCCACTTACATGGCGATCATTACTTCGGTTTAATCGGATTGCTCTCCAGTTTGCATTTGAATGGCAGATCAAAACCCATGCAGATATTTGGTCCCAGACCTTTATTAGAAATTTTAGAAATCCAGTTTAAATATTCTGATACCATGTTGAGGTATCCAATTGAGTTTTTTCCAATCGAAGCCGATCAGTCCATACAGATATTCGAGAATAACGATTTAATAGTTAAAACCATTATTTTAAATCACCGCATCCCTACAACAGGCTTTATCTTTCAGCAAAAGAAACGACAACGTAAATTAATAAAAGAGAAGACTGATGAAGTGCCTATGGCTTATTATACGGCCTTAAAAAAAGGAATTGATGTAGAACTGCCCAATGGTGATATTTTGCGAAGTGAAGATTATACTACCGAGCCAGATGCACCGCGATGTTATGCCTATTGCTCGGATACCTTGTTTGACGAAAGCTATTTTACGACCATTAAAGACTGCGATACTTTGTACCATGAAGCCACCTTTATGCATGACTTATTGGACAGGGCTAAAGAAACACATCATACAACCGCTTTACAGGCAGCAGAGGTAGCAAAAATTAACGGAGCGAAGAAATTACTCATCGGCCATTTTTCTTCACGTTACAAAACCTTACAAATGCTTTTAGAAGAAGCACAGTCTGTTTTCGAAAATACGGAGTTAGCAGTTGAGGGAAGAACCTTTCAACTTTAGGAATTTTTATCTTTTTTACTGCAACGCACTTAGATAATACACAAAGATTCGCAGAGCTAGGTTCAAAGCAAAGTTAAATACGATCTGCTTATATCTGTGAGGCCTCATAACAGAAGCTTTTACCTTGGATTATGCAATAACTAATTCTATTACTGACTCTAAATTTTCCATTTCACCGCAGAGCACGCAACGAAGTGCAAATTATTTTGAAGTAAAGTGTAGCTAATGATGATGTGTAATCTGAGTTTATCTTCTTAAATCTGCGGGAACCCAATAGAAAATTTCCCCGCGGATTACGCAAATTGCCGCAAAATTAATTCCGTCAATTTTAAATTCGTTTAAAGATTATTCATTGCATTCAGGATGACAAAGAATTGAACTAATCAATTTTACGTGTCATAAAAACATTCATATAGAATTGAACAAAAAAAGCCTTACAATTTAAAACTGTAAGGCTTTTGAATTTATAAAAATTAATTACTTATCTTTTTTATTGCCACCGCCAAATACAGAGAAGTGTACATAACGCTTAGGATTGGCTTTTAAATCAATCATTAATTCATCAAGATTTTTTGAAGCATTATTTAAATTCTGATACATTTTATCGTCGTTTAGTAACAATCCTAAACTGCCTTTTCCACTTTTAATTCCAGAAATTACGCTTTGTAAATCTGCAATAGCATTGTTTGCGTTATCTAAAGTCTGTTTAAAATTAGCAGCAGCAAACTTGTCGGTAACGGTATTAATATTGGTTAAAATATCACTTATCTTTTGGTTGTTGTTATTTAAATTGGCAGTAATGCCTTCTACATTCCTAAAGATGGCTTCAATACGTTTACTTTCCGAACCTACTAAACCGTCAACTTTTTTCGAGGTTGTTTCTAACGAAGCTAATGTACCTGCAATGCTATTAAAACTTTTATCAACGTTTTTCTGGAAGTTAGGGTTCAGGATAGAATTCACACTACTTAAAATAGAGTCCATTTTACCAATGATTAATTCCGCTTTCTTTTGAACCGGCTGTACCTGCTCCATTAAACCTTTTTCTACATTAGCATTTAAGGTAAAGCCATCTTCAGCCATTTTTTTAGAGTTACCTAATGACATTACAATAGCCTTGCTACCCAAAAGATCTGTACCTTCTAAGCGTGCAATACTGTTTTCGGGAATTTCATACTTGCTGTTTACGCTTAACGTAGCAATAATACTGCCGTCTCCCTGTAGCTCCAATTTGGCCACGCGGCCAATCTGATAACCATTAATTAAAATGGGTTTTGATACAGTTAAACCGTCAACCCTGGTATATTTTGCATATAACGTAGTTTCACTTGAGAAAATTGAATTTCCTTTTAAAAAATTATATCCAATTATTAATAAAGCAATGGCAAATGCAGCTAAAATACCTACTTTGGTTTCGTTCTTAATCTTCATGAGTGTTTTATTTAATGGCTACAAGTGCTGAAATATGTTTTCTTCACTTGTTAGAGCGTATTATTTTTTTATTGTGCTAAACCCTATAAATACATAAAGGCGGCACTATTTGTTTGGTATCTGATTTATATTTTTTTCAAAGTTAAAATAACTATCTTTTATAATGACACTTATTTAACCTCAATATTTTTTTTGTATGTTTTTATTGCTTCCAAAATAGAATTGGCGATCTCGTTCTGTCCATTTTGCGAATTAATATATTTTTCTTCCTCTGTATTCGAGATAAAACCTACTTCTGTTAAAACTGCAGGCATACCACAGCGTTGCAATACCAAAACGCCCTGTTCTTTAACACCGCGGCTAAATCGTTCATCCCTTTTGACATAACTATTCTGTACTAATTTGGCAAATTTAATGCTTTTGTCTCTAAAGGTGTTTTTTAAAAGCGATAAAAGTATAAAACTACTCGGGTTACTCGGATCGTAACCATCATATTTACTTTTGTAGTTCTTTTCCAATTTAATATCGGCATTCTCGCGTATGGCTGCATCTTGTTCCTTTAACCGGTGCGATCCTGCAACCAATGTTTCAACACCTTTAATATGTTTGTTACCCGGAGGCATTGAATTACAATGTATAGATATAAAAAGATCTGCTTTAGCTTCGTTCGCTATTTCGGCCCTTCTGTATAAATCAACGTCTATATCTTTTTTTCGTGTGAAAATTACCTTAATTTCGGGCATTTCCTCATTTAATAATGCACCTAGCTTCAAAGCAACCTTTAACGAAATATCTTTTTCTTTCGAAAAACTACCGGAGGCACCAGGTTTTCTGCCACCATGACCAGGATCAATAACAATTGTTTTGATCTTATAACTTTGGGCGGATACTTTTTCAACAACCAGTAACGAAAATAAAAGTATTGTAATCAGAAGTTTAATCTTCATGCATTAGGATATTAAAATGATGTTTCGGCTATACGTTTATAATTTTTAATCGCTTTAATAATGCCACTCACAATTTCATTTTGTCCTTCAGCAGAGTTCATATAGTCCTCTTCTTCCGGATTACTCACAAAACCTATTTCCGTTAATACAGCAGGCATCGCAGCACGGGCCAGAACGGCAAGGCTTTTCTCTTGTACGCCCCGGTTGATCCGGCCAGCATTAACATATTCCTGTTGAAGCATTGAAGCAAATTTTAAACTTCTATCTCTATTGGTTTGTTTCATTAAGGATAACATAATGTCACTTTCAGGGGTATTTGCAATAAAACCCTCGTAGTTTTTCTGATAATTCTCCTCCAGAAACATGGATGCATTTTCCCTTTTGATCACCTCATCCTGCTCACCTAAACGGCGTGTTCCAGATACGAAGGTTTCTGTTCCTCTTGTTGAGGTACTCTTAGAGGTAACCGTTCTGTAAACAGGTACTTTTCTACCCCGTACTTTCTTATAATAATCTACCACTCTTGATACCCTAACAGGCATATCATTTAAGTGAATGGAAATAAATAAATCGGCCTTTGCATTATTGGCAATATTGATACGCTCATATAAAGGAATAAACACATCCGACTCGCGGGTATAAATAACTTTAATATCTTTCAAACTATCCTGAAGCGCGCGGCCAAGATTTAATGCGGTTTTAAGTGCCACATCTTTTTCCTTAGAATACACTCCATGGGTTGCACCATCTTTACCACCGTGACCGGCGTCGATCACAATTGTTTTAATTTTATATTCCTGTGCAAATGCCTGATTATCAAACGAATTTGATAACACTAAATAAATAATAATTGTTAAAATGGATTTAAGATACATCAATGGTATATTTTTCACTAATTTTGAACGTTTTTGATTAAACATCGGTGCAAAAATAACATTCAAACACGAATTTGAAACTCCTTAAGAGCTCTATTTTATTAATATCTGTCATTTTATTAACACTTGTTGTTGGTAAAGCTAACGCATTTTCTCATTTTTCATTGCAACAAATCATAAAGCAAGACACAACCAAAAAGGATACGACTAAAAAGACAGGTAAAAATAATAGTAGTATCGACCAGAAAGTAGAATACAAAGCAGAGGATTCGGTAAAAATGAGTGCCGATAAAAGTATTGTCTATCTATATGGAAACGCAAGGGTGGTATACGGTGATTTTGAGCTAGATGCGGCGTATATCAAGTATGATAAAAAGCAAAATTCTATTTTCGCACGTGGCGTTAAAGATCCAAAAACTGGCAGATATACCGGAAAACCGATCTTTAAATCAGGTGCCGAGGGGACTGCCATAGCCGATTCTATTTTTTACAATTCAGAAACAACCCGGGCCAAAGTATATGGTGTTTTTTCGGAGCAGGAAGGTGGTTTCTTCTCTGGCGGACAGAGTAAAAAGCAAATAGATGATGAGCTGCACATTAAAAATGTAATGTACAGTACCTGTAATCTTCCACATCCGCATTTTGGATTAATGATTTCTAAAGGGGTAGTAACAGAAAAACAGATTATTACCGGGCCAGTTTACATGATTATTGAAGACATTCCTACTTTCCTGGGGCTGCCATTCGCATTTTTTCCTAAACCAAACAAACGAACATCAGGCGTAATCCTTCCTACACCAGGTGAAGATGCGACAAGGGGGTTTTTCTTACAGAACGGTGGTTATTATCTCGGATTAAACGATTATTGGGATGCTAAACTTTTAGGTTCTATTTATACCAACGGCTCTTATGAAGCAAGCGTACTGAGTAATTATACCAAAAGATATAAATACAACGGTAATATCAACTTAGCTTACTCTAGTTTCAAAGATGGTTTAGAAGGTACTGAAGCTTTTAAAAACCCAACCAAAAACTTTAGCATTAACTGGAGTCATAGCCAAAATGCCAATGCCAATCCTGGGACTACATTTAGCGCCAGTGTAAGATTGGTATCAACAGGAAGAAAAGGATACTATAAAAATACTGCTGCTGGTGCCAGCTATGATATTAATACGATTGCAACCAATTCTACAAGTAGTAGTATCAGTTATGCCAAGGCTTATTCGAACGGTATGAATTTCTCTTTGTCTGCATCAAGTGATCAGACTTTAAGTACAAGAGCAATATCGCTTAGGTTACCTGAAATGACTTTCAACGTGCCTACATTTAACCCATTTAGCTCTAAAAATGCAGTAGGCGAGCAAAAATGGTATCAAAAAATTACGGTAGGTTATAGCTTACAGGGAACAAACCGAATTGATACTTTTGACAGTTTACTTTTTCAAAATGACGGTTTGAAACGTTTAAGGAGTGGCTTTTCGCACAGTATTCCTATAAATATGTCGTTCACAGCTTTGAAATATCTTAACTTTAGCCTGGGCGGTACCTACAACGAAGTCTGGAATTTCCAGAGTGTAAACAGAAGATATACCAGTTATGCGGATAATACTTATTCTTTTAGAGAAGATACTCTTAGTGGCTTTAAAAGAGCAGGTAGTTACAGTTTGTCAACCAGTATGTCGACTAAAATTTACGGAAGAAGAGATTTTAATCCGGCCGGTAAGATACAGGCAATGAGGCATGTAATGACCCCAAATGTATCTTTCTCTTACTCTCCGGATTTTACCAAAGCAGGGGCAGGGCCTTTTAGACCCGCAATAAATCAGGATGGGAATCAAATTTATATAAGCGGGCAACCTTTAAAATATTCTATTTTTGATGGTATGGCACAGCCAGGCTCTTTTGGTGGCGCCAATGCATCTATTGGTTTTGGCTTGGATAATACAGTCGAACTAAAGGTGAGGAATAAGAATGATACAACAGGAACAGGCTCAAAAAAGATTCCAATCATCCAGGGTTTGAGTTTTAGTGGTTCATATAATTTCCTGGCTACATCCTACAAATTATCGACTATCGGCTTTAGTGGTAGATCTCAGTTTACTGATAAACTGGGGATTAACTACAACGGAACCTTAGATCCTTATACACTGGGAGCAGATACTATACCAGGTTCTACACGGCAGATCAGACAAGACCGTTATTTCTGGCAAAGTGGTAAATTTTTACCGCGCCTGGCTAATTTTGGTTTCTCATTCGACTACAGTTTAAACCCAGAGGCGTTAAAACGTAAAAATGAGGCTAACGACAAATTGGGAGAGGCAGCCAACAAAAAGGGATTGACCGATATACAGTCTGAGCAATTGGCGGCTATAAGCCGTGATCCGAATGCATTTGTTGATTTTAACATTCCATGGAATTTCTCGTTTTCATATAGTTTTCAATATTCAAATGATGGAAACAACAATACAATTTCGAATACATTAAACTTTAATGGTGATGTTAATTTAACACCAAAATGGAAGGTTACTTTTAACTCCGGCTACGATTTTAAGAATAATGGCTTAACGCCAATGAATTTAGCAATTTACCGCGATTTACATTGCTGGGATATGAGTGTAAACTGGGTTCCATATGGTGCTTACAAGAGTTATTCTGTTACCATAAAAGTTAAGGCATCGATATTACAGGATTTAAAATTGAGCAAAAGACAGGGTTTTTACAGCACATACCGATAAATTTATGCTAGCCGAAATAATTACCATTGGTGATGAGATACTCATTGGCCAAATCGTTGATACCAATTCTGCCTGGATGGCTAAACAGTTAAATTTAATTGGCGTTTCCGTGAAGCAGATCACCTCAGTTTCTGATGATGAACAACATATTTTAGAAGCACTCGAACTTGCCGAAAAACGAGCAGACCTTGTTTTAATTACTGGTGGTCTGGGCCCCACCAAAGATGATATTACCAAGAAAACTTTGGCAAAGTATTTTAATATGGGCTTTCGTAATGATCCCGATGCATTGGAAATTGTTCGTCAGATTTTCGAAAAATACAAACGTCCGTTATTGGATATCAATATTCAGCAAGCCGATGTTCCTGATGGTTGTGAGGTCATTGTAAATAAAAATGGTACTGCGCCTTGCATGTGGTTTGAACAAAACAACACCATTTTTGTATCCATGCCAGGTGTGCCTTACGAAATGATGTACCTGATGGATGATGAAATTCTACCTAGAATTACAAGCAGATTTAAGTTGCCGTTTATTATTCATAAAACGATTCTTACTGCCAATATAGGCGAATCATTTCTAGCCAAAGAGATTGAGGAAATAGAAGATAACTTACCGGAGCATATCAAACTGGCTTATCTGCCAAAATTAGGGCAAGTACGTTTACGTTTGTCAGCCAAAGGCGATAATGAAGCAGAATTACATAAAGAGATTGAGCTTTACGCCAGACAGATCATATCAAAAGTGAATAAGTTTGTGGTAACCGATGAAGATATTCCCCTTGAAAAAGCGATTCTGAACCTGATGAAAAGTAAAGGACTTACTTTATCGACAGCAGAAAGCTGTACCGGTGGTTACATTGCACATTTAATTACGCAACACGCTGGTTCTTCTTCAGTATATTGGGGCGGGGCAGTAGCCTATGCTTACGAACTTAAAGAATCTATTCTTGGCGTAGAAGAAAGTACGTTAAACACTTTCGGTGCCGTAAGTGAGCAAACTGTAACAGAAATGGCAGAAGGTGCAATTAAACATTTTAAAACAGATTATGCAATTGCGGTTAGTGGTATTGCTGGTCCGGGGGGTGGGACAGAAGATAAACCAGTTGGTACAGTATGGATTGCAATTTCTTCAAAAAACAAAACTGTAGCTAAGGTGTTTAATTTCAGTAACAAACGGATTCAAAACATTGAACGTTCTGCTGCATCGGCATTGGCCATGTTATTAAATCTCCTTAAAGAAACAGTTTAGAAAGAATAAAAACTGTATTTTTGTAGCGTTACCAATATAAAATACTGTAATTTAATATGGCTCAATACGAACTATTGTTACCAAAAATGGGTGAGAGTGTTGCGGAAGCAACGGTGATTAAATGGGTAAAACAACCAGGTGATTCTATTGATTTAGATGATACCATTCTGGAAATCGCTACTGATAAGGTAGATTCTGAAGTTCCATCTCCGGTTGCCGGTAAATTGGTAAAACAGTTATTTGCTGCAGATGAAGTTGCTCAGGTGGGCGATGTAATTGCCATTATTGAAACCGAAGGCAGAGATGACGCTACAACTAAAGCTACAGTTGCAGAAAAACCAATAGCTGAAGAAAAAATTGAGACTATTCCCGGTATTGAACAACTACCATCAGAAAATGCGAACGTAGCAACTGATTTCAGCGCGTCTGAACGCTTTTATTCCCCTCTGGTTAAAAGTATTGCTGCTCAAGAAAATATTTCATTAGCTGAGTTAGATGCAATTAAAGGCTCTGGTGCTGACGGACGGTTAACTAAAGATGACTTGTTAGTATATATCGCTGATAACAATAATGGAGAATCCATTTCAAAAACTAAAACAGTTGTTTTAACGCCACCTGCTCCACCAATAAGCCAAATAGTAGAAAATAAAGTAAGTTCAGCACCGGTTGTAAATAAAACCTCAACAACCAGTGTGAGTGGTGGCGACGAAATTATTGAGATGGACAGGATGCGCAAGCTGATTGCCGATCATATGGTAATGAGTAAAACCACTTCTCCGCATGTTACTTCTTTTGTTGAAGCCGATGTAACCAATATGGTTTTATGGCGTAATAAAGTAAAAAATAGTTTCGAGAAACGTGAAAATGAAAAAATAACGTTTACTCCAATATTTGTAGAAGCAGTTGCTAAAGCGATAAAGGATTTCCCGATGATCAATGTTTCAGTTAATGGAACACAGATTATCAAAAAACGTGATATCAATATTGGTATGGCTGCTGCTTTACCAAGTGGAAATCTAATCGTTCCTGTAATTAGAAATGCTGATCAGTTAAATTTGGTTGGCTTAACAAAAGCAGTTAACGATTTGGCTGCAAGAGCGAGAAACTCTAAATTAAAGCCTGATGAAACGCAAGGTGGAACTTTTACATTAACCAACGTGGGTAGTTTCGGAAATGTAATGGGCACGCCAATTATTAACCAGCCACAGGTGGCAATTTTGGCAGTTGGCGCCATTAAAAAGAAACCTGCAGTGTTGGAAACCGAGCACGGTGATGTGATTGCGATCAGGCATATGATGTTTTTATCATTATCGTACGACCACAGGGTTGTAGATGGTTCTCTTGGAGGAATGTTTGTGCGGAGAGTTGCAGATTATTTAGAAAGCTGGGACCTAAACAGAGAAATTTAATTCAGTTTGCAGTTTTCAATTAAAAATTTTCAGTTGGCTTGATACCAACAATTACCAGTTTAACAATTAAGAATGTTAGCGTCAAATTTAAAATCGATAGTTTCAGATAATATATTGCATGCCAAATGGTTAAATACGTTGTCTTATATGGAAAATGCAGGTGCAAAGAAGATTTCAGCTTCAGAGCATAAAGAAAATGTAAACCTGATTATTCTTAAACACGCTGCAGAAGAACACCGCCATGCTTATTATTTAAAAAAGCAGATCTCGAAGATTGACGAGGCACTTTGTAAAACTTATACCAATGCCGAGTTGTTATCTCCAAATCATACAAAATACTATTTACATGCTTTAGATATTGCGGTTTGCCGTTATTTAAAAGCTGTATTTAATCTTTCCGGTTATGACTTAAAATTCGCGGCGTATTTATTTGTGACTTACGCCATCGAAGTGCGTGCAGATGAACTGTATCCAATTTATCAGGCCGTTTTAGATGAAGCTAAAAGCAAGGTGAACGTAAAATCTATTATTTTGGAAGAAGAAGGGCACCTTGAAGAAATGATGAATCAATTGGTTAGTTTTTCTGACGATTGGGAAAATCATGCAGCTGAAGTAATCAAAATCGAAAAAGCTTTGTTTGAAGGTTGGGTTGCTGCCTTAGCTGCAGAATTGCCAATAAGCGCTTAAATAATCGCTGATTGTCAGAGCGAAAATACATTAAGAAGTCAAGTTTTAAAAAACTTGACTTCTTTGGTTAAAAACCAATCCAATTATTTGTTGTTTCTAAATAAAGATAAATATCATGTCTAAGTTTTCAGATTTAATTAACGGTGATAAACCTGTATTGGTAGATTTTTTTGCTGAGTGGTGCGGTCCCTGTAAAATGATGAAACCGATCTTGGAACAATTAAAATCGCAGTTGGTAGATTCAGTATCGATTATTAAAGTAGATATCGATAAAAATCAACCAGCCGCTTCATCGTTCAATGTTCAAAGTGTTCCTACTTTAATTCTGTTCAAAAAAGGAAAGCAGGTATGGAGGCAAAGTGGTGTTTTACAAGCTTCGCAATTGAAGCAGGTGATTGATACACATACTTAGCCACTAAACTTCTACAACACTTTTAGGCGTTACCGCAAAAATACGTTCGTTTGCTTTCGGATAGATAGTATAAAGCCCTGTAAACAAGCTAAAAGCAGGTAAAACAGCATAATCCTTGCCGAAATAAAAACAAGGAAATTTTAATCTTTGTTTCGCTTTACCCACTATAGTTACACCTGGGTGGATATGGCCACTGATAGGATATAATTCTTCATCGGTACAGTTGGGTGCATCATGGATAAAACAGAAAGGCCCTAAACAATAATTTGATTCATGTATTTCGATATTCATCGCAGCATAATTGGCACCCGAAAGCCTGTCGTGATTCCCCTTTACCAATAGAAGATTAAGTTCCTGATATTGTTTTCTCCATGCTAAAAATTCATCAATATCAGTATTTAAACCATGATGAAACATATCACCATTAATCAGCAGTGTTTTTGGGTTATACTGTTTAATCAATAAACTTAAACGCTGAAGATCTGTTTGCGCAATGGTAGCAGGTACTTGCAAACCGGCCTGACGGAAGTGTGCGGATTTACCTAAATGCAAATCGCTTATGGCTAAAAGTTGATGCTTGGGTAAAAATAAAGCCCTTTCTTTATCTAAAATCAGTTCTTCACCCTGGCTTGTAATGGTCATTTATTTTATGCTATTTCATCCTGAGCTTGTCGAAGGATCTTTTAATTTTCGACAGGTCGCAAGAAGATGTATTTATTTAATTTTCTCAGATTCGGCCTTCATTCTGGCAATCCGCTGTTCTAATTCTTCTGAACTCATATTCTCCCGCAAACTGTCTACTTTGATTGGAAAAGATAGTGGGGTAAAACTTTTCGGATTGGTAATAATAATCGCTCCATTCTGAATCCTTTCTAAAGCGGCTGCTAACCTGGGTTCTTCCAGCTGCTGATAAAAAACCTCATCGTAAGCCTGTCGCAAAAGTAAATTATGTTTATCGTAATCGCTAAAAACATTAAAAAATAGACCAGCGGATGACTGGAGGTGCTTATTGGCTACATATTTACCCGGATAGCCTTGAAAAACGAGGCCAGAAATGCAGGCAATATCCCTAAATTTTCGTCTGGCCATTTCCGTGGAGTTAATACTTAATGTAATATCTTCCGTTAAATTTTTAGGGGAGAAAACCTCGTATGCAATCGATTCGTCCATTGGAATTTCTATTTCGCTCAAAAGTTCAAAACCATAATCGTTCATGGCAATAGAAAAACTGATGGGTAGCAGTTTACTTAGACGATAGGCTACCAGCGCTGCCAAAACCTCATGCACCAAACGCCCTTCAAATGGATAAGCAAACAAATGAAAACCCTCTTTGTTATTAATGAGTTCTATCAGTAATTCGTCGTTTTTGGGCACATGAGATCGCTTTTCCTGTAATAGGAATAATGGATAAACAGAATCTAATTCCTCATCCTGATGGGTTTTATCTAGCGCCTCATTATATTTTTTTCTTAAAACTGATCCTAAATTTGATGATAAGGGTAAGCGGCCACCATTCCAGCTTGGCGAAATTGCATTTTTTTGCTTGCTCACCCTTACCACAACAGTCATATCTTTTACCTGGATAAATTCTAAAACCCTGCCCGCCAAACGAAAATTATCGCCGGCTTTCAGGCGGGTAACAAAATATTCTTCAACCATTCCGATATAACCACCAGAAATGAATTTTACTTTCAGCATCGCATCACTTACGATTGTTCCGATATGTAACCTATGTCGCATGGCCAATTGCCTGCTCTTCACTTTCCAAAGCCCATCTTCATCCTTAACTACCTTTTTAAATTCGGTATAGGCACTTAAACTATCTCCTCCAGAGGTGATAAATTGCATAACCCAGGTCCATTCTTCAGGAAGGATAAGTTTAAAAGCATGTGTGTTTTTAATTTCTTCATAAATAACTTTATCATCAAATCCGTCGCCTATGGCCAATGTAACCAGGTATTGAACTAAGGTGTCAAACACCATAATAAAAGGCTCTCTGCTTTCTATATTGTTGGTTTTAGCCGCTTCTTTAATTGCTGCCGCTTCAACCAGTTCTAAAGCATGAGTAGGTAAAAAATATATTTTAGATACCTCATGCGGGGAGTGGCCAGAGCGACCCGCCCTTTGTAAAAAACGGGCAACACCTTTTGGCGATCCTACCTGAACAACGGTATCAACAGGTTTAAAATCTACGCCCAAATCCAGCGAGGAAGTAGCAATAACGGCTTTAAGCTGTCCGGTATGTAAGGCGTCTTCAATCCAGTTACGCAACTCAAAATCTATTGATCCATGGTGTATGGCAATCCGACCTGCCAGTTCTGGTTCGATATTCAACAAATGCTGATACCACATTTCCGATTGCCCCCGGGTATTGATGAAAATTAATGTGGTTTTACTTTTCTCAATAATGGGTAAAAGCTTATAGGCCAGTTTTAAGCCTAAATGTCCGGCCCAGGGTAATGTTTCAATATCATCAGGTAAGATCGATTTGATCTGGATTTTCTTTTCCAGATCGGCCTTAACAATGATTCTTTTGGCTTCTAAGTTTGGCTCTAATACATCCAAAGCTTCCTCAATATTTCCAATGGTTGCTGATATTCCCCAAACCCTCAAAAACTGTTTTTTTTCAAGCTTTTGTAAGCCTTTAATGCGAGAAACGGCTAATTCAACCAATACCCCACGTTTACTGCCCAAAAGTTCATGCCATTCATCCGCCACAATGCATTTAAGATTTCGGAACAGGGTTGAGGAACCCTTTTGTGCCAGTAACAAATGCAGGCTTTCCGGGGTAATTAATAAAATTTCGGGCATCGATTTTTTCTGCTGCAATTTTTCTGCCTGAGAGGTATCGCCATTGCGGACGCCCACATGCCAATCTAATTCCAGCTCCAATAAAGTTTCGCGCATGGCCCTTGCAATATCTTTGGCCAAAGAGCGGAGTGGGGTAATCCAGATTAACTGCAAACGATCTTTAGCTTTTTTGTTGTTCGCTTCTGAGGCATTTAAAGCTTCAATCACCACCGCTAGAAATAAAGAAAAAGTTTTCCCAAATCCCGTTGGCGCATTTACCAAACCGCTGTAACCATTCAAATAATACTGCCAGGCATCTTCCTGGAACTGAAAAGGCTTACGTTTATTGGTCTTTAGCCAGGCTTTTATCTTTTTATAACCTTTGGTTTTGGTTTGGTCCATGCGCAATTTATTTCCTTATAGGTTTTATATTGATAAGTTTTAGTTTTTTGAAAAACAATAATAGTAGTCCTTCGATTACAGCAGCCCCGCCATACGCTTTACCTTTTTTGCGATTTTTCTTTTAACATTAATTATATTCCAGCAAAAAAGGGTGCCGCTCCTGTCGGGTTTAAAATCGCCAGGCATACCTAAGTAAGCTAAACCTGACAGTAGCGAGCATCCCGATTTTTTCTATCGGGATAAAGCGAATGGCAGGACTTTCGGTTCAGATGCACACAGAAACCTGCTTTTCTAATAACAATTCTATTAAATCTCCCTTGGTCTGTGAGGATACAAACCATGGAATCGCATTACAAAGTTGATTGCAGCAACTGCCTTAAATCTTCCAGCGTATTAATTTCATCTGCTTTTTTATCTTTTCGCCAACGCAATATACGTGGAAAACGCAAAGCTAAACCTGCTTTATGCCGTTTACTTTCAGCAATTCCCTCAAATGCAATTTCGAAAACCAGTTCGGGTTTTACTGTACGTACCGGACCGAATTTCTCAATCGCGTTACGGGTTACAAAACTGTTTACTTCTTTAATTTCTTTATCCGTTAATCCCGAATAGGCTTTTGCAATGGTTACCAGGTTTTCTCCATCGCGTACTGCAAAGGTATAATCGGTAAAGAAATTGGCCCTTCTGCCACTTCCTTTTTGAGCGTATATCATTACTGCATCAACAGTATAGGGATTGATTTTCCATTTCCACCAATCGCCACGCTTCCTACCGCTATGGTAATGAGAACTCAGCTTTTTTAGCATGATCCCTTCGCTATTGATCGATCTCGAAGTTTGTCTTAAATCAGCCAATTCTTCCCACGAACTGCAATTGATTACAGGAGATATTATCACATGACTTTCATCTAAATCACCGATCAATTGCTCAAGTATTTTTCGTCTTACGCTTAATGGTTCCTCTCTGAAATCTTTGGCTTCATATTCTAAAATATCATAAACAAAAAAGCCAATAGGGGCATCTTCAAGCTGTTTTTTGTTGATCGTTTTACGGTTTAAGCGTTGTTGTAATGTACTGAATGATAACACCTGTTTATCCTGCACAGCCAGTATTTCGCCATCCAAAACCACGCCATCAGGCAAAACATCGATCATAAAATGCAATTCAGGAAACTGTTCTGTAACCAGTTCTTCTCCACGGCTCCAGATAAAGAGTTCTCCATTCCGTTTTACAATCTGCCCACGGATACCATCCCATTTCCATTCGGCCTGCCATTCAGAAATGTCTCCCAGTTTTTCAGGTTCCTGCTCTAAAGCATAAGCCAGGCAAAAGGGGTAAGGCCAGGAATTATCGGTATTCACATGGATACCATTGATCAGTTCGTGAAAGGTAATTTCATAAGGATTCCATTTACCCATGATGCTGTGCATAATCTGCGCACTATCTAAACTACTCTGTTTAGCCAGTGCATTCACCAGCATTTTATTGGAAACACCAATCCTGAAATTTCCAGAGATTAGTTTGTTAAAAATAAAACGTTCCTGTGTTTCTAGTTTATTCCAGGCATTTAAAATAAATTCTTTTTTGGTTTCATCATCTTTACCTTCCAAATCGTGCAACTCTTCTATCCAGGTATGCAATTGTAAATTTGATGTGTTTTCGGCAGGGGGCAATAACAGCGCAATGGTTTCACTTAAATCGCCAACATTGGCATAACTTTCGGCAAATAACCATTCAGGGGTTTCGGTAATATCTATCGCCCAGTATTTAAGCAAGGCCGATTTAATTGGCCTTTTAGGCTTTTTGCCTGTAAATAACGCAATAACCCATACCTTATCTTTGTCATCGGCATAGTTAAAATAATCAACCAATGCCGCAATTTTATCATTGGTTTTATTGCTCAGTTCGAGCTGTTGGATCAATTGGGCAAAACGTTTCATCCTTATTTAATTTCGTTTTGATCAACCAGATCAACTTTATTTTCCTCATCATCTTCTTGCCCGAACTTAGTTAACACTTCAGCAGCTTCTATACCTTCATCATTTAAAAAGCGGCTAAAAGCAGCTGTAAAACCATGTGTAACATATACTTTTTCTGCGCCTGTTGCAGTAATGGCTTCCATTAAACCGGGCCAATCGGCATGATCGCTGAGTGCAAAACCAGCATCGGCACTTTGCCAGCGGCGGTGTGCCCGTACCTGCATCCAGCCAGAACATATACCAGTAACCGGATGAGATAAATTTTTGATCCAACGGCTATCCCGCATGGCAGGCGGTACAATTACAATTCCTTTCTGTAATTCATCTTTAGTGGTTTCGGGGGTAATCCTGATGGTTTTTGGAAGGTTTACACCGGCTTCTATAATCACTTCATTTAGGTTGGCAATACTGTTATGTACATAAATAGGGGTATCGCCGGCCAGGTTTTTAATTAAACGTTGTGCTTTGCCCAAACTATAGGCAATTAATACACTTGTTTTTTGCTGTGTAATATTATCACTTATCCAACTCCTGATGCCATTAAAAACAATTTCCTGCTTTTGCCATTTGTAAACAGGTAAACCAAAAGTGCTTTCAGAAACAAAAGAATGGCACTTTACAGGCTCGAAAGGTGTGGTAATACCATCATCTTCAATTTTATAATCACCAGAGATGACACAAATTTCATCTTTATATTCCAGGCGTACCTGTGCCGAACCAATAATGTGCCCGGCAGGAAAAAATGAAATATTCACTCCATTGCGGGTAATGCTTTCTCCATATTCCAATGTTTCTACGTTTAAATCTTCGCTGATCCTGCGTTTGATGATGGGTTTGGTTAAAGTATGGCAGAGGTAATATTTGTTTCCGAACCGGACGTGATCGCTATGCCCATGTGTGGTTACGGCATAATCCACTGGCAACCATGGGTCTACATAAAAATCGCCCTGCTCACAGTAAATTCCTCTTTTGGTAAATTCTATTAATGCCATAACTAACTAAACAATAAATTTATTGATTAGTTTTAAATCATTATCGGGTAAATACCCGATAATTTAAAATATCGGCTAATTACCCGATAAATCGAAATATCGGCTAATTAGCCGATATTAGTTTTGCAATATGAATAATAAGTTCGATATTGTAATATGATTTGTATTGTAACAGGTGATATTGTAGGTTCGAGAAAGATTAAAGACAGCTGGTTGTTGAGCTTAAAAACAGCGTTAAAAGCAACTTCAGGCCAGCATGGAAAATGGGAAATCTTTCGTGGGGATAGTTTTCAGGTTGAGGTTGAGCCGGAAAATGCGATTAAAGTTGCAGCTTATTTAAAAGCTTGTATAAGGGTAAACAAACCTGCCGACGTAAGGATGGGCATTGGTATTGGCGGGATAAAAAACAAACGGAAAAAGCTTTCCGAATCAAGTGGAGATGCGTTTATTAACTCGGGGGCAGCTTTTGATAGTTTAAAACAGGCCAAAACCAATTTAGCCATTAAAACAGATTATCCTGATTTTGATGAAGAAATTAATGTGGTAATTAAACTGTCGTTAATTGCCATGGATAGCTGGGGGATAGTAGCCGCAGAAATGGTAAAGCTTGCACTCGAAAATGAAAACCTGTTACAAAGCGAACTTGCAGCCATTTCAGGCAGAACGCAATCTTCGGTAAGCGAAGCGCTAAAACGCGCACATTATACCGAAATAATGGAAATGGACAGGCTTTACCGTAAAAAATTGAACCAAATGATTTTGAAATAATGGATATCTATTTAATCAAACTTATTATTGCCCACTTAATCGGTGATTTCTTTTTGCAGCCAAATGCCTGGGTAAAAGATAAGGAAAGAAAAAAATTAAAATCAACCAAGCTCTATTTGCATGTAATGATACATGTGGCTCTGATATTTGTTATTTTTTTAAGTTTTGATGTTTGGAAAACGGCTTTAACAATAGGTATAATCCATTTGATCATTGATGCGTTAAAATCCATATTTCAGACCAATAAAAATGCCCGTATACTCTTTTTTGCTGATCAGGTTTTGCACTTTAGCTCGATTGTGGCCGTGTGGCATCTTTTCTATAAAGGAAGCCTGGATATTGGTTTTTTAAACGATCCACATACCTGGGTGTTAATTTCAGGCGCTTTGTTTTTAACCATGCCTACATCAATTGTAATGAAGGTGATCATTGCTAAATGGATCCCGGATAATCAGCCTGATAGTCCAAAATCGTTAGAGAATGCAGGTAAATACATTGGGATATTGGAAAGGACGTTGATTTTTCTGTTTATACTTACCAATCATTTTGAGGCCGTTGGTTTTTTACTTGCCGCAAAATCGATATTCAGGTTTGGCGACCTAAAAGAAAAGCATGATCTGAAACTGACCGAATATGTACTGATCGGAACTTTGTTAAGTTTCGGGATAGCTATTGTAACCGCTATGCTTACCCAAAGTTTTATCGCATAAAAAAAAGCAGCCCGAAAGCTGCTTTTTAAAATTTTCTATCTTGCTCCCGGAGGGCAGTTTTCTTTTAAAAACTTAGTGTAGGTTAACGATAAATGCTCGCTTGTTCCTTCACCTTCTGAGATACTGTGTGTACGGTTAGGATAGCTCATCAGTTGAAAAACCTTTCTGTTTTTAATCAGTTCATTGATCAACATTTCGGCATTCTGATAGTGTACATTATCATCGCCGGTACCGTGGATGTACAATAAATTTCCCTTTAAGTTTTTGGCATAAGTAATAGGAGAGCCCTTTACATAAGCTTCTTTACTTGGGAAAGGTGTACCCATATAACGTTCCTGATAAACATTATCGTAAGTTAACTGGTTGCCAACCGCTGCAATAGCAATACCTGTTTTGTAAATTTCAGCATACTGGAACATTAGGTTTAAGGTAGACGAACCGCCACCGCTCCAGCCCCAAACGGCTACACGGTCTTTATCCATAAAAGCATTGGTAGCCAATAGTTTTTTGGCTGCCATGGCCTGATCGCGGATGTTAAGCACGCCGATGTTTTTATAAATGCTTTTACGCCAAGTGCTTCCCTTTGGTACAGGGGCACCTCTATTATCCATTGAAATATAGATATAACCATCTTTGGCCATATCGCCAGCGTATAAAAAGTTTCTTCCGGCGCCATAAGTATCTGCTGCTGTAGGCGAAGCAGGTTCACCATAAACATAAAATACAACTGGGTATTTTTTAGCAGGATTAAAATTATCAGGTTTTTTCATCCATCCGTCCATTTCAATGCCATCTTCAGTGGTTACTTTGAAAAACTCAACTTTGTTTTTAGCAGCTTCCTGTTTTGATAATTGGGTAGTTATGCTTCCATCCATCGTAAATGGATTACCTGTAGTAAAGTTCATCCACTCGGTAATTGGCCTTACGATTGAACTGTTATAGGTATGACGGGCAAAAGCAGCATTTGGAGAAATATCATAATTATGTGTTCCTGGTAAAACAGAAGGGGTAACCTGCTCTAATTTTCCCTTGCCATCTAACTTCGTTTTAAAAAGATATTTCTGAGTGGCATTTGTTGGTGAAGCAAGGAAATAAACCGTATTGTTTTTTACATCAATCAACTTCACATCAATTACATCATAATTACCTTTTGTAACCAATGTTTCTTTTTTTCCATCAATACTGATTCTATACAAATGGTTCCAACCGTCTTTGTCTGATACGATGGTAAATTCTTTATTGTCGTTTAACCATTTCCATTCATCCTGCGCATCAATCCAGGCTTTTGCCTTTTCAGTATAAACCGCTTTTGCATCTCCGGTACTGGCATTGCAGATAAATACTTTACTTTCGTTCTGCTCACGGTTAAGCTGTTGTAAAATAATGTTGTTGCTGTTTGGTACCCACTGCATGCGTGGAATGTAATGCTGGATATTATCGCCCGGAACGTTTAACCAGTTTGTTTTCGCAGTGGCGATATCAACTATACCAACTTTGCAAACAGATGGATTTTCGCCAACTTTCGGATACTCAACCGGAATGGTATACGGATAAATCGAATCAGTATTGTTGATCATCAAAAAGTTTTTGATCTTGGTCGCATCAATTTGCCAATAAGCAATAGATTTCCCGTCAGGGCTCCACCTAAAACCATCACGACAATCGAATTCCTCTTCATAAACCCAATCAAAAGTACCATTGATCATGCGGTCTGTGCCATCAGTAGTTAAGGCTTTAGCACCAGTTCCGTCAATATTTTCTACATATAAATTGTGTTTGCTTACATAAGCTACTTTACTTCCATCGGGAGATAATTTTGCAAACATTAAAGATGATGCAGGTTTATCTTTTCCAATCTGGGTAATCTTGTTAGCGGTTAAATCTGCCAACCAATAATCGCCACGGGTATCATAACGCCAAACTTTTTTACTGTTGGTGTAGATTAATGCTTTTGTACCATCATCCGACAATTGGAAACTTCTTACCGCAATGGCATTATCTTTTCCTGCTGGCGTTAATAACGTTCTGGAAATAATTGTTTTTTTGTCGCTTTTAGGGAGGGTAACCGAAATAATTTCTCCGCTTGCAATCTGGTAGTAGGAGTTACCATCTTTTGCCCAGTTGATACTTTGGGCTTTTGCATCAATTAGCGTACATATTGCGATGCAGGCAATTGATAATCTGAGTAATAAGTTTTTAATCATATATAATTTTGGGGCATAAAAAAAGCTTTTTAACTTTTCGGCTAATTTAAATAAAAAGCCGGCAGTTAAAAAGCCGTAAATTATCTGGAATTGGTTAATTATTCACCACCACCTTGCATGGCTTTCAATTCTTCCATGGTTACTACTTCGTAACCGGCAGGAATTTCAGTGCTAATGGCACCAACTTTGGCTTCAGAAAGAGATTTTAGTACCAGGTCTGAATTTACGCCATTAATTACTGCAGAATATTTTACAGGAAGTGCACCTAAGCCTTTAAAGAAACCACCATTGGTAATTGAAGCAATATCAACATCTTTTGTTGCCCATAATTCATGAGCTCCACCCTTATCGTCTTTGTAAGTATATTTTTCAGCACTTAATCCAGCAATTGTTTGTTTTTCACCAGTTGCTTTATAATCAGAATATTTTGGCAATAAAGCTTCCTGTGCTTCTGTTTCTGCTTTGCTCACCTTTACTGCAAACTGTTTTTGAGCTACCGGAACGTCAATTAATAATAATCCGGTTTTTTCTGCCGTATTTGAAATAATGTTAACCATGGCAGGGCCATTTTCAATTTCTATTTTGGTTAAGTTTCCATTAAATTTAGTTTTAACGTCGGTTGTTGCGCCATTAGCTGTTACAGCAAATACCAAAGTACCTTCAGCAATTTTCTTTTGTGCATGAGCAATTATAGCAGTACTTACTAAGATTAAAGCTACAACACTAGTTTTGATTGATTTGAACATGTTTTTATTTTAGTTTAAGTTATTTACCAATTAATTTTTTCTTTTTTCAAAAACGAAGAAATCCCCTTTTTAAAATCCTCACTTTCTCTTACACGGGCATTGATCTGTACCGCTGTTTCCAAGCATTTTTCCAATAGGGGATTGGTTGTTTGCGTAATCAATTGTTTCGTAATCATTAACGAATTACCAGAGCTCCCGCTGCACAAACTTAATGCAAATTTTCTTACCCTTTGATGAATATCGAATGAATTTGTTACAAAATTTATCAAATTATATTTCAATGCCTGCTCTGCAGAGAAAGTTTTTCCAGTCAGTAAAATTTCCTTAACGATGGATTCGCTCACCTTTTGTTTTAAAAAACAAGAAACTATAGCGGGCACAAAACCAATTTTCACTTCAGTATAACCAAAATTACTTTCAGGAGTAGCAAAAACGATATCACATATCGTTGCCAAACCACAGCCACCAGCAATGGCATGACCTTCTACCTGTGCAATAACCACCTTGGGCAAGTAATAAATAGTTGTAAAGAGTTTTTTTAGACGATCAGAATCAGCCACATTTTCTTCAAATGTATTGTGCTGTAATTGCTGAAGATATGCTAAATCGGCACCAGCACTAAAAGCATCACCATTTGCATTCAATATGACCACTTTTACCTGGTCATCTTCTGATGCCCTTATAAATGCGGCAGTTAATTCAGCGATAAGTTGAGGGTTTAACGCATTTCTCTTTTCGGGTCTGTTGATCGTTATCGTTGCTATTCTTTCAGCAACCTGATATAAAACCAAATTTTCCATGTTATTGGGTTAGTTGCACCAAATATGCTTTATTTTTCTTTAAAACATGTACATCTTTATCATTATTCTCCATGCCCTTCTTTAAGATCTGGATTTTATAATCTTTATTAGTGGCATCTATTATTGATGTTTTATATTTTATACCAGTATCTATTTTGCCTAAATTAAATTTAGTATTTCCGCTTAACCAGATACTAGAAAAGGTAGCATCTCCATTTATCTTTTTATTGTTCAGTTTTTCATCAACCAGGAGTATCCTATATTGAAAAAATGTAATCTGGTTGTTTTTTAATGTAAAATGCCTTAAAACAGTGTCTTTCTTGAAATTAATAAAATATATCTTCTTTAATTGTAATTGGGCTAATGCAGGTTGAACAGAGAAAACATAGTTTTTATCTTCACTATTTAAATCTGAAATTAAAACAGCTTCTTTTCCATTAATAAATGCAGCAGCATAATTTTTTCTTAAGGAAAAGAAAATGATTTTTCTCTGGTGAAAAACCTTTAGATCATCGCGCACAATCAAAAGTTGATAACAAACAAATAGAAATAAAGAAGAGAATAAAAGTTGTTTGTTAAATTTTGTCAATGCATAAATAAACAATCCTAGCGAAAGGCTCAACAAGGCAAATTCAGGCATATTAATCCATATTGATGAAAAGCTGGCATATGGCAAACTGGCAATCCATTTTAATACAGCATTCGTAAAGTTTATTATCCATTCGAAAATCTGCGCCAGAAACCCGAATGATGGGATTAATACTACAATCCCTAAATACATCATTAATATTAATGGAATAGTGATGAAAAGATTAGCAAAGAGAAAGTAAAATGGGAATTGATGAAAATAGTAAATACTTAATGGAAACGTGACTATTTGTGCCGCTAAAGACATGGATGTGAAACTCCATAATTTATCTATCCAATTATGTTCAGTATAAAGAAGATTGTAGATTTTGGGCTGAAGATAAATTAGTCCAAATACCGCCAGGTAGGAGAGTTGAAATCCAACATCCCAGATTAAAAATGGATTGTAAATGAGTTGACAAAATGCGGAAAAGGCCAAAACATTATAACTATTGGTTTTCTTAGATAAAACTTTAGCCGTTATTAAAATACTGATCATTATAGCTGAGCGAACAACAGAAGGCGATAATCCGGTTAACAAAGCATACCCCCAAATCAAAGTACAGAGGAGTAATAGTTTCAATATTCTTAATGCCCTATTCTTATTCAAAAAGAAGAACATAAAATCTAAAACAACATAGATGATAGCTACATGCGCTCCTGATACCGATAAAGCATGAATGGTTCCTGTTTTGGAATAGGCCGACAAAGTTTCTTTGCTTAAATCGGCACGGTAACCTAAAATGAGGGTAGAGGCCACAGCAAAAGCTTCATCACTTTTAATTAATGTCCTGTATTTTGCTACTTGTTTTTCTCTTAAGTTTAGGGCCATCTTTATAATCGGATTACCAACATTATTTTTGGTGCTAACAATATGATTCTGATCTATAAATGCCTGATGATAAATATTCTGACTGCCTAGCCAGGCTTTAAAGTCAAATTCTGCAGGATTATATGGCGGTTCCACTTCGGTATAGCTAACCGAAATCATCATTTCGTCTCCATACTTTAGTTGGATAGGTTTAAGGCTATCTAATTTTACGGTAAGCAGCATTTGTCCTGATAAGCTGATCTGTTTATCTTTTTGATATCCAGATCTTACCTTTGCTTTAAAGCGCACAATATTGCCACTTTGCTGAGGCTCATTGTTAACCCAAACTTTTAAATAATTGCAATTGGTTTTTGCAAAGTAATTTTGGTTTAAACTTTCGTTATTGAGCAGGCAAAACAAACTGCCAAGGTTGAAAAAAAGTATGTAAATCAAAATACCAACTGCACCTTTGTAACGATAGATATTGAATCTTTTATAAGTAACGTTTAAAAATAAAATGCTTAGTAAAACAACAACTAGCGTTAAGGTCAACCATTTAATATATGCTAAGGCCGGGAAGAAATAAAAAATAGAGATGCCCAAAATAAAAGGAACCAAGATCCTGACAAAAATATACTCGGTCTTAAACATTGTTTAAAATTGATAGCGTACTTGAATTTTAACTTCCGATTTTTTATTACCCTTAATTTCGTCCAGATAAGTACCTACTGTTTCTACGTCCTTATATACAAATAACCCATATCGGATCCAAACATTTAGTTTTTTAATTACGTTGTATTTCAGGTTGAGGTAGGTTCTGAAACCTCTTCCATTATACAATCCAAAAGCAAAACTGTATAAAACATCATCTTCGTAGGCGTAAATTCTACTGTTGTAACTCGGCGTATTGAAATAGGCAAACCTTATATTGCCGGTTAACTTAGCGAACATTGGCGAATAGTCAATATCCTGATAAATGAGATACCCAAATTCCCTGTTTGCACTTCCTTTCTTATATTGAGAAACCTCTATCCGGTTTTGAAAGTGCCAATTCTTGTTCAGTTGCCAATTTGCCTCGGTCCGGTAACCTTCTCTTTTTACAGGATCTAAAAAATTTACAGGAACATCCACATCGGTATTTTGTTGTTTATTTTCTGATTTAAACCGAACTAAAATTTTAAAGGTTTTGCTTGGCATATAAATGGCCTGAGCTAAAACTTCGTAGCCCTTTGAAGGTTCATCAACCCGGTATTTTAACCAGGGGAACCGAAATAAATCGCCGTAGAAAGAAAAGGCCCAATGTTTATTCGGGTTAACATTTAAGCCCGCATACAATCCTCTTTCATTTACTGCTTCGGTTGATTCGGATACTGCCTGATTAAAGAAACTGTGGTAATCTTTAGCATAATTGCGATAGGTTAAGGCGGCAGAAACTGATGACGACAAACTAATTAGTACTCCATTAATATAGGCAAAGCCACCACCCAAACCTTTTGCTCCTTCACCATAGAGATACATGTTTTTATAGGTATAATTATAATATAAACCCAAATTAGTTAACGATTTACCTGTGAAACTATACTGATCGTAAGCTGCAGTTTGCGTAATAAAACGATTCTTATAATTGGTATGATAAGCGATTGCACCAACGGCAAGTTCGTTTTTGGTATATTGAATCGTTGTACCAAATACGCGCTGTGCCAAAACACCTTTATTCTTAATCTCAGTAGGCGTTCTATGCAAGCCAGTTTGATTAATCGTAGACTGAACTAAATTTCCTTCAGAATCTAACTTTTGACTCGCATCAAGATTGCGGAACGAAATAAAAGGAGTAATATCTACATTCTTAAATAAATTAATCGTTGCGGCAGCGCCTCTAAAAAAGGAATATTCGTTTGTAGAATTATAAGGCCTTAACCCCAAATCTTTTTTAGCTACACTGGTTACATCAGGTCCTTTACCAAAAGAAAAACCCGACCATAAGGTTAAGCCCTGACCAAATTGTTGTGTATAATCGCCAACTACCAATTTTTTTAATTTACCTAATTTGAATAGTGCAATATTTCCTGAATAAAAATCGAAAGGCTTACCGATAAATTTTTCTCCTGCATCTTTATCTAAAGTTACGGCCGCCGATAGAATTGAACTGTATTGATACCGGTATCTCATCTGAAATCGCTCTGGCGAACCTAAATACCTGTTGCCTGGTAAATCAGTATAACCTTTTTGTTTTTGTAAAGTTTGCGCGAAACGCATCATCAGGTCATTTTCACCAGTATGCACGAGGTTTCTAAAACTGAGCTGCTGATATTCGGCAATATTGGTTAATGTTACAAATGGGAGCAGCATTTGAATCGTTTTAATATCAAAGCCAGCAATGCTTTGTAATTCCAGCACATCGGCAAGCAGACCATTTTCCTTTAAATGGGTAAAGAAATTACCAATCTGTAATGGAGACAGGAATACCAAAGTATTTAATTCTTCTACTGAAGTGCGATTCAGGTTAATTGGGTGTTTACGATATTTCTCCAACACATCAACCAACTCGGTCATATCGTAATCATCGGGGAGGTTTTCAGCCATGCTTTCCAAAATATCACGTATAGCTATTTCCTGTGTGTTGGTTTGGGCATTTGCCATAAATCCAACCATTACAAGGGCAACAGTTAAGAACTTAAATGCATAACCACTTCCAGTTATAAATTTATCATAAATGTCAGTTAGCCGTGAAATGATCAGATCCCGGCTACGGAACAAGGAACCTCTAAAGGAATTTACTTGCGATAGCTTACTACAAAATAATGCAGATAAGCCAACACCCAAATGCTTTTTGGGAACTAAAAAATGGGAAAAAGGAACAGGCAACAATACATACCATATTTTCATAAGCAGAGTTTAAACTGGTTAATAAAAAATAGGGTGATTTTGTATTGGTGATCCTAATATAGGGAAATAATTAAAAAACTACAAAAAATGTATTTTTTTTAATTACTTAAATACTTCAATAAATGCAAAGAGATCTATACTATAATAGTATAGCGTACCTAAAGTTCTTCTGCCAGATTTACTAAAAAACTTTTCAGTTTTTCTAATGAATCAATAATCTTTTGATTCTCTCTAACACCTGTTTTATTGTTCTTCAAATAATCTTTGGCACCTTTTAATGTAAAACCTTTTTCATCAACCAGGTTGAAAATGATTTTTAGGTTTTCAATGTCTTCTGGTGTAAAAAGGCGGTTACCTTTCTTGTTTTTTTTGGGTTGGAGGATATCGAATTCTTTCTCGTAAAAACGAATCTGCGATGCGTTGACATTAAACATTTCAGTCACCTCACCCATGGTATAATACATTTTATTAATGTCTCTTTCTTTATACGGCATATTTTGTAGTTGATTATGAGTGTTTTATATCGTTTAATTAAAGTATTCAAATGTAGCTCGATTTTTCCTTATTAACGCAATAAAATTTTAATTTTGTTCCCTCCAATAATATTGAAATGACAGCAAAAGAGATTAGACAGGCATTCCTTAGTTTTTTTGAATCGAAACAACATCATGTTGTTCCTTCAGCACCGATTGTGGTTAAAAACGACCCAACTTTAATGTTTACCAATGCGGGTATGAACCAATTTAAAGATCTGTTTTTAGGGGAGGCCGCCATAAAATATTCTCGTGTTGCTGATACCCAGCGCTGTTTACGTGTTTCGGGCAAACATAACGACCTGGAAGAAGTGGGGATTGATACTTATCACCATACCATGTTCGAAATGTTGGGTAATTGGAGTTTCGGCGATTATTTCAAAAAAGAAGCCATTGCCTGGAGTTGGGAATTATTGACCGAGGTTTACAAAATCCCGAAAGAAAAATTATATGTTACCTATTTCGAAGGCGATGAGAAGGAAGGTCTGGAAAAAGACCAGGAAGCCTATGACCTTTGGAAACAATATGTGGATGAAAGCCATATTTTACCTGGAAATAAAAAAGACAATTTCTGGGAAATGGGTGATACCGGACCATGCGGACCATGTTCTGAAATCCACGTAGATTGCCGTACCGATGAAGAAAAAGCTTTAGTTGATGGTGCTTCCCTGGTAAATGCAGATCATCCCCAGGTAATCGAAATCTGGAATAATGTATTTATGCAGTTTAACCGTTTAAAAAATGGTTCATTGCAAAGTTTACCCGCCAAACATGTTGATACTGGAATGGGTTTTGAACGTTTGGTACGTGTTTTACAGGAAAAAACCTCTAACTACGATACCGATGTTTTTCAGCCAATGATTCAATTTATCTCTGAAAAAGCTGGAATTAAATACGGTGCTGACGAGAAAACAGATATTGCCATGCGCGTAATGGCCGATCATATCCGTGCTATTTCTTTTGTTATTGCCGATGGTCAGTTACCTTCCAATAATAAAGCAGGTTATGTCATCCGCAGGATTTTACGCCGGGCTGTACGTTATGCTTATACATTTTTAAACTTTAAAGAGCCATTTTTGAATCAATTGGTTCCTTTATTGGCTGAGCAATTTAAAGGTGTATTTGATGAACTGATTTCTCAACAGGATTTCGTTCAGAAAGTAGTGATGGAAGAAGAAGTTTCTTTCTTAAGAACTTTATCTACAGGAATTCAACGTTTCGAAAAATACCAGGCCAATGATGATGTGGTTGAAGGAGCTTTTGCCTTCGAATTATCAGATACCTTTGGGTTTCCGGTAGATTTAACAGAATTAATGGCCAGAGAAAAAGGCTGGAGTGTTGATTTGGTTGGCTACGAACAGGCATTGAAAAAACAAAAAGACGATAGCCGTGCTGCTACTGCCATTGACACGGGCGATTGGATTATCGTAAATACTGATGAGCAGAGCGAATTTGTTGGTTATGATGATTTAGAAATCGAAACAGAAATTTTAAAATACCGTAAAGTTAAAGCTAAAGGGAAAGAACAATATCAGATCGTTTTACGCCAAACGCCTTTTTATGCAGAGAGCGGTGGTCAGGTTGGCGATACAGGCCGTTTAGAAGACCATAGTCGACAGTTTTGGGTAGATATTACCGATACCAAAAAAGAAAACGGACTAACGGTTCACTTTACCGATATCTTACCCGATAATCTGGAAGGCAAATTCTGGGCAGTTGTAGATGAAGATAAACGTGTTTTAACGGAAGATAACCACTCTGCCACACACTTATTGCATGCAGCCCTTAAACAGGTCTTAGGCAAACATGTTAACCAGAAAGGTTCGTTAGTTAATGCAGATTACCTGCGTTTCGACTTTTCTCACTTTGCTAAAGTTACTGACGAGGAGTTAGCACAGATTGAGGTAATTGTGAATCAGAAAATCCGCCAGAATATTAAGTTAAAAGAACAACGTAATGTTCCTTACCAGGATGCCATTGAAAGTGGTGTAACGGCTCTGTTTGGTGAAAAATATGGCGATTTTGTTCGTATGATTACTTTTGACGATCATTTTTCGAAAGAGCTTTGCGGTGGTACACATGTAAAAGCTACAGGACAAATCGGTTCATTCAAGATTATTTCTGAAAGTGCCGTTGCCGCAGGTGTTCGCCGTATTGAAGCCATTACCGCTGATAAAGCAGAGCAGTTTTTCTTAGATCAAAGAAAAGAATTAGGACAGTTAAAAGCTTTATTAAACGGGAGCAAAGATTTATCAGCTTCTGTTCAGGCTTTATTGGATGAAAATGCAAAACTGAAAAAGGAAATCGAAAAATCGACAATAGAACGTGTAAATACTTTGAAACATGAAATCGTTCACCATGTAAGAGGAATTAATGGAATCAACCTGATTGCAAAACACATCGATCTGCAAAGTGCCGAAGCAATTAAAAACCTGGCTTTTTCTTTGAAAGATATGGTTGATAACCTGTTTCTGGTTTTCACAACAGAAATTGATGGTAAACCAGGGATAACGGTAATGCTTTCTGATCAACTGGTGACGAAAGGATTAAATGCTTCAAATATTGTTCGCGAATTGGGTAAAGAAATTCAAGGCGGCGGCGGCGGACAGCCTTTCTATGCTACAGCAGGCGGTAAAAATCCAGCGGGATTAAAAGTTGTGTTGGAAAAAGCAGAAAGTTTTATTCCTTAAGATCGTCAATTGCGAGGAGGAACAACGAAGCAATCTTATTAACAGGTATATCCATAAAAAAAGAGGCTAAAAGCCTCTTTTTTCGTTTTAATGTCTGCCATGACCATGTTTTTCCCGGTGTCCTCTGGAGAATAAACCTGAATTTACCCTTCTATCATGATGTCTGTGATCTACATGCTGAGGTTCGTAATGATTTTTTGGACCGCGATATCTGATCCTATCGCCACCACCGTATGATGAACGGTAATAGTTGTTGCGGCTAACATAGGTTACTCTATGTATGTTATAATAGCGATATGGGTTATTTCCGTGCATTACAATTTTACGCCCGTGACGCAGGTCATAACCTCTGTACCTTGCTGGTAAATATCTCGATCTTGTCCATCGGTTGCCATTCAAATAAACAAACTGCCTTTGCGGTACGTAATAATAAGATTGTACCTCTGGGAGATAGTAATAATCAACGTTCTGATAACCCGCGGGAACCCATGCAGGCTGCGCGCCAATATTTACGTTGATACTTACCTGAGCGTTAGATTGATTAGATGTTAAAGCCACGATACCTAAAATCGCGGAAATGATGAATAGCTTTTTCATAATAATCTATTTATTTGTGTGTACTTCATTAATTCAAATGCTGTGCCAAAACTTCTATTGTAACAGACATATAAAAAAAGGAGCCTCTTTCGAAACTCCTTTAACCACAACTAAATATTAATTTTAATGGCGTTCGTTATCACGGCCTTTTCTGTTATCCCTATCCGGGCGGTTATCTCGACCATTGTTAAATTGAGGACGTCCATTATTTTGAGCAGGTCTTATTACGTTTTTTCGCACTACACGATTAGGGCGGTTATTGATAACAGTAACATTTCTTCCAGGCCTTTGGTTATAATTAGGATGTCCTTTTACAACATAGTACTTAGTATCTCTACTATCCCTGATAATGGTTTGACGACCACCATAGTTTTTATATTTACTATATCTGGTTACGTATATATTATTTCTCAAATAAGGTTTAGGTTCGTTGATTACCACTTTATAAGCACGGTATAAATCAAAGTTCCCATATTGGGCAGGTAAATTGTTTGTCCAAACCCAACGTCCACCATTCGAATAAATGTATTGGCCTGAAGGAACATAATAATAAGCATCTATATCAGGGAAATAATAATAGTCTACGTGGTCGTAACCTGTCGGTCCCCAAACTGGCTGTGAGCCAATATTAATATTTAAGCTAACCTGTGCTTTTGCATTGTTGATGCCGAATAATGAAACCATCAGTACTGCGGCAAATAAAACTAACTTTTTCATAACTTTTTAATTAAAGGTTTCTTTTGTGTTTGGTTAGATAGACTACGATACTTGGTTGCAGTTTAATTATAAAATCCCGTTTAACATTTTTTTAACTATTAATATGTAACTGAGTAATTTTACTCAATATATTGAGTAAATTGTTTAAACCATTATAACTTACTTATATTTAGTGTTTTATGAAATAATTTTTAATTAATCAATTTGATGATATTTCCTTATAAATCATATTATGAGAATTAAAAATAAGTAACATTTGTAATTACTTAACGCATTGAGTAAATTTACTCAGTTTATTGAGTAAATTGTTTAAAATGTTCCAAAGATCTTATTTACAGAAGCTTGTAAAGGTAATGAATGAACCAAAAAGGTTTATTCAGGTGCTTGTTGGCCCCCGGCAAATAGGCAAAACAACTTTGATCAGTCAATTGATCAAAGAAATTGATACGCCTTGTATATTTGAGTCTGCAGATGCTGTTGCTGCTTCAGATAGAACCTGGATAGAGTTAATTTGGTTTAATACCAGAGAAGTACTAAAAGAACCTGGAGTTAATGAATATCTTCTTGTTATTGATGAAATTCAGAAGATAGACAACTGGAGTGAAATTGTGAAGCGCTTATGGGATGAAGACATGCGAAATGGAGTAAACTTAAAAGTAGTTTTATTGGGATCTTCCAGACTGCTCATTCAACAAGGACTAACTGAATCATTAGCTGGAAGATTCGAATTAACTTATTTAGGGCATTGGAGTTTTGCTGAAATGGAAAGTGCTTTTGGTTTTACTGCCGAACAATATGTATGGTTTGGTGGTTACCCAGGTTCTGCGGGCTTAATTAATGATGAAGAGCGGTGGAAAAACTATGTCTCTAATGCATTGATAGAAACCAGTATTTCGAAAGATATTTTAATGCTGACCCGTGTAGACAAACCTGCTTTAATGAAACGTTTGTTTGAATTGGGTTGTCTGTATTCCAGTCAGATCCTGTCTTTCACCAAAATATTAGGCCAACTTGCTGATGCAGGTAATACCACAACATTGTCGCATTATTTACAATTATTAGATACCGCAGGTTTGCTGGGTGGTATTGAAAAATTTGCTGCTGATGTAATCCGTAAACGTTCATCCAGTCCAAAATTCCAGGTGCATAATAATGCTTTGGTAAGCGCTCAAAGAAATGAATTCTTCGAAGAGATCAGAAAACAGCCGGCAGAATGGGGGAGAATGGTCGAATCATCAATAGGTTCGCACCTATTAAATCATTCTTTTGTAGAAGGTTACAAAGTATTTTATTGGAGACACAGAAACGATGAAGTAGATTTCATTTTAGAAAAACGTGGTAAAGTAATCGGCATAGAAGTTAAAAGTACAGGATTGGTTACAGGTACATCTGGAATGGATGCCTTTAGCAAAATGTATAAGCCAGATAAAATACTTTTAGTTGGAGCCGGAGGATTGCCATGGCAAGAGTTTTTAAAAATTTCTCCATCAAGCCTTTTTTAACGAAAGACTAAATAATAACTATATTTGACACATTAATACTTAACCATAGATTAAATCTGTATTGCACTGTACCTTTGGTTAATAAAACTTATAACAATAAGAAGCTTTAAATGCCTTTACAAGAAACAAGCCCCCAAACTGTTTTCGAACTCATTTCAGGATTAGAGATCCACGTTCAGTTAAATACAAATACGAAAATATTTTCTACTGATAGTGCATCTTTTGGGGCTTTACCTAATCAAAATATATCTACGGTTTCGTTGGCACTGCCCGGAGCCTTACCTAAATTAAACAAAGAAGTGGTAGCCAAAGCTATCCGTATTGGTTTAGCTTTAAATTGTACCATTAACCAGATCAATCATTTCGACAGGAAAAACTATTTCTACGCTGATTTGCCAAAAGGGTATCAGATTACTCAGGATAATCAACCAATCTGTGTAAATGGCTTTTTAGAACTTCAATTGGCTGATGGTTCTAAGAAGAAAGTTGGAATCAATCGCATCCACCTCGAAGAAGACGCTGGAAAAAGCATTCATGATCAGGACGATAACTATTCGTTGGTTGATTTGAACCGTGCAGGTGTGCCATTAATCGAGATTGTAACCGAACCAGATATTCGCAGTTCGGAAGAAGCTTCGGTATTGCTGAGCGAAATCAGGAAACTGGTAAGGCATTTAAATGTAAGTGACGGCAATATGGAAGAAGGCAGTTTACGTTGCGATGCCAATATTTCTATACGCCAGCAAGGCACTACCGAATTTGGAACCCGCTGCGAAGTAAAAAACCTAAACTCGATGCGTAACGTACGTAGGGCAATGGATTTCGAATTTGGCCGCCAGGTAGAAGTGATTAGCAATGGTGGAAGGATTATTCAGAGTACCTTGAATTTTGATGCTGATAAAGGAACTACTTCTCCAATGCGTACCAAAGAAGAAGCCAATGATTACCGTTATTTTTCTGATCCTGATTTACAACCCATTCATATTTCAGATGGTTGGTTGGCAGAAATCAAATCATTGATGCCTGCTTTGCCAAATGAAATTTCGGAGCAAATGATTGCCGATTTTGGAATCAGCAAGGCAGATGCAGCATTATTTGCAGAGGATTTAGATCTTCTGGTTTATTTTAATACAGCCAAACCGGTTGTAAACAATAAAAAAAGCCTGATCAATTGGCTAATCGGTCCAATAAGGGCTGTTTTAAATGAAAAAGGGATTGGCATTGCCGGGTTTAAAGTAAAACCTGAACAGTTGGCCGAGGCAATTAATTTGGTTGATGATAAAAAAATCACCCAGCAGATTGCCATTCAACAATTGTTTCCAGCTATTGAATCAGAGGAAAATGCAAACGTGACCCATTTAGCGCAATCATTAAACTTACTTATTTCTGAAAATGGAGACGAATTAAGTGGTTTTATTGATGAAGTGTTAAATAAATACCCTCAACAGGTAGAAGCGTACAAGAAAGGTAAAAAGGGCGTTTTAGGTTTGTTTGTTGGTGAGGTAATGAAACTAGCCAAAGGAAAAGCCGATGCTAAAAAAATAAATGAATTAATACTTGAAAAACTGAAATAATGAGACTAAAACAATTGAGCCTGATCATGCTGATCGCGATTGCCTTCACTGCATGTAAATCTAAAGATAGCTTTACGATTGACGGAACTTTCCAAAATCCGGGTAAGGAGAAGAAAGTATTTTTATACGGCATGCAAAATAGCAATATGGTTGCAATCGATTCAACTAATTTATCAGAAAAAGGTGAATTTAAATTCATCCGTAAAACTCCATCGGTTGATTTCTTTAGGGTATCGGTAGGTAACCATGAGTTTATGTTAATTGCAAAAAATGGCGATGAAATTAAATTAGAGGCTGATTTGGCTGATAAAACCATGGCGTATAAAATTTCAGGAGCGAATGAGGTAGAAAAATTATCAGAACTGAATGCCATTAGAAATAATTTCGCGAAACAGGTAGAAAAATTGCAGGCCGATTTTGAAGCAAAAGTGGCAACACAACCTCAAAACAGGGCCGCTGTGTTAGAATCGATGAAACCTCAGTACGAATCTTATATCAACCAACTGAATACACAGATTATTAAATTTGCTAAAGACAATAAAGGTACGTTAGCCAGTTTCTATGCCATGAATACTTTAAGTCCACAAGAATTTGAAGGAGAACTGGTGAAATTTGCAGATGAAGTTAAAGAAGAAATTAAAGGTAATGCTACGGTTGATGCTTTTGTAAAACAGATGGCGCTTTTAAAAGCGGTTCAGGTGGGGCAGGTTGCTCCGGCATTTACCATTAATACAGCAGAAAATAAACCGGTAAGTTTATCAGATTATAAAGGGAAATACGTACTGATCGATTTTTGGGCATCATGGTGCCAGCCTTGCCGCCAGGAGAATCCGAACGTAGTTAAAGTTTACAATAAATATAAAAATAAGAACTTTGATATTATTGGCATTTCGTTAGATACTGATAAGGCTGCATGGTTAGGAGCAGTAAAAGCAGATGGATTAACCTGGACACATGTATCAGAATTAAAAGACTTTAACGGCGAAACGGTAAAAAAATATCAGGTACAAGCCATCCCAACTTCTTATCTGGTTGATCCTGCTGGAAAAATAGTAGCTAAAAACTTGCGTGGCGACGAACTGGAAGGGTTTTTAGCTAAAACGTTACGTTAAAAAAAATTCCATGTTAAACTAATTTAAGTAATTAACAATTTCTTAACTTATACTTAACTAAATATTGCATCATAGACACTACTTTCGTAACAAATATTTAACTATGAACAACGCAGGTCAGAAAATATTAATTGTTGATGATGAACCAGATATTCTGGAGCTTATTGAATATAATCTTAAAAAAGAAGGTTATCAGGTTTTCACAGCTACCAATGGCCAGGAAGGAATTACTGTTGCGAAAAAGGTACATCCGGATTTGATTATCCTGGATATTATGATGCCTAAAATGGATGGGATTGAGGCTTGCCGTTTAATGCGTGCAATACCCGAGTTTAAGAATACATTTATGGTTTTCTTAACCGCCAGAAGTGAAGAGTATTCAGAAATTGCAGGTTTTAATGTAGGTGCTGATGATTATATCGCAAAACCAATTAAACCACGTGCTTTAGTTAGCCGTATAAATGCTATTTTAAGAAGAAATACTGGTACGGAAGAAGTATCTGAAAACAAATTGGAAATTGGCGATTTAGTAATCGACCGTGAAGCTTATTTGGTTTTTCAAGGCGGCAACAAAGTGGTACTGGCTAAAAAAGAATTTGAGCTTTTGTACTTACTGGCGTCAAAACCAGGAAAAGTATATACACGCGAATCGATCCTAAAAAATATCTGGGAAGATTCAGTAGTGGTAACCAATAGGACCATTGACGTGCACATCCGTAAATTAAGAGAAAAATTAGGTGAAACTTATGTATCAACCGTAAAAGGAGTAGGTTATAAGTTTGAGCTTTCTTAAATTATAAAAGCTAAAGGTATTAAGCCGTTCTGATCAAACATCGGGGCGGCTTTTTTTGTTTTTCATTTCGACTGCTGTAGAAAAATTTGATGATTCAGATTTCTCCATTTCGCTGCGCTTCAGTCGAAAGGATGATTACCCACGCTGGCAAGATGAATAAATTAAGGGCAACGTCGACTGTAAGAAAAAATAAAATCGTACTTTTGCGCTTCATTAATTACAGCACAGTTTGAAATTTCCAAATTTTAAAGACCTTATTCTTTTCGAAGACAACGATTTTATTGTGATCAATAAACCTCCATTTTTAGCCTCACTCGATGAACGAGGAGGATCTGGAGAGACCAATGTGTTACGTCTGGCTAAACAATACAGCGATGATGCACAGGTTTGTCACCGTTTGGATAAAGAAACCTCTGGTGCTTTAATTATTGCTAAAAACCCTGAAGCTTACCGCCATGCTTCCATGCAATTTGAAAGAAGAAAAGTGAATAAAACCTATCATGCGGTAGTAGATGGACACGTAATTTTTGACCAGCTTACAGTTGATCTGCCCATTTTGAACGATGGCAATAAAAATGTAACCATTGATAGGGCAGAAGGCAAAAGAGCAGAGACTATTTTCGACTCGTTAAAATATTATAAACACTATACTTTGGTGGAATGTAAGCCAATAACAGGCCGTATGCATCAAATCCGTATTCACCTGGCTACGCAAAGGGCTGCTATTGTGGGGGATGATATGTATAAAGGTAAACCGGTTTTTCTTTCTTCAATTAAAAGGGGTTATAAATTAACCAAGGGTGAAGAGGAGCAACCCATTATGAAACGTTTTGCTTTGCATGCCCGCCATTTGGTTTTTAAGGGACTTAACGATCAGGATATTGTGATTGATGCGCCATACCCTAAAGATTTTGCAACATTAATTAAATTATTGGACAAATTTGATGCATAAAAGAGGCCTTTAAATTGGCTTCTCTCTTTGTTTTTGTTACTTTTGGGCATCGCCCTCTATTTAAAAAACAATAGAATGTACATCAGATTTGTAAATTACCTTGATAAGATTAACCAGTACCGGAAATCTAAAATATCAAACCGTAATTTCTTAGTTATCCTTGCCGTAATTGTTGGGATTTTGGCCGGATTGGCTGCCGCTGCTTTAAAAAGTTTAACCCACCACATCGAAGAATTTCTTCAGTCTGATTGGCATTGGAAATACAAATACTATCTGTATTTTATTTTTCCGATGATCGGCATTTTCTTAACGGTACTGTACATCAAATACTTTATCCGTAAAACGAAGTTCGAAACGGGTTTAACCCCTTTACTTTATGCCATTTCAAAAAAATCGAGTAAGGTAGAAGCACACAATATTTATTCGCAGATTATAACCGCAGCGGTTACGGTTGGTTTTGGTGGATCGACAGGTTTGGAAGCACCCATTGTAACCAGCGGTTCAGCCATTGGCTCCAATCTTGGCCGTGTATTGGGTTTATCGTACCGCGAAATTACAATGCTGGTGGCTTGTGGGGCTGCAGCTGGTATTGCAGGAGCATTTAATAGCCCGGTAGCGGGAATTGTTTTTGCCATCGAAATTCTATTGCCTGAATTTACCATCCCTGCATTTATTCCGCTTCTGTTGTCAGCTGCAACTGCAGCGGTAGTGGCAAGATTATTCTATACCCAACAGCTTTTCTTTTTGGTTACAGAAGGATGGAAGGTTAATGCTTTATTTTACTATGTCATACTGGCTTGTTTTATTGGTTTGTTCTCCATCTATTTTACCAAAGCAAATTATGCAGTAAAAGGATTATTCTATAAAATAAAACATCCTTATACCAAAGTGATTGTTGGTGGTTTGATGTTGGGAGCTTTGGTGTTTCTATTTCCAACACTATATGGTGAAGGATACATTACCATAAAAGGGTTATTAAAAGGCGATTATAATACCGTAATTAACAACAGTATTTTTGCCGATTATAATACCATTCCGGCTATAGTAGTGTTGTTTTCTTTGGTAACCATTTTCATGAAGTCCATAGCGACTTTGGTTACTTTAGGTGCTGGTGGTAATGGAGGTACATTTGCACCCAGTTTAATTATGGGTGGTTTAATCGGGTTTATATTTGCTTACGTGGTGAACCTGTCAGGAATAGCACAGCTTAACGTTTCTAATTTTATTGTGGCTGGTATGGCTGCTGCTTTGGGCTCCATTATGCATGCGCCTTTAACAGGTATTTTTCTGATCGCTGAAATTACGGGAGGGTATATTTTAATGGTGCCATTGATGATTACCACTGCAATTTCTTACGCCATTAACCGCAGCTCGCAAAAACACTCTATTTACACGAAAGCACTAGCCGATAAAGGAGAACTATTATCTCACGAGGATAAGGATACCACTGTTTTAAACCAGATGAAACTGAAATACCTGATCGAGAAAAGTTATCCTCAGTTAAAGATGAATGATCTGATTTCCGTTAAAATGAATGAAATTTTGCAATCGCATAAAAATATCTGTGCGGTTACCGATGAACTGGGTGATTTTAAGGGGATTATTTATATTGAAGAGTTATTTAATGAGATGATCAACCATCCTGATAAAGGAAATTTAATGGCTTCTCATTTGGTTCAGTCTGCACCGAATACCATTAAAGAAAATGATGAACTTAAAATGGTACTAGAAAAAATGGAACAGGATAATGTATGGATTTTACCGGTGTTAACCGCACAGAATCAATATTTAGGTTTTGTTTCTAAAGCAGCTATCTTTAATAAATACAGGGCATTGCTGATGAGGCAAAATGATTATATGGGATAACCCCTAAATCCTATGATATCGCCATTTCGACCGTAGTGGAGAAATCTATTAGCAAATAATTTAATAGATCTCTCCATTTCGCTAAGCTTCAGTCGAGATGACGATTTGTAAATTAGTTCAACTTATTCCGCTCTCTTTAAACCGAACTTTTCAATTTTACTATATAAGTGACTTCTTTGGATATCTATTTCATCAGCTGTTTTTGATACATTCCAGTTGTTTTTTTCCAACTTGAATTTGATGAATTCGCGTTCCGCATAATCTTTGTAATCCTGAAAATTATTAAACGAATCGAAAGAAGAAGCCAGGTTAGATCCGCCAGCACCTGCAATCTGTGTACTGGTTGCGGCGCCAATGTTCGTACCACCGCCTGGATTAGCAAAGGCACGTACATCATTTTCTGTAATAACCTTATCGCTTAAAATAATCAAACGCTCAATCATATTGTGTAACTCACGTACGTTACCTGTCCATGGTAAACCCTGTAAAGCCGCCATGCCACCTTCATTTATCTTCTTAACCGGCATTCCATAATCACTACAAATGCTTTCTAAAAAGTTTTGGGCAATAACAGGGATGTCATCAGTACGCTCTGTTAAATGCGGAACATGGATATTGATTACATTTAAACGGTGATACAAATCCATACGGAAATTACCATCTTCAATTTCTTTTAATAAATCTTTATTGGTTGCTGCTAAAACACGAACGTTTACTTCAATTTCCTTTTCACCACCCACCCGCGAAATTTTATGCTCTTGCAAAGCACGTAGAACTTTTGCCTGGGCAGAGAGGCTCATGTCACCAATCTCATCCAAAAATAAAGTTCCGCTGTTGGCCAGTTCAAATTTACCGATACGTTGTTTAACAGCAGAGGTAAAAGAACCTTTTTCGTGACCAAACAATTCACTTTCAATTAGTTCTGAGGGAATAGCAGCGCAGTTTACTTCAATTAAAGGACTATCTGCCCGGTTTGATTTCTCGTGTAACCAACGCGCTACCAGTTCTTTACCGCTACCATTTGCACCGGTAATTAATACACGGGCCTCGGTAGGAGCAACACGCTCAATGGTTTCCTTAATTTTAGAAATACTTTCAGATTCACCTAAAATCTCGCGGGTTTTACTTGCTTTACGCTTTAAAACCTTGGTTTCAGTAACTAAATTTCCACGGTCTAAACCATTACGTACAGTGATCAGTAAACGGTTTAAATCAGGTGGTTTAGAAATAAAATCGAAAGCTCCTTTTTTGCTGGCTTCGATGGCCGTTTCAACGGTTCCATGTCCAGATATCATAATAAAAGGCAAGTCTGGCTTGATAAGCTGTGCCTGTTCGAGCACTTCCATACCATCCATCTTATTCATCTTGATATCGCAAAGAACCAGATCGAAATTTCCTTTTTTGATCATTTCGAGGCCGTCGATACCGTTATCGATATCTTCAACATCGTAATTTTCATATTCCAGAATTTCGCGTAAGGTACTCCTTATCGCACGCTCATCGTCAATTATTAATAATTTAGCCATTAGAGATGTATTCTTTAATTTTTGAAATGCGAATATATTATTTTTTAATTAATGTATAGTTTTTTATACAATTTATACGCAATAAACTTGATAAGGCTTAAACATTTAATCTCAATAGGAATAATTGAGTTTAAATTTGCTCAGATCTGGTTGGTGCAATTTCTTGCGGTTTAATTCCACTTCATAAATGCTTTTGCCTATATTTTTCATAAAGGGGAAACAGACGGTATCGTATTCATATTTGTTATCGTTAAAAATTCCATCTTCGTTACTTTGAACAACCGCAGTTAGAAAATATTCAATTCTGTTTTTAAAATCAACAAAATAAGAGTTGTCGATAATGTAGCCATAGCTATCGCCATATTTATTAAAAATCCGGATGTTTGGATCTGGTGTTACCTGCGCTCTTCCATAATATAGCATTTTAGCATAAGTAGGCCAGAATTCTTCAGGATTGTATTTAGGATAATCGCTCTCTGTTGGATATTTGCTCATATAGGTGTAGATTAGCTTATAGTCTTCAGGAGTAAGTTTAAATCTATCTTTAGCAGGAAATGCTTCAGGAAAGATCAGTTTCCGCATCAGTTTTTGCTGATCGTTGATGGCAAAGGCATTTTTTCCTGCTAAACTAAATGGTTTATTAACCAGTTTATCGGCACTGTCTAAATAGCCTTTACCCATTACCAGATTGGTCAATTTCAATTCATATTCTTTTGGATCGTACTGTGCAGGTTGATCATACACTAATTTATCGCCATTATAAAACTTAATGGGATTGCTGTGCCTGGCCGATTCTCCTGTATCGCCAATGGCCAATCGGTTTAAAATATGACTATTATTTAACCCGTTAGCTTTTAGTTTTTCATTAATTTCTGCTCTTCCAACAAATTCAAACAAGCGGTTAAAAGCATCATTATCACTGGTGAGCAAAATCTTTTTAATATAATGCGCTATTGATGGAAGTTTATTTTTAGCACTCGTATCTGTTAAAACCTTTGTTTGATCTTTAAATGCACTATCAGTAATCATTGTACTATAAGGCGTCAAGCCGGTACTTTTCAAAAGGTTCACTTTTTCAAGAGCAAAAATGACTGCAGCAAGCTTAACTGTGCTGGCTGGGTAAAAGTAATGGTGAGGATCTAAATTATAACTAAAGGCTTTAAAAGAGGGTTTATTCTTTGCATCGCGGTTAACCTGGGTATAAAGAACCTGAATCTGGTTTTTACCTGGATGATTAAGTACAGCTGAAAAAAGTGCAGGCTTGCTTTCCATTAGCTTTTTTAGAAAAAGAGTATCGGTTTTTTGTGCCATAACAGATAAGCTTATCAATGAAAATGCAATAATTAAAATCCTTTTCATGGGTGGAAATTTGATTCCTAATTTAGCTTTTTCTGTTAGAAAGACTGTCTTCCATTCATGCATTTTACATATTGGTTAATTTTGTTACTTTTGCAGCGCTTTTGGTTTCCGGTTTTACACCCGGAATTAAAAGGGAATACAGTGTAAATCTGTAACTGTCCCGCAGCTGTAAGCTCCTTAACGAATTTCCAATCAATTTGCCACTGTTCCGACACGTCGGAATGGGAAGGCCGGAAAACCGGGAGTAAGTCAGAAGACCTGCCTTAGCATTATATTTCATAGCTTTCGGGGATTGAAGCTAAGGAGTGATGTACTTACGTATTCGTATTTTCATTTCTTTTCTATCTGTTGGCTGTGGGTTAAACTCACAATCAAAATGACACAAAAACATTCTGCCTATGCGGGCAAAATGCAGTTTTTTCTATTTTCTTCCATTTTATGGACAGGATTTTTATTGCCTTTAAATACCTGGGCACAAAATGACAGTACCAAAAAAGCAACTCAGCTGAAAGAGGTTCAGATCAGGGAGTACCGTTTAACTGAGCAAAGCAAATCACCAACACCGCTTCAGATCTTATCGGGCGAAGATCTGAAAAGAATCAATAGTTTATCAGTAGCTGATGCCATCCGTTACTTTTCGGGTGTACAATTGAAAGATTACGGTGGAATAGGTGGTTTAAAAACGGTAAATGTTCGAAGCTTAGGCACCAACCATACAGCAGTTTTTTTAGACGGCATCCAGATTGGCAATGCACAGAACGGGCAAGTAGATTTAGGGAAATTCTCGCTCAGCAATCTCGAAGAAATTGCTTTATACAGCGGGCAAAAACCTGAATTGCTTATTCCAGCTAAGGGTTATGCTTCGGCTAGTAGTATTTATTTAAAAACCAAAGAACCTGATTTCGAAGGAAACCAGCGACAACAAGTTGAGCTGGGTTTAAAAAGCGGATCGTTTGGATTAATCAATCCTTCTTTAATTTATCGCAATAAAATTAACGAGAATTTAATTGCCAGTATCAATACCGAATATATACATGCCGATGGGAAATATAAATTCAGGTATACCAATGGCGTTTTTGATACCACTGCGGTAAGAAATAATGGTGATGTAGAACGTTTCCGTTTACAGGCCGCATTGTTTGGCAAATTTAGAAACGGAAAATGGCATGCCCAAGCTTATTCATTTTTATCAGATAGGGGATTACCAGGAGCTATTGTGGCCAACAGATTCGATTTTACGCAAAGAATCTGGGACCGCGATTTCTTTATCCAGGGGAGCATAGAGAAAAACCTATCCGATAAATTCAGCATAATTGTAAATGGAAAATGCGCTTATGTTTATCAGCGTTATTTAGATCCTGATTATGTAACCACCACTGGCTTTTTAGATAACCGCTTTAAAGAGCAGGAAGCTTACTTATCTGTATCGGGAAAATATAAAATCAGTTCGGTTTGGGAGGTGGCTTATGCATCTGATTATACCTTTCAGACTTTGGATGCCAATATTTATCGTTTTCCTTACCCAAGCAGGAATACTTTTTTAAATGTGTTAAGTTCATCTTTAACACTAGAACAGCTCACTATCCAGGCAAATGTATTGAGCACCACTGTAATTGATCATGTAAAGTTATATTCTTCAGCGGGTAACAAGCAGGTTTTTAGTCCAACGGTAATGCTTTCGTGGAAGTTTTTAAAGGATCGGGACATCAGGGTCAGGGCATTTTATAAAGACATTTTCAGGATGCCTACTTTTAATGATCTGTATTATACTTTTATTGGTAATACGCTTTTAAAGCCTGAATACACTAAACAGTATGATGTTGGTATAACCTATTTCAAAAACTTCAAAAATCAGCAATTAAAGTTTATTGATATCCAGTCTGATGTTTATTTCAACCGGGTAAAAGATAAAATTGTGGCACAACCAGGTGCAAACCTGTACCGCTGGATTATGTACAATATCGGTTTGGTCGATATTCATGGTTTGGAAATCAATGCCAAAACCGCATTTGAGCCTTTTACCAATCTACTGGTTAATGTTGGACTGAATTACACTTATCAAAAAGCAGTCGATGTGACTTCAAAACAGGAGGAAAATTATAAGGATCAGATTCCTTATATCCCCGAAAACAGTGGTTCATTTTTAGCACGCCTGGATTACCAAAACTGGCATGCAAACTATGGCTTTATATACACAGGTTTCCGTTATAACCAAAAGGCAAACAACATTTATAATTACATGGAGCCCTGGTACACCCATGATGCAGCCATTGGTTATGAGTTTAAGCTAAAAAAAGGAAGTATCAATATCAACTGCGAAGTAAATAACCTGCTTAACCAATACTACGACCTAATCCCAAATTTCCCAATGCCGGGTAGAAATTACAGGCTAACGCTAAATTATAAATTATGAGGCCTTTAAAATCTAAGATATATATATTGGTTTTATTGTTGGGTATTTGCGCCTGTAGAAAAGATCCCCAGCCTTTGCCTTCGGAAATTAGCAAGGTAGAACCAGATCCAACTTCTGCCATTAAAGGTTTTTACCTGGTTAACGAAGGTAATATGAACATGAACAAGGCCTCTTTAGATTATATGGACCTGGTAAATGGCATTTATACCCGCAACTTATATAATGAGGTAAACCCAGATGTAACCAAAGGTTTGGGCGATGTGGGAAATGATATTGGACGTTATGGTAGCAAGCTTTATGTAGTGGTTAATGTATCGAATAAAGTTGAGGTGCTGAATGTGAAAACGGGAAAGAAAATCGGACAAATCAATATCACCAATTGCCGTTATATCACTTTCAATAACGGCAAAGCTTATGTAAGTGCTTATTTAGGTAAAGTTGGCGATCCGAAGGCACCGAATGGAATTGTGGCCGAGATAGATACCGCAGCACTCAGCATAAACCGTAATGTTGAAGTTGGCAGACAGCCAGAAGAAATGGCCATTATTGGTAGTAAATTGTATGTAGCCAATTCTGGTGGTTATAGTCCGCCGAATTATGAGCATACCGTATCGGTAATCGATCTACCTAGTCTTAAAGAAATTAAACGCATTGAAGTTGCCATTAACCTGCATCGTATAAAAGCTGATCGTTATGGGGACTTGTATGTGACCTCACGTGGTGATTATTATACCATCCCTTCAAAGCTTTTTGTAATTGATACCCAAACCGACCAAATTAAAAAGGTATTCAATATTGCCGCTGGTAATCTGGTTATCGATGATGATTACGCTTATATCTATAGTACAGAATGGAACTATATAGCGGGTAAAAATAACATTAGCTATAACATGATCAACATAAAGGACGAAACGATAATGGACCGAAAATTCATTACGGATGGTACTGAAAAGAACATTAAAATCCCTTACGGAATTGCGGTTAACCCTACCAGTAAAGATGTATATGTAACCGACGCTAAAGATTATGTTACGCCCGGAAAATTACACTGTTACAGCCCGGAAGGCCGCCTGAAATGGTCGGTTACTACTGGCGATATCCCAGCCCACATTGCATTTATAAATTAAATATATACCATGAGCAAATTTTACAAAAAACACATTTTAATTATCCTCGCCGCAACGGCCGTGTCTATTTCTGCCTGTAAAAAAGATAGAACAGAGATACTGGAAAAAAAACAGATCATTACAGAAACCAAAGGCATTTATATGCTTTGCGAAGGATTGATGGGGAATAATAACAGTGCCATTTCTTATTATGATGTAGCAACCCAAACTGCAGTTGCCGACTATTACAAACAGGTAAATGGCGTATCGCTAGGAGAAACCGCAAACGATTTAGAGCAATATGGCAGCAAAATGTATTGCGTTGTAGCAGGTATTCAGGGTACAAAACAATCGTTTTTGGATATTATTGATATTAAAACCTGTAAATCACTAAAAAGAATTCCATTCAATTCGACCACTGATGGTTATATCCCAAGGTTTGTAGCTTTCTATAAAGATAAAGCTTACGTTTCGAGATATGATGGAAAAGTGAGCCGTATCGATACCGCATCGATGGCTGTTGATGGTGAAATTACCTTATCGGAAGGACTTGAACAACTGGCAGTAGCTAATGGCAAGTTATATGTGTGCAATTCTTCACATCCTTATTATCAGAACGGAGCAAAAAACAAGGTATCAGTAATCGATTTAGCAACCTTTACCAAAACGAAAGATATTGCCGTAAACAATAATCCAGTAAGGATACAAGCGGCCGATAATGGCGATTTGTTCGTGGTATGCTGGAATGACTATATCATTAATAACAATCCATCATTGGATAGGATCAGCAGCGCTACGGATACCAAAATTGCATCTTACAATTATGATCTGGGTGCTATTGCCATCAATGGATCAACAGCTTATCTATCTAAAGATATTTACAACAGTCCTGATATTAAAGCCTTTAATACCACTAGTGGCGCCTTAGGTGCAAGTTTAATTACTGATGGGCAGGTTATTAATACCATTTATGGAATCACCATTAATCCATTCAGCAAAGAGGTTGTGGTTGCCGATGCCAATAACTACAACAACAGCGAGGGTCTTACTTATTGCTTTGGGACGGATGGAAAAGTAAAGTTCAGCTTTAAAACTGCAGGTTTGCCGCAACATGCCGTATTCAATTACAATTATAAATACGAATAATAAAAGCATCCAAAAAATAAATAATCAATAACACATGAAAAAAACTTATCTAATAGTAATGCTCGGTATTGCAACCCTGATCTACAGTTGTAAAAAAGACATTGAAGTTGCACCAGATGTTAACCTCACCATTAAAGGAGAAACAATGACATCAAAAGTAAATACCAAAATCACTTTTGCTGCCGGAACTAACAATGGCATTGAGTTTAATCACCAATGGAAGTTGGATGGTAAAGTGGTAAGTAATGTCTATAATTACGATTTTACGCCAACTAAAGCCGGCACTTATGTTATTGAGTATACCGCAAGTAATAACACTGGATCGTTTGCTCACAAATACACAGTAACTGTTCCGGTTCCGGTGGTAGAAATTACACCGAATAGCACCAAATATATCACTGCTGTTTTCGAATACCTCCCAGCACCTGGCCAGTTTATTAATGAGAATTTGGGTAGCCTGGCTGGCGCACAAAAAATTATTGGTGATGTAAACAAAACCGGTCTCATCAGCTTAGGAGGCTTTGGTGGTTATGTTATTTTTGGCTTCGATCATTCTGTAGTGAATAATGCAGGCGCAGATCTGGCTGTTTACGGTAATCCGATCGGAGGTACAACGCCATGGGCTGAGCCGGGGATTGTAATGGTAAGCCAGGATGTAAACGGTAACGGAAAACCTGATGATGAATGGTATGAACTGGCTGGTAGCGAATACAACAACCCATTAACCATTAAAAATTATGAAATCACTTATACCAATCCAAAAGGTTTTACCAACGTTAACTGGACGGATAACCAGGGCAACAGCGGTACTTATGATGTAAACAACTTCCACAAGCATAATTTCTACCCTGAATTTGCGCCTGATCAGGAAAAACTAACTTTAAAAGGAACCTTATTATCCTCTACATGGGGTAAAAACGGAAGTATTTTCATTAACAGTGCATTTGCGTGGGGTTATACAGACAGCTGGTCTATTGATGATGATTATGCCACTAAAAGATATAACAGCTTTGATTTAGATTGGGCAGTTGATAAAAATGGAAAGAAAATCGCTCTAAATACCATCGATTTCGTGAAAGTATACACCGGACAAAGGGAAAAAGGAAATACACTTTTGGGCGAAATATCAACCGAGGTTAAAGGTGCTATGGATTTAGGTATAAAATAGTATCGATCAAAACAGGATTAATGCAATCTTAATTCAATTCAAGAAAATGGCCAAAGAATCGTAGGACAACAGTTTGAAGGGCAAAGATTAAATTCTTAGCGATATCAACTTCTGTCTTCCGACATCTGCCCCGGACTTTAAAAAATGAAAACAAAATCTATTATCAGCTTAATGCTTTTATCAACTGTACTTTTCTCATGTAAAAAGGAAAGTGCAGTTGAAAAAGATGGAACGGGAGAAAAGCCTGTTGCTAATCAATCTCCTTATTTAAACAAAATATACGAATTCAAACAAGCTCCCGGGCAGTTTACCAACGATCTGGTTAAAACGGACATATTGATCGGTAGCGCTGGCAATGGTCTGGTTTCACTTGGCGCTTATGGTGGTTTTATCGTATTTGGTTTCGATCACAGTGTGACTAATGCAGCCGGTGCCGATCTCGGTATTTATGGCAACCCCCTTATTGGTATGGATATGGAATTCTCGGAGTCCGGCATCGTGTGCGTAATGCAGGATCTAAACAAAAATGGTTTGCCTGATGATATTTGGTATGAACTTGCCGGAAGTGAATACAATGCCTCAACGACCATAAAAAATTATAAAATCACCTATTACAAACCCTCAAAAGTAACGGATGATGTACGCTGGACGGATAATCAGGGTAAAGAAGGCTTTGTGCTGAGAAACCAGTTTCATGCGCAGGATTATTTCCCTTCATGGGCAACTACAAACGAAATTTCTTTCACCGGAACGTTACTTAAAAACACATTGAACCCTGGAGAAATCATCACCAATAAACCTTTCGCATTTGGCTATTCTGATAATGGATCGAGTGAGTACATCGCTTTGCAGGAATCGCTGGGGAGGGGATATAACACCTTCGATATTGATTGGGCAGTAGATGCAGCCGGAAAAAAAGTAAATCTCACTGCTATCGATTTTGTAAAGGTTTACACGGGACAGAATAGCAACGGAAACCCATTCAGTCCGGATAATGATAATGAGCGGTCGCGCTATTTAGGCGAAATCTCAACAGAATTTGGCGGAGCTGTTGATCTTAAACTTTTAAAAAAATAAATAACACAATATATTATAATGAAACAATTGAACTTAAAACAGCTTCTGATAGGGGCATTAGTTTTAACTACCGGCTTATACGCTTGTAAAAAGGACAGTATAGAAAACCTGCAGATAGATCCGGTTGTAGGTAAATACGAAAATGGCTTTTTTGTAATTGGGGAAGGTTCTTATGGCCAAAATTCGGGCGCAGTGAGTTTTTACCGTTATGGTGATGATACCCTTAATATCAGGGCTTATGAAAAAGAAAATCCAGGTAAAATACTATCAAATGCTGCCAAAACCAGTACGTTGCAGTTTGCTTCGGTTATTAACGGAAGTATTTATTTAATGTGCAAGGTAAATGGCCCGATTGTAAAAATAAACGAATACACCTTAAAAGAAGAAGCAAGATATGTACAGGAAGCCAGCAACTGGAGAAGTATTATACAGGTTGATGGAAACAGGGGATTGGTGAGTGCAAACGATGGTGTTTACCAGATTGATCTGAACACATTAGCCGTACAAAATAAACTGACTTCAGTTGGTGCAGTGAATACCGGCGACATGTGGAAAAAAGGCGATTACATTTACCTGTTGCAGAGCAATGGTGCCAAAATTGTATCCGCTAATAATTATTCACTAATTAAAAGTTTCTCCGGTATTAACAGAGGTTTTGCTCAAACACCTAATGGAAAAATTTGGGCATCTACGGGTAGCAGGTTAATTGCCATTGATAATAACTTAGATACAGCAGGTATAGCATTACCTGTGTCAATAGGAACATTTGGATTGGATGCACCGACCCGCATTACCTCATCAACAAAAGAAAATGCCGTTTTCTATCACTCAGGAAAGGCAATTTATAAATACATTGATGGTGATAAAACGTCGCTATCGCAGCCATTTATTAATATAAGCGAAGATCCTTTTATGGTTTACGGAGCCATCCGTTACGATAAAAACAGAGATTATATCGTAGTAAACGGAATTCAAAATTATGGGGCAGCTGCTACCGTAAACTACTTATTGATTTATAATGCATCTACAGGTGCATTGGTTAAAAGAATTAAATACGGTGGTGATGGCGTTACTACCGATTTTACAAAGATATTTTTTAATGATTTAGCAATCTTTCATTAAAATTATTACGCCTCAAATGTTAAAGGTCTGCAAATCATTGCAGGCCTTTTTTATGAAGCTTGATTTTATACTATAAGCCCTCATTTATAAACCTGGTAGTAGCTGTAGCCTCCGGTTTCCCCGGAGCTATAGCGAATAACGGGAATGCCGTTTCCGAAGCATCACTGAAAATGCTTTTCAAAGGAAAATTTTAATTCTAAATAGTCTGCACCACTATTTCATAAAGATAAGAGCAACCTAATAGACATATTAAACTGCTTTTGGCTCTCCGCTCTTTTTACTACCTTTGCGCTGCTTTTGGTTTCCGGCTTACAACCGGGATTAAAAGGGAATACAGTGTAAATCTGTAACTGTCCCGCAGCTGTAAGCTCTGTAACGTTTTTCAATTCTTAAGTCACTGCCCAATTAACTACTGAGCGGGAAGACGGAAAAAACGGGAGTAAGTCAGAAGACCTGCCTTTAGCGTTTAATTTCATAGCTTTCGGGGATTGAAGCTAGGATTGAGATATTAACGTTGTTCGTATTTTCATTTCCTTTTCTAATCTGTTGGCTGTGGGCAAATCCACAATCAAATGAACAAAAAAAGAATGCTAACTGTAGCCAGTTTAGGGCTAGCGCAGTTAATGATTGGCCAGGTGGCTAATGCTCAAACTCAAGACAGTTTGCAGCTAAAAGATGTTGTAATTTCTGCAACAAAAAACGATCAGAAACAATCCCAGACCGGAAAAGTGGTCACTATCATCAGTCGCGAAATATTGGATCGCAGTAACGGCAAATCTTTACCCGATTTATTAACTGAACAGGCTGGTATCATCATCAGCGGAGGAAACAGCAACCAGGGAAAAGATAAAAGTATCTTTTTCAGGGGATCGGGCAGTGGTTACACCCTGGTATTAATAGATGGTATTGTACAGAATGATCCTTCAAGCATTAGCGGAACCTTCGATTTACGTCTGTTCTCAATTGACCAGATCGATCATATCGAGATTTTAAAAGGTGGTCAGTCTACCATTTATGGATCTGATGCCGTTGCAGGCGTAATCAATATCGTAACTAAAAAGGGTGGCCCTAAAGGAAATACCATTTACGGCGTGGCCAGTGCAGGAAGTTTTGAAACTTATAAAGGAACGATCGGTTTAAATGGTGGTGTAGAAGGTTTTTCTTACAACATCAATTACACGCATTTCAAAACTGATGGTATTTCGGAAGCAGTTGCGCCAGTTGGAAGTGCAGCCATGTTTGATAAAGACGGTTTTAAAACAGATGGTTTAAATGCCAATTTCGGGATTAAACTCGACAAACATTTCTCCGTTAATCCTTTTCTGCGTTATTTCTATGGCGATTATAAAATAGATGAAGGTGCGTTTGCCGATGGCTTGCCAACCAATAATTCTATTTTAAAGCAGTTTAGTGCAGGCTTTAACTCTGAATATAAATTCAATACCGGTAAAATAACACTAAATTATAGCCACGAGAGCAATTCGAATGATGTAAAGTCTAGTTATGCAGGTTTTCCAAGTAATTTTTTAAACTTCGGAAGGCTTAATGTAGTTGATTTATTCTATAACCAGAAACTGGGTAGTAAATTAGATTTATTGGTAGGTATCGACAACAGAAAAATGAAATTGGTTACTGATACCAAAAACCCAACAACCAATATCTTCGCCGCTTATGGATCTTTGTTTTTACATGATTTAAGCATTTTTAACCTGGAAGTAGGCGGACGTTACAATAAACATGACCAATATGGCGAAAACTATACCTACTCAGTTACCCCAAGCATTAACATCATTAAAGAAGTAAAATTATTTGGAACAGTATCTACTGCATTCAAAGTGCCTACACTGAATATGCTGTTTGGTCAATATGGTGCCAATCTTGATCTGAAACCAGAAAAATCTCAAAATTATGAGGCTGGTGTAAACTTAAATATCGATGAAGAAGCATTTACTTTGCGCATTACAGGTTTTAAACGCGATTTAACTGATGCTATCGTTTACACCACTGGTTATATTAATCAGGGTAACCAAAAGTATAAAGGTTTTGAGGTTGAGCCAGCGGCAAAATTTAGCGTTTTCAATATTAATGGTTACTATGCTTTCGTTGAAGGAAATACAGGAACAACTAAATTTTTAATCCGTAGACCAAAACACACCTTCGGCATTAATGCAGGTGCACAGGCAACCAGCAACCTATATGCAAGTGTCAACTTCCGTTATTTTGGCAAACGTTTCGATACCAATTTTATATCTTATTTAGATGAAGAGATGCCATCATATAGCCTGTTAAATGCATATGTAGAATATGCCCTTGCTAAAAAACACGTGAAAGTATTTTTTGATGCCAAAAATATACTGAACAAAAAATATACTGAAATTATTGGCTACAATACACCGGGCTTTAACTTTAATACAGGTGTAAGTTTTAATATCCGCTAATAAAAATTTAACTTTGCAGCATACATATTAACCAAAATAAAATGTCTCATTTAAAATTTAATCCACGCACATTAATTTTGCTGTTGATGATATTGGCCATAACGGCATTCCGTTTATTGGTAACATTCAACTCTGATGAATTAAAGTTCGCCAATTTCTCATCAATAGGGGCTGTAGCTTTATTTGGAGGAGCCTATTTTAAAGATAATTTAAAAGCATTTGCCTTCCCGTTATTAAGCTTGTTCTTAAGTGATTTCATTTTATCGGCCACTATATTTAGCAAATACAGCAGTGGTTTTCTTTATGAAGGTTGGTATTGGACCTATATTGCCTTTGCTTTGATGGTATTGGTTGGTAGAATAATACTTAAAAATGTGAACATAGTAAATCTGTTGGCATCAACCTTAGTTATTGTTTTAATTCACTGGGTTGTGAGCGATATTGGTGTATGGTACCATAACCCTGCATATACGCAAGATATTGCCGGTTTTTGGGCGTGTTTGGTAAAAGCTATTCCTTTCGAAATCAGATTTTTAGAAGGAACTGTAATTTACGGCGCATTACTTTTTGGAGCTTTCGAAATCTTGAAAGCAAAATACCCGGTATTAAAGCTGCAAACGCAAAAGTTATAATTAACTGATTGGTGGTTCACTAAACAAAAAAAATAGAAATCCTCTTTTGATTCGATTCAAAAGAGGATTTTTTTTAACTTAGAAAATCAATTCCATTTTACCTATTACATCTTACCTCCAAATGAAAGTTGTTTCCTTTTTACCTGCTGCTACCAAAATGATTTACGATATGGGCCTGCAAGAATACCTACATGGCGTAACATTCGAATGCCCTAAAGAGGCAGTAGATCAACCAAAAGTTGTCCGCTGTATCCTCGAAGGTAAAAATTATTCAAGCATTGAAATCGATCGCATATTTTCAGCTTCAAAAGCGCAGGGTAAAAGTTTGTATTGGGTAGATGATGAACTATTAGAAAGTATTTCACCGGATGTAGTTTTTACACAGGATATATGTGAAGTTTGCAACATCGATACCGTTTGTACCGAAACCGCAGTAATGAAGCTAAGCAAAACACCTACGCTGGTTCCTTTATCGCCAAATAACTTACAGGATGTATTCGAATGCGCTATTACCATTGCAAAAGCTTTGGGTAAGGAAGAAGTGGCTTTAAATTACCTTGCAGCCATGCAAAAGAAAACAGATTATATTTTAGATCAGCTTAGGGCCAACCGCGCACCTTTAAAAAGGATTATGCTGATGGAATGGATCGAGCCGATCTATAATTGCGGACATTGGATTCCTTTTCAGATTGCTGCTGCTGGCGGGGTTGATATGCTTTCGAACCCTGCGGGTGATTCGATTGTTACCCAATGGGAAAAGATTCTGAAGTATAATCCCGAGGTTTTAGTGATTGCCCCGTGTGGGTTTGATCAAAAAAGAAGTCTTGAAGAAATGGCGCTGCTCACCTCGAAACCAGGATGGGATAATTTAGAAGCGGTAAAAAATAATCAGGTTTACATTGCCGACTTTGATATGTTTACCCAACCAAGCATTGGTACTTTGGTAGAAGGTATTGAAGCTTTAGCTTGTATGTTCCACCCGGAGATTTTTAAAGCTGATGAAAATATGGCTAAGAAGTTTATCAATTACGCGCAATCACTACAATCAGTGTAATATTATATGAAATTAGTTGTGTTAACAGGAGCAGGGATCAGTGCCGAAAGTGGGTTAAAAACTTTTAGGGATGCCGATGGCCTTTGGGAAGGTTATAATGTATACGATGTAGCTACGCCAGAAGCCTGGGAAAGAAATCCGGAATTAGTACAGGAGTTCTATAACGAAAGAAGAAGACAGGTTTTAGCGGCAAAACCCAACCATGCCCATCATTTATTGGCAGAACTGGAAAAAGATTTTGATGTAGAAATTATTACCCAAAATATTGATGATTTGCATGAAAGGGCAGGATCAACCAAAGTTACCCATCTTCATGGTGTAATTACCAAATCGCAATCCGATTTAAAATCAGAATTAGTTTATCCCATTACAGGCGCTGAAATTAAAATGGGCGAGTTATGCGAATTCGGTTCTCAGCTCAGGCCCCATGTAGTTTGGTTTGGTGAAGCCGTTCCGATGATAGAAGTAGCGGCTAAACTTTGTAAACAGGCCGACGTATTTGCAATTATTGGTACATCATTAGCCGTTTATCCGGCAGCAGGCCTGATAGACTTTGTGCCATCTGTGATCGACAAATACATCATTGATCCTAAGACACCAGATGTAAAACGTTATAAAAAGGTAATCAACATCGAGAAAAATGCAGTCGAAGGTGTTGCAGAACTAAAAGAACTATTATCGAATGCCAGATAAAAAGATTTGTATTTTTAACTGGAGTGGAGGTAAAGATAGTACTTTGGCACTCCACTACGCCCTACAGGAACCAACTATAGAAATCCGTTACCTCATTACCACGGTCACAGAAAAGTACAATAGAGTATCCATGCATGGTGTTAGAGAAGCCCTGCTGATTAAACAAGCTGAAAGCATTGGTATTCCATTGTATCAGATCCGTTTAGGAGAAATGCCTGATATGGAAACCTACGATCGTACAATGAAACAACACCTGGCTAAGTTTAAAGAAGAAGGCATTACCCACTCTATTTTTGGTGATATCTTTCTGGAGGATTTACGAACATACCGCGAAAACAAATTAGCAGAAATAGGAATTACTGCAATTTTTCCATTGTGGCAGAAAGATACTAAAGAATTAATTGAAGAATTCTTAAACCTGAGCTATAAAACCATCATAGTCTGCACACAACAAAATCTCGAAAACTTTTGTGGAAAAGTAATCAGCATGGATTTAATTAATCAATTACCTGCAGAAATTGACCCTTGCGGAGAAAACGGAGAGTTCCATACATTCGCCTTTGAGGGACCAATATTTAGGAATAAAATCGCTTTTAACATAGGTGAGAAGGTATTCAGAACTTATAATACACCAAGGAAAACGGATGAAAATGAAGATTTAGCATGCCAAACCTCAGTACTTTCCGGATTCTGGTATTCCGACTTAGTGGAATAATTTTCCATTTTCAAAACATTTTGGCATCATTTTTTCTTTAGTACTATTAATTAACTAAATCACACATCCATTGAAACCTGTTTAGCGAGGTTAGGTAGCTGAACAAGTGTCATTTAAAAAATTAAAAGTTATGAAAAAGATATTGGTAGTAATCGCATTAAGTTCTTCAGTTTTATTTGCTTGTAACAATAAAGCAAAAGAAGAAGCTGCATTAAAACAACAACAAGCTGAAAAGGAATTAGCCATTAAAGCAGTAAAAGACAGTTTAAGGTTAGATAGCTTTAATAAAGCTGCTGCTGCAAAAGTGGAGCAGGAAAAAGAGGCTAAACATCAGGCAGAATTAATAGCAGCCAGAAAGGCAGGAGCAGCGTCGTCAAGATCATCAAGATCGTATGCAAGCTCTGGTGGTAGTTCAAGTGCTGCTTATGGTGGTACGCAACCAACTGCTAAGAAAAAAGGCTGGAGCGATGCCGCTAAAGGCGCAGTAATCGGTGGTGTTGGTGGTGCCGTTGGTGGTGCTTTAATCGATAAGAAAAAAGGTAGAGGTGCCATAATCGGCGGATTAGTTGGAGCTGGTGGCGGTTATTTGATCGGTAGAGGCGAAGACAGAAAATCTGGTCGGGTACAGCCTAAAAACTAATCTTTTTTTTAAAAGATATGAAAGTCCTGGTTTACATCAGGACTTTTTTTATGTCTAATAAAAAATGATTAATATATTTAAAGAAAAAAGAACCCATGACAGAAATCCCTACCGCTGATAAAGGACAGATTCAACACTTCGTAATGTTTTGGTTAAAACCTCAACTGACTAAAACTGAAATCGCAGATTTCGCCAATTTCTTCGAAAGTTTAAAACCAATAAAATATATCAAAACATTAAGTTATGGACTAGCAGCTAATACACCTGTACGCCCCGTAACTGATAACTCTTTTACTTATTCGCTAACTATTACATTTGCCAACATCGCAGATCATAATGCTTACCAGGAAGATAAAACGCATTTAGATGCGGTAGAAAAATTCTCTCAAAACTGGTACAGGGTAGTTGTACATGATACAGTGGTTTCTGTTTAAAACCCATTGTTATTTCGGTTCCAACTGATAAATATACATTTTAACCACAGATGCACACGGATAAACACAGATTTTATTTAATTGCAGCTTATCTTGCCTAATGCCTAGAGATTTGTGTTTGATAAACAAAGGAATTGTGGTGTAGGAACTGGTGATCGTCATTTCGACTGAAGCGCAGCGAATGGAGAAATCTTTAAACTGTGGTAAAAGATTTCTCCACTGCGGTCGAAATGACGACCTTTGCATAGAATTTTATTGAAAGATGTTTTTTATAAAGTAATTCTTGTTTCATCCCAAAATCACTAAACCTCCCATTTATTTGGCTAAATCAAGTGTCAAAATTATATTTTGTATAATAATTCAAAAACCAATATATCAATAACTTAAATTACTTTATCTTAATAAAAACTATCAATACCACCTTTATTTAACTGCAAAAACACCTTTAAATTCAGAATATAATTTTGAATAACATATTAATAAGCTTTAAATCAGATCATTGAGATAATTATTTTTAATATTGATGCCTGTTGTATGCTGCTGTAAAGTCGGTACGCATAATTTTAAACTTAGCAATAACAGTCTGTATAAATTCTTCATCCAAAATTTCGAATACATCATTTACGCCTCCTCCACTCAGGTCAAGCTCAGCCAGTTTATAACTTTGCTCAAAAGTACCCTGTTCAAATTTGATGATGAATTTCTGGTTCATCGAAAAAATGGTAATCTTACATTCCGGGTGCGGAAGTTCTGCTACTACTCTCATTTATTTTTATATTTATTTACGATTCAATACATACACCATTAAGCGTGCCCCAACTATCTATAATGGAGAAACGGGCAAACAACTCTTCTTTATACCATTTACGCTCCCTGGTGAGTTTAATAACGTCTGAATGATCGTGTGATTGGTAAGCGTAAGCCTTCATGCTTTCAGCGCTTTCCCATATCGAAAAAGTAGCCTGGTCAAAAAATGGATTTTCTCCTACACCAGCAGATAAGATAAAACCAGGGGCAACCCGCATAGCATCAGCCGCTCTTTTAATATTCTGCCTGAACTCATTTAGCTTGTTAAATTTAATCGCAGCTCTGGTAATTACGGCAATCTTTCCGGTGTAAGTTTTGCTTGTTTTTTCAACTTTAAATGGCTCTATTTTTGACCATAAGCCATGACTGGATAAAGGGTTTAGTAAGATGGTAAAACTTTCAATTCCAAAGAAACTAAACCATTTCATCACAAAAGAATCACGATAAAAATTATCACAATCTATACGGTTATCCCAGGTCGTAAGTACCGCCCAGTGTTTATAATCTGGTGCAAGATCTACCTGAGCATCTTTTCCACTTCCCATTAATTTCCAAAACCTACACTTTTTATTTAACCATAAGGGAAACCTTAAAACCACCATCCCAATAAAGGCAAAAGGGATGGTAAAGCCACGGAATTTGGTAATGGTTAATGCTACAATCATAAATTGGTGGTTGATTTGCCAAAACTAAGGAATTTAAAGATAGCTTATCGTTCAAATTTTCGTCATTAAAACCAAAGTTTATGTACATCTCACAAATCATGATTAACTTTGAATTACACAAAATAGAAAATGGCAGAAGATTTAGTTATTACCAGAGATACTTCAAAAGAAGAACAATATCAATCCATCATCCCTCAAATTGAAGCATTATTGCATGGCGAAACAGATTTTATCGCCAACCTGGCAAACGTTGCTGCAGCACTTAAAGAGCAGTTTGGTTGGTTTTGGGTAGGGTTTTATTTGGTAAAGCAGGATGAGCTGGTACTTGGGCCTTTCCAGGGTCCTGTGGCTTGTACGAGGATTAAAAAAGGAAAAGGTGTTTGTGGATCTTCCTGGGCAGAAGCCAAAACCATCATTGTACCAGATGTGGAGGAATTCCCCGGACACATTGCCTGCGCATCAGCTTCAAAGTCAGAAATCGTTCTGCCATTAATCGTTAACAGTGAGGTGATTGGCGTGCTTGATGTAGATAGCGAAGTGTTGAATAAATTTAATGAAACGGATCAACTTTATTTAGAGCAGGTTATCGCTATTTTGTTAAATAGATAATTTACATCTGATATTGAAATTAAAGCCAGAATATTACCTAAATGAGGATGTTGTAGGTCTTGCCAAAGATTTACTCGGTAAGGTTTTGTACACGAAAATCGGTGATGAAATCACTGCGGGAATAATCGTAGAAACAGAAGCCTATTTTGGAATTAAAGACAAGGCGTCTCATGCTTATGGCGGTCGCCGCACCAACCGCACCGAAACCATGTACGGTTCGGGTGGCATTGCCTACGTATACCTCTGTTATGGCATGCATCATCTTTTTAATGTGGTTACTTCCGTCGAAAATGATCCTCATGCAGTTTTGATCAGGGGTATTGAGCCTTTGGTTGGTATAGAAATTATTGAAGAACGGAGAAATATGCCTCATACAAAAGGTGCTATTTCTGCTGGACCCGGATCTGCGGCAAAAGCATTAGGGATCGATAAAACCTTTAACGCAAAAAATCTTTCTGGTGATGATATCTGGATCGAAGATCATGGTGTAAAATATAATGAAGAAGATATTGCGGCTACACCGCGTGTAGGTATTGCTTATGCTAAAGAGCATGCTTTGCTGCCCTGGCGATTCTTTGTTAAAGGTAATAAATATGTAAGTAAACCAAATAAGGTTTAATCACCAGAAACATTTTACCGCACTTCCTGTTGTCTTTATAAAACAAAATAAAGATGAAAAACGAGAAAAATATAGCTATCCTTAAAGAAATGGCCGAAAGTGTGAGAACGTGTATGTTTACCACATTTTCTTCATCAGATGAATTTGGAAGCAGACCAATGGGAACTGCGAAAATCGAAGACGATGGTAGTTTGTGGTTTTACACAAACGAATATTCGCTGAAATCAAAAGAAATTTCAAAAGAAAATAATGTATTGCTGGCCTACAGCGATCCATCCAATAATACGTACCTTACCGTTAAGGGTAAAGCTGAGCTTGTGGATGATAAAGTTCGTAAAGAAGCGTATTTCTCACCATTTGTGAAAGCATGGTTTCCGGATGGAGTCGAAGACCCAAGATTAATCCTGATTAAAGTTACTCCGGAAGAGGCAGAATACTGGGATGCTTCATCGTCTAAAATTGTTGTATTATTCAGCATGTTAAAAGCAGTTGTTACTGGTGATACGCCAGACTTAGGCAAGCACGATACAATTAAATTTTAAAAGCATTAAATAAATCGAAAAGCAGGATTGGGAACAATGCCTGCTTTTTTTGTAGTTTTGAGCCAATGAATTTCGAAAATAACCTATCATTCGCACAAAAATTTGATGAAGCTGATCAGCTCCGTCATTTCAGGTCTCAGTTCTTATTCCCAAACCACAACAGAAAAGATTTTATTTATCTGTGTGGCAATTCATTAGGGCTTCAACCTAAAGTTGCATCTGAAGTTTTGAAAGGTCAGCTCGATAACTGGGCAAACTATGCTGTGGAGGGATGGTTTGATGGAAACGAACCCTGGATGTTCTACCATAAGGCACTTAAAAAGTTAATGGCCCCGATTGTTGGCGCATTACCAGCTGAAGTTTGCCCGATGAATACTTTGACTGTAAATCTCCATTTGTTAATGGTTAGCTTTTATCAGCCCAAAGGCAAACGCTTCAAAATCATTATGGAAGGCGGAGCATTCCCATCCGATCAGTACGCAATAGAAAGTCAGGTGAGATTTCATGGTTTTGACCCAAAAGAAGCGATTATAGAGGTTTTTCCAAAAGAAGGCGAAGAAATACTCTGCACTGAAGATATCATAGCTAAAATCAAAGAGAATGCTGATGAAATCGCCTTGGTTTTATTTGGCGGGATAAATTACTACACCGGGCAATGGTACGACATGGAAACCATTACCAAAGCAGGGCATGAAATCGGGGCAATTGTAGGCTGGGATCTGGCGCATGCCGCAGGTAATGTTCCTGTTAAATTGCATGATTGGGATGTTGATTTTGCCTGCTGGTGCTCATACAAATATCAAAACTCAGGTCCGGGAGGAATAAGCGGAATCTTTGTTCACGAAAAACATTTCAGTAATACCCAATTGAATCGCTTTGCAGGGTGGTGGGGTTACCAGGAAAGTAAACGCTTTAAAATGGAAAAAGGTTTTGTTCCGGAAGCAGGTGCTGATGGCTGGCAGGTGAGCTGTACGCAGGTAATGCCAATGGCTTTATATCATGCTTCGCTACAGATTTTCGAAAAAGCAGGTTTCATAGCGCCATTAAGAGAGAAAAGTATTAATTTAACTGCTTATCTTGAATTCATTATAAATGAAGTGAATAAGGATTTAGGATTTGAGCAATATAAAATCATCACACCAAATAATCCTAAAGATAGAGGAGCACAGTTATCCATCATTGCCCAGCGTAGCGGTAAGCAAATTTTTGATGGTTTAATGAACAATCATGTACTCGGCGATTGGCGCGAACCTGATGTAATTCGTTTAAGTGCTGTTCCACTTTATAACTCTTTCGAAGATATTTACTTAGCCGGAAAGGCGCTACTAAAAGTGAGTAAAGATATTTTAACGTAGAAAAGAATAAAAAATGATTAACTACAACCCTAAAGACTGGAGTACCTTCATTTTTCATATTGATAAAAGCGACACCTTTAGAAAGCTTTGGCCTTTAATGCTTGGAGTAGCTATATTTTCGGGGCTCGTTGCTTATGCTGAATTGAATTACTTTCAGCTTTCCAAAACGAGCAATGTAACTAATATTGGTATGATGCATAGCTTATTGGGCTTTGTTTTGTCGCTTTTATTGGTTTTCAGAACTAATACGGCTTATGATAGGTGGTGGGAAGGCAGGAAACTGCTTGGATCATTAACCAATGTAAGTCGTAACCTGGCTTTAAAGATTAAAGCACTTAAACTAACTGATGAGGATGTACGCTTTTTTGAATACGGCATTCCTAAATATGCTTTTGCGTTAAAAGAACATTTAAGAGAAAAAATGTATTTTGGGAAGAACAGTTTGTTGATAGAAGTTGAAGAAGGCAAACATGTTCCAAACCAGATAGCGGGTAGTTTAACCAACAGATTCTACGGGCTGTTAGAAAAAGGTTCGATTTCGCAGGAACAGTTTATTGTTCTTTCAAGTGACTTTAATCAGTTTACCGATATTTGTGGTGCCTGTGAAAGGATTAAAAACACTCCAATCCCGTTTTCTTACAGCGCATTTATTAAAAAATTTATTTTTGTTTATGTGATCACTTTACCCTTTGGTTGGGTGTTCAGTTTAGGTTATTTTGTGATACCAATTGTTCCCTTTATTCTCTATGTATTAGCGAGTTTGGAGCTGATAGCTGAAGAAATAGAGAACCCGTTTGGCTATGATGCGAATGATCTACCGGTAGATCAGATTTGTACCAATATCGAAAAACACTTAGGAGAGATTTTAGGCTAATGATCAAGATTGCCTGGCATCCGCTTTACGCGCACCCTTTACCTGAAGGGCATCGTTTTCCAATGTTGAAATATGAATTGATACCTGAACAGCTTTTGCACGAGGGAACTATAACATCGCATAATTTATTTAGCCCAGAGCCAGTTTCCGAAGATATTATACTCCTGTCTCACGAAAAAGCATATTGGGAACAGCTCAGGGATTTAACACTTTCAGCTAAAGACCAAAGACGGATAGGTTTTCCTTTAAATGCGCAACTCTTAGAACGTGAACTGAGGATTACAAAGGGTACAATTGATGCTGCTCATTTTGCAATAAGTAGTGGCATTGCCTTTAATGTTGCAGGAGGTACACATCATGCCGGCAGTAACTGGGGCGAAGGTTTTTGTTTATTAAACGATCAGGCTATTGCCGCTAATTACTTGTTAGCTAAAAAATTAGCCAATCGTATCTTAATTATTGATTTAGATGTGCATCAGGGAAATGGAACAGCAGAAATCTTTCGAAATGAGCCAAGGGTGTTTACTTTTTCAATGCATGGCGATAAAAATTTCCCTTTTAGAAAAGAAATTTCCAGTTTGGATGTTCCTTTAGAAGATGGCGTACAGGATGAAGAATACCTCTCTGTTTTAAAAGTCAATCTGAAAAAGGTTTTCGAAAGAGCCAAATCTGATTTTGTATTTTATTTATCTGGGGTTGATGTGCTTTCTACCGATAAGTTGGGTAAACTGTCACTCAGCAAAGCGGCATGCAAGGAACGCGACAGGATGGTGCTGCAGGCCTGTCAAGATAAAAACTTGCCTTTACAGGTTAGTATGGGTGGGGGATATTCAGCAGATATTAAGGACATCGTTGATGCGCATTGCAATACCTACCGATTGGCTTTTGATTTATTTGCATAAGCCATCCCTCAAAAAACATAATATCCTTATCTTCGCGGGAATATGTTGGAGATTATTTACCAGGACGAAAATTTAATTGCAATTAATAAACCCCACGGATTGTTGGTGCATCAATCATCAATTGCCAGAGATGCGACCGAATTTGCCTTGCAGATGCTGAGAGATCAGGTGGGCAAACACGTTAGTCCGGTTCATCGTTTAGATAGAAAGACGAGTGGAATCCTATTATTTTCTTTTGATAAACCTTCTGAAATTGCTATGCATCAACAATTTATGAATGCAGAGACAGATAAGAAATACCTGGCTATTCTGCGTGGTTTCACGCCTGATACCATGGATATTGACTATCCATTAGCTAAAGAAAACGGAACCATGCAAGATGCTTTCACCTCATTCAGAACACTTCAAAAAGCAGAGGTTGAAGTAGCTTTTGGCAAACATCCAACATCCCGCTACTCATTGGTAGAAGCTACCCCTAAAACCGGGCGAATGCATCAACTTAGGCGTCATTTTAGTCATATCTTACATCCAATTATTGGCGACAGGACACATGGCTGCAACAAACAGAATAAATTTTTCAAAGCGCAATGGGATATGACCACCATGTTACTGCATGCTTCTGAATTAGAGTTTATTCACCCCGTTACAAAGGAAAGAATCCATTTAAAAGCCGGTCTACATGAGGAATTTAAAAGAGTGATGGATTTCATGAAAATGAAACTTTAGCACAATTTTTAAAACCAAAATCTGTTTATATAACATCTATGATTAAATACTTACGTTTTACACTCCCCGTTTTAGTGCTTTTCGCAGCCAGTTGTTCTTCAGTTTATATGCCAAACGTTCCAAATACGCCTATGTTAAGTAAACAGGGCGAATTTAGCGGAGGCGCACACATTTCATTAAAAGGTAATGCCAGTGTTAATGGCGCTTATGCCGTTTCTGATCATATTGGTTTATTGTTTAGTGGTTCAAGAATGAACAGCGAAAGAAAAACCAAAGATTTTGGACATAAATTAATTGAGATCGGCGGTGGTTACTTTGATACCTTTGGTCCGGATAACAACCGTATTATTGAGGTTTATGCTGGCGTAGGTAAGGGTTGGAGTGACATTACCTACCGCGATTTTCAAAATGATGTTCTGATCAGCAGTGAATTGCAGGAAGTAGATTACAGAAAAACGTTTTTACAGGTAAATTATAGTTCGAAAAAGAAAAACAACCTGCGTTTGTTTGGAACCGACTTCCCGATCAGTTATGGTACTGCACTCAGAATTAGTCATATTAAAATGGACCGTTTCTTTTTAAATGGAGTTGTCCAACCAAAAGAAGACAATATTTTCTTTGAGCCGGTTTTCTTTACCCGCATGGCGCTGAGCAAAACCTTTCAGTTACAATATACCACGAGCAGTAATATTGGCCTAAAGAACCGCAAATACATGTCAGCTGGTAATTCTATCTTCACCATTGGTGTTGTGGTGAATGTTGGAGGGAAATAGCACCTGCTGTTATTCTGAGCGCAGCGAAGAATCTGTTTTGACTCAGCGTATATTAACTTCAATCTTCTGTTGAGCCTGGGGGAAGTCACAGGATCCACTATTCTTGGTTAAGGGATTTCGTCTGCGCTACCATTGACAGAATCTATCAGTACGGCCGTCATTCTCGCGCAGGCGGGAATCTTAAAGTGCTTGCATTACGATTCCCAATCAAGTTGAGAATGACGATTCCTCGCAGCCTATAGTTTCCTAAAAAATCTGTCATTCATATTGATTTTTATATAATAAATTATCCCTCAGAATGACAATTAAATAATCTTCAAATTTCTCGTTTTATTACTTATTCGCGTTATTTCGCCTGGAGCGAAGCGAAATGGAAAAATCTATCCATAAGAAATTCTGTTTGATAGATTTCTCCACTGCGGTCGAAATGACGAATTTATCTAAGGATGCATCTGCTCCACCTTCAAACTTCTTGTTTTATTCTGAAACCTTAAAAACAATAGGATAGAGGCTGTTAATAAACCTAAGGTTAACCCATACCAAATACCATTAACGCCTAAGTTAAAATGAAATCCCAATACATAACCAATAGGAATTCCAACTACCCAATAGGCTAAAAAAGTAATAAAGGTTGGAATGTTGACATCGCCTATGCCACGTAAAACACCTAATCCCACTACCTGGGTACCATCAAATAATTGAAAAAAGCCTGCAATAATTAATAGTTGTGCTGCAATAGGAATTACTGCTGCATCTTCGGTATAAATAAAGGGCATCATGTTATTTGCCAATACAAAAATTACCGCTGTACAGCACATAAACAATAAAATAACGTGATAACTGGCTATAGCAGATTTACGTAAATCGTCAAAATTTTTCTTTCCAAAGTTATTTCCGGTTTTAATGGTCGCTGCAGAAGCTACACCACTGGCAATCATATAAGTCATTGCAGCTAAACTAATGGCGATTTGATGTGCAGCCTGTTCTGTTGCACCAATGGTACCGATAAGCACTGCTGCTCCACTAAAAGCACTAATCTCAAAAGAATATTGCATGGCAACCGGCATTCCGATCTTTGCAATTTTAATTGCCCTTATTTTATCAAAAAACGTGGCTTTAAAACTCGTCAGGTACTTTTTAAAGTACTGTGAACGTAAAACGTAAAAACACATTACTGTAGCCATTAAAATCCTGTCAATTAAAGTACTTAAACCTACTCCGCTAACACCCATCGATTTAATGCCAAACATTCCTTTAACGAAAATAATTCCCAGAATGATATTGAGTGCATTTCCCCAGATCGAAACGAACATCGCCTGTCTGGTAAAACCTAAGCCCTCAGCAAACTGTTTAAAGGTCTGAAAAATCAATAATGGAATAATTGAAATTGATAAAAGATTCAGGTAGGGTTTTGCATAGCGTACTACTTCAGGGGTTTGTTCAAGTCGATCGATGACAAAAAATATCCCCAATTGAACCAGTATATATAAAAATATGCCTATACAGATATTAATTATTAAACTGTTTGATAGAAGTTTTCCGCATTCATCATAATTCTGACGGCCATTTTCCTGTGCAATCAATGGTGTTAAACCATAAGAAATACCCAGCCCAATTACAAGGATAAGCATAAATATACTGTTCACTAATGAAACAGCAGCCAATTGAATAGTATCTGTAAAATGACCTACAATAATACTATCAGCCATGTGTACCAGAGTATGACCAACCTGAGAACCTACAATTGGCAGTGCCAAGTGAAGATTTTCTTTATAATAAGGTTTATACCTGGTGTAAATTTTAGAAAACATAGTTTGCAAAGGTCGCGTTTTTAAAGCTCAAAAAGTAGGGATGTAGAAAAGTTAATCTCTAACGATCGTTCTTTCGACTGAAGCGCAGCGAAATGGAGAAATCTAAAGAGATAGATTTTTCTTCCGAATTTATGGGGCTGTGCTTCAGTTGAGATAGGGTAGCGCGAGGAATCGTCATTCCCAACTCGATAGCTATCTGGTCGATTGGGAATCTTAATGCCATAAGCCTAAAGATTAAGATTCCCACCTGCGCGGGAATGACGATTTTTCTAATTAAATTCTATTATAATTATATTCAACTACCTCACCGCTGTAAAATACTCTTCCTTTTCTGAAGTATGCGACTTAATTACATTGGTTAGGATTAAATTCACCAATACTTTTTGGGCTTTCCGATAAGAACTGCGTAATAGTTTGCTAAACTCTTTCAGTGTTATTTTTTCATTCTGCTCCAGGTATTCGAGCAATTTTTTCTCGTTCTCCGAGTAAGAGATTAACACGCCGTCATTTTTATATTCCTGTTTAAGGACTTCAACAATAATCCGGCTGGCTAAAACGCTTTTATCATCAATGCGGATATAAGCCCACCATTTTTTTTGAACATCAAGTGCATAATGCGGTTTGGTATCACTTTCAGGAATATTAACTACCAGCACTAATTTATCATCAACATAAATTTCCTCAAAGTAAGGTTCAATAGCAGGTTTACAGAACTGATGCGCAGAAGTTAAAATCATATATTTTTCTTCTTCTTCTGATTTCACACCTTTAATAGATCCATTATCGGCCACACCAATTAATAATTTACCACCTTTATTATTAGCAAAGGCAACCAAACTCTTGGCAATTTTCTCGGTATTGGTAATGGTTTTCTTAAAATCGAGCATAACGCCCTCACCCTGCAAAATTAAACTCTTAATACTCGGCATAATCTAAAAATTAGTAAGCAACTGTGGGCGTTTCGCCCTGATGCAGGTTTCGGATATATACTTCATTCATTACGGTCGCACACAGTTCACCATTCTTATTGGTTATTTCCATGGGGTAAGCCTTTACAAACTTTCCAATGGTTTTTAAGGCATGTTCTGCTTCAGCAAGCATGTCGTCAGTTACTGTTATAGTAAAATATAATGTAGAACGACCAGGTTTTAAATATTGTATAGAGGCGCTCTTTAACCACACACGTACTTTAAATCCCCGACGTTGCATCAACTGATCAAATAACAAGGCATAAAATGGGTCTGTAGCTGCATAAATAGTACCTCCAAAAATAGAGCCGTTATAATTTTTATTCAGAAAACTCTTGCTAAGCTTAACTGTACAGCTTCTAAATTCATTTTCAAATCTCTGAACCCAAATGCGTTGAAAAAATAGGGGTGGGTAAAAACGCATTACCCATTTAAGGGTATTTTGAGAAATTATCATACTTACTAATATCAGAAAGTTTTATCACCTTTTAAAGTTTTGGCCATGTTGTTTTAGTAATATTTCAGTAATTTAGATCATGCATGTTATGATACCCTTAGCGACGCTTTAACAGATTTGGATAGTTGTGGTTATAATTTAATTTTAATTGAAAATATATCTCGAGGCTGCAGAATAAATTAAAGATCCATCACAAATAGCAATTGTTTTATAACATAATCATTTAAAAATCAGTATTATCTGTCAAAAAATATCCTTTTTGAAGAAAAAAAATAAAACCAAATGATTAGAAGGTTGTTAGGATGATAGATAACAATAAAAACTATGAAAAAAATAATCTTAAGTCTTGCTTTTGCGGGTTCTCTTATGATAGCCACATCAGCATGCAATTCGTCAAAAAATATGGCTGGTTCTTCAGACAGCACTAAAACGGATTCGACAACAACGGCACCAATGGATACAACATCTAAAAAAATGCCAGACACGACAACAAAAATGCCAACTGACACTACAAAAAAGAACCCTACTATGTAGGATCTTAAAAGCCACTCTAACGCAGAGTGGCTTTTATTTTTAAAAATCTATTTTAAATATTTGTGTTATTGCGTACTTTCAGCGTTTAAACCAAATAATTAAATGGATTCTCAAGCAAAAACCAACAGCCGCAATGTAATTTTCTTAGTTATTGTAGCTGCTCTGGGCTATTTCGTCGATATTTACGATCTTGTTCTATTTTCTGTTGTAAGGGTAAAAAGTTTTACCGATATCGGTATTTCTGCAGCACATATGCGTACCGAAGGGGAGTATGTAATCAATATGCAGATGTTCGGTTTATTGCTTGGTGGCTTGCTTTGGGGAATCATCGGCGACAAATTCGGCAGAATCAAAGTATTATTTGGATCAATTTTAATGTATTCGTTAGCAAATTTAGCCAATGGTTTTGCTACGGATGTACATACTTATGCCATTATCAGGCTTATAGCAGGTATTGGTTTGGCAGGGGAGTTAGGCGCAGGCATTACCCTTGTTACTGAAACCATGGACAAAGAAAAGCGTGGCTATGGTACTATGGTGGTGGCTGGCATCGGTTTACTGGGAGCAGCAGCAGCAGCTACCATAGGAAAACATTTTACCTGGCAAACCTCTTATTTTGTAGGAGGCGGCATGGGACTATTACTGCTACTTTTACGCGTTGGCACTTTCGAATCTGGAATGTTCAAACATGCTGAGCAAAGTTCAGAAGTTTCGAAAGGCAACTTTTTTATGCTTTTTTCTAACCGGAAGCGGTTTTTAAAGTACCTGGCCTGTATCTGTTTAGGGCTTCCACTTTGGTTTATTGTAGGTATTTTAGTTACTCAATCGCCAGAGATTGGAAAAGCACTTGGTGCAAAAGAACTGCTTAATGCCGGTACAGGCATTATGTACACTTACTTCGGTATCGCCATCGGCGACGTAGTATGTGGCTTTTTGGCACAGGTATTAAAGTCACGCAGAAAAACAGTCCTTATTTTTCAAAGTCTGTCGGTAATTACAGTAATTGTTTATTTAACCAGTACAGGTTTAACAGAAAGTAGCTTTATCCTGATCTGCCTGTTTATGGGCTTTGCAGTTGGCTATTGGGCAACGTTTGTAACTATTGCCGCTGAACAGTTTGGCACTAACATCCGTTCGACCGTGACCACCACAGCTCCAAACTTTGTGCGTGGGGCATTAATTCCGATTACATTTGTTTTTGAATTTTTTGTGCACCGTTACAACATTATTTCGGCTGGTTTTATTGTCATGGGAATTGTTACCGTGATCGCCATGATTTCGGTTATCTATTTAAAAGAAAGCTTTAATAAAGACCTTAACTATTTAGAAAACTAATTTAGGACTCTGGATTAACAGCAATGTCAATAAAATGTACTATCTAAACATAAATCAATATAGCTGGTTTAATAGGGTTAAATTTGTACAGAAATAGAAAGAGCCGTCATGTTTAAAGAAGAAGTAGCAGAGAGATATAAGCAAATTCAGGATGAAATTTGCCGTGGATTGGAAATTGCCGATGGCAAAGGAAAATTTGAAGAGGAACTGTGGGAGAGAAGCGGCGGGGGAGGTGGACGTACCCGGATTATGCAAAATGGTGCTATTATCGAAAAGGGTGGTGTAAATTTCTCTGCTGTACATGGAAAGCTTCCTGAAGCGGTAAAAAAAGCCTTTAATGTGACAGAAGATGATTTTTTTGCCACTGGTGTTTCTATTGTGATCCATCCAAATCATCCTTTGGTACCAATCATCCACATGAATATTCGCTATTTTGAACTCAATGAAGAAACGCGTTGGTTTGGTGGCGGTATTGATTTAACGCCACATTATGTTTTCGAAAACGATGCCCGTTTCTTTCACCATAAACTAAAACAGGCTTGTGACGATTTCGGTGCTGAGTTTTATCCAAAATTCAAAACACACGCTGATGATTATTTTTTTATTAAACACCGTGAAGAAACGCGTGGTATTGGCGGTATTTTTTACGATCGTTTAAAACCTGAAAACACAAATTTATCATGGGAGCAGATTTTAGACTTTTCCATTAATATTGGTGAAACATTTTTGCCGATTTATACCGAATTAATCGACCGTAACCGGGATAAAGAATTTACCGAAGCACAGAAAGAATGGCAATACCAACGCCGTAGCCGTTATGTAGAATTTAATTTAGTTTACGATTCCGGAACTAAATTCGGACTGGAAACCAATGGACGGATTGAGTCTATTTTAATGAGTTTACCACCACAGGCCAACTGGGGTTATAATGTTCAACCAGAAGCTAATTCTGATGAATACAAAACCCAACAACTGCTTAAAAAAGGGATCAACTGGGTTTAGGAATTCGGTCATCTCGATTCGATAGCTATCGAATGAAGCGCAGCGGAATGGAGGGATATGCCATGATAGATTTAGCTTCGCTGAGCACTTACGTGGTTCTCGGTTGCGTCCTACTCTGCTCGAAATGACGGTAAATTGGGAAATCAAAACAAAGTTAGCGGTGCTGATACCTCGTGAAAACCAGCTTTCAGTTTTCCAATTCTAAAATCATTTACAACATTGTGAGCCATGCGGGTTGGTTCGGGAATGCGATAATTTCCGACACAGTTTTTAATGATCGTTAAGCTTTGATCAGCAGTAATTAAATGACCAGCGGATACATAAACAGGTGCGCAATTGATTTTTGTTTTCAATGCAAAACCAAGGAGCTCGCCTGTATTATTTTTAATTTCTGAAGTGTTATATCTGACATTTTCTGGCTGGTGATCTTTTCCGTGCAAGAGGCTTTTTGCGCAGCCAATTGTGCTTTGATTAGCTAATATTCCAAAATGTGAAGCAACGCCCATACGGCGTGGATGCAAAATTCCATTGCCATCCAGCACTACAACATCTGGTTTTTCGACTATCAATTCCCAAACTTTTAATAATGCCGGAACTTCCTTAAAACCCAAAAATCCTGGCTTGTATGGAAAATTAGTTTCGTAGGTTTCCAGTGCAAAAGATTTCAATACCATACTGGGATAACTTAATATCACAATTCCGGCATACATCGTAGAACTGTTTTTGTTGAAAGAAATATCAGCGCCTGCAATGGTTTCTATTTTATCAAGCGGTTGAAATTTTAATTGTTTAGCCAGTTCAATTTGATAAGCGGTAGCCTCTTCGAAGCTGTAGTGTTCGTACATGGCTTTAGTACAAGTTAATGCTGCAAATTGTTTGACTAAACCTAAGTGTAACGATAAAATTAAAAGGGCCGCATCCAGATACAGATGGCTTGTTCCAGCCGAAATCCCCAACAACCATGAACCATTTTGATTTGGGAAGAATACTAAAACGCTCATCGTTGTTATCCTTAATATAAACGAATGAAGCACTTCACCAAAAGTGAAGAAAAATCCCAAAAATTGTCATCGAATGTTTTATAAACATTTCACTATATTTATCAAACAGATCACAAAGAAGAGTTGTTAAGAATTGTAGCAGCTGCTGGAGCCTTCGAGAAATAGTGTTTATAAATTAATTGTCCTATAATTAATATTATGTTAAGTTGTGTTTTCTAACACTATCCTATTCTCGTTAGATTCTCTATAAAATTACAGTTCCTGAAGTTTGCGGTTAAGTTCCTGTGCCTTATCTGTTGCGCCTTTTTTGTTATAGATATCTATCAGCAACTGTACAGTTTTCTTATCGTTTGGATTAATTTCGTTGGCACGTTGTAAAGCAAATTGTGCACGGTTAATTAGACCTTTATATTTTTCGGTTTTGTCCGCATCGCTTTTGCGCAAAGTTTCGTTCGCCGTATTGATATAAGCTAAACTCAATTGGTACAAGGCATCGAAATAATTCTGGTCTGTGGTTAAAGCTTTATCGTAAGCTAAAATTGCTGTAGCATTATTTCCACCAACCTGTTGCAGGTAACCATATAGAAAATAAAGCAGTTTATTTCCTTTTTCTACTTTTAAATTATTTTCGATCAATCCCTGTGCTTTACTATAATTTTCTGTGTCAAGCAAAAGATTGATGTAATCGTTCGTTAAAAAACGGTTAAATGGATTTAAAACCAATCCATCTTCTAAAGTTTTGATGGCGGTTTCGTTTTCTGATTTCACTACGTACATCTGAGCCATTTTCTGAAAAACAGATGGATTTTTAATTCCATTTTCTTTTGCACGTTTAAAATAAGTTAAAGATTCATCGTAAGATTGAATATTTAATGCACAAATCGCGGTATTTAACGCCAGAGTAGTATCGGCAGGAAAATTATCTGAAACTTCTTTCAGGTCGGCAAAAGCCTCTTTAAATTCGTTGTTAAAATAAGCTTCATTACCCTTATCCTGCTTTTTGATTAAAATGTTGTGATCAGACGCTTTAATAAGTCCCGCATTATCATTGTAACGGTCTAATGCTTTTGCTTTGGCAACCGCCTCTACTGCGCTGTCGTAAAATTTATTTGCATTGTTCGGGTCGGTATCAATCAGTGATGCAAATGAGGTAAGGTAGGATTTTATAGACCAGGTTTCTGTCCAGTTTTTGGTTTTATTATCTTTTTCAGCAGATTCTATCGATTTTAAGCCTTCTGTAATGATGCTTAACTGCTTTTTCTCATCTTCTTTGTTGGCTATAGATGCCTGAAGTTTGCCGACTGAATTTCTGGCAATGAGGATCTGACTTTTTTGGGCTACAGCATTAAAAGAGACGAAAATTAAAGCGGTTAAAGATATTTTAAGGCAATTCTGCATAATGTATTGATGTGATAAAACCGTAATAAACCATAAAAATAAACATAAAAAAAAGAGCCCCGAAATTTCAAGGCTCTTTTTTTAAATCGTATCAGAATTATTGTTTAGGTAATGCATCTAAACGTTTCTTGACATCTTCGTAATTTTTAGTGTCATTTCTAAAAGCATAGATCGTTTTCAATGTTTCTAATGCACCCTGGTTTTTAGCATCAACTTCTAAAGCTTTTTTGTAAAATGGAAGTGATTTATCTAACAAAGCATTCATTTTACCGGTTACTTCGTTAAATTCTTTCACTTTTTTAGGATCGATTTTATTTCTGTCAGCCTGTAATTTTAAAGCCTGGCTGAAATAGATATTACCTAATAAAACCTGATAGCTAGGGTTATTTGGCTCTTTTGCAGCTAAAGCAACCAACATTTGCTCCGATTTTGCTGCATCACCCCTATCAATATAGATCTGGGTTTCAGTTTTAATCCAGTCGGTATTTTCAGGGAATTTTGCAGTTGCTTCTTTAATAACGGCCAAAGCAGCTGTAGTATCTTTCTGCTTGCTTAAAACAGCATTGATAATTTCAGAATATAAATCTTTAGATTGTGGTGAGTTTAAAGAGATTACTTTTTTAAACTGGGTAATCATACCTGGATAATCTTCAATATTTCTTGCTGCAATACCCGCATTTAAATACATCGCAGTATCTTGTGGGTTAATTACCGTAGCAGCAACAAATTTTTCGTAAGCTGTTTTGTAATCTTTTTTGTTGTAAGCGATTACACCAGCGTTTCTAACGGCATTGCTTACATTCGTTTCAGCTGAACTGATGTTGTCTTTTTCAGCACCTTTAGTATCCAGTTTTTTTGCTTCAGCAATAGCTTCTTGTGCAATTTTCAAATTTGCATCAGCGTTTGCAGTACTGGTTGAATCTAAAATCGCTGAAGAAGAAGCAAATAGCGCACGGTAAGACCATGCTTCAGGCATTACTTTAGATTTTTCATCCGCAATGGCTTTATCAGTATGGGCCAAGCCTTTAGCTAACGCTTCAAGTTTTTTTGCCAATGGAGTTGTAGCGCTTGAAGAAGTTAACTGGAATAAACCCCAGTCATTTTTTGCCGCGGTTACTTCACTTTTCTGAGCAAAAGCAGCGCTTACCGCACCTGCTAGAAATATACTTAGAAATACTCTTTTCATAATTTTTATTCTAATCTTAATTTAGTTAATTTTCTTTTTCCGTTTCGTTATCTGATTCGCCTTCTTCTTCAGTATCATCAGCTTCCGGAGTAGTATCGGCTTCTATTTCTTCACCGTCTGTAACTATAACATCTGTTAAATCTACTGTTTCTTCTTCGTCTTCTTCGTGGTCAATTTTAGTAACCGATGCAATCTCGTCATCACCTTTTAACGATATTAAACGAACCCCTTGTGTTGCACGTCCCATTACCCTTAATGCTGATACCGGAATTCTGATTACAATGCCTGAACGGTTAATGATCATCAAATCTTCGCTATCAGTAACGTCTTTTATAGAAACTAATTGCCCGGTTTTTTCAGTAACATTAATTGTTTTTACACCTTTACCGCCACGGTTGGTTACACGGTAATCTTCAATATCAGTACGTTTACCGTAACCTTTTTCTGATACTACTAACACCGTAACTTCAGGATTGTTTACAGCAATCATGCCAACAACTTCATCCTGATCGTGCGCAAGTCTTACACCACGAACACCTGTAGCTGTTCTACCCATCGGACGAACGGTTTTTTCATTGAAACGGATGGCTCTTCCTGAGCGTAAAGCCATTACAATTTCGCTTTCACCGTTGGTTAAACAAGCTTCTAATAAGATATCGCCATCGTTAATATTAATGGCATTGATACCATTTACACGTGGACGTGAATATGCTTCGAGAGAAGTTTTCTTAATGGTACCTTTTTTAGTACACATGATGATGAAATTGTTCTCTAAGTATTCCTGATCTTTAAGGTTTTTAACTTTGATATACGCCTTAATTTTCTCTTCTTTCGGGATATTGATGATGTTTTGTATCGCTCTTCCTTTACTGGTTCTCGAACCTTCCGGAATTTCGTACACCCTCAACCAGAAACACCTTCCGGCTTCGGTAAAGAATAACATGTAATTGTGGTTGGTAGCTACCAGCATATGCTCAATAAAATCTTCATTTCTTGAGTTACTGCCTTTAGATCCTTTTCCGCCCCTTCCCTGTGCTTTAAATTCGCTTGCTGGCGTACGTTTAACATAACCCTCGTGAGAAATGGTGATCACAACTTCTTCATCGTCGATGAAATCTTCCATACTCATGTCTTCGGCTGAGTGAACGATTGTAGTTCTGCGTTCATCGCCAAATTTCTGTTTCACTTCTTCCAGTTCATCCTTGATAATCTGCATACGCAAACCTTCATCTGCTAAAATAGATTTCAAGTAATCGATGGTTTTCATTAATTCAGCATATTCTTCTTTAATCTTATCACGCTCTAGTCCTGTTAAACGACGCAATGTCATATCCAGGATCGCACGTGCCTGAAGGTCACTCAGCCCGAATTTTTCCATTAAGCCTAAACGGGCTTCCTCCGGCGTTTCTGATGCACGGATTAATTTAATTACTTCATCTAAATGATCTAAAGCAATTAAATAACCTTCTAAAATGTGTGCACGTTTTTCAGCCTCGGCCAATTCGTATTTGGTACGGCGAACAATTACATCATGACGGTGATCCACAAAATGAACAATCAAATCTTTAAGATTCAACATCTGTGGACGGCCTTTTACCAATGCAATGTTATTTACACTGAAAGAGGTTTGTAAAGCTGTATACTTATATAGGTTGTTTAAAACGATAGAAGCATTTGCATCACGTTTAATTTCGTAAACGATGCGGATACCATCTTTGTTCGATTCGTCTTTGATGTTCGATATACCTTCCAGTTTTTTCTCGCCAACCAATTCAGCAGTACGCTCAATCATTTGTGCTTTATTTACCTGGTACGGAATTTCGGTAACAATGATTACTTCACGGTCTTTAATGTTTTCGATTTCGGCTTTTGCACGCATTACAATACGTCCACGGCCAGTTTCAAATGCTTCTTTTACACCCGTATAACCATAAATAATACCACCTGTAGGGAAATCGGGAGCTTTTACAAACTTCATTAATTCCTCTATCGTGATATCTCTATTGTCGATATAATTTATAACACCGTCAATTGCTTCAGTTAAGTTGTGTGGCGCCATGTTGGTGGCCATACCTACCGCAATACCGGAAGAACCGTTAACTAAAAGATTAGGTATTTTTGCAGGTAAAACCGTTGGCTCCTGCTCTGTATCATCAAAGTTTAATTGAAAATCTACTGTATCTTTATTGATATCTGCAACCATTTCTTCAGCAAGTTTGCTAAAACGTGCCTCAGTATAACGCATTGCAGCCGGAGAGTCACCATCAATGTGACCAAAGTTACCCTGACCATCTACCATTGGATAACGTAAACTCCAATCCTGAGCCATACGAACCATGGTAAAATATACAGATGCATCACCGTGTGGGTGATACTTACCTAAAACCTCCCCCACAATACGGGCAGATTTTTTATACGGTTTTCCGCTGGTTACACCTAAACCCAACATGCCGTAGAGCACACGGCGGTGTACTGGTTTCAATCCATCGCGTACATCAGGCAAAGCCCTTGATACGATAACCGACATTGAATAATCAATGTAGGCCGATTTCATCTGCTCTTCTATGTTAATTTGAATGATTTTGTCGTTCTGCTGATTTTCTAAATCTTCTGCCATAAATTATTATTCTCGTTACTTAAAACGATATTAAAAAAGGGTATTACTATAACCTTGCGAATTTAACAAAATTATGCCGAATTAAGGCATTGTGGAAAATTTTTGACCTTTGTTATAGGTTTTTCACTCCCGATGTAATTTTAAGTTATTGAAGGCTAGTTTATGAGTTTTTGATTTAGACCTGTTTAGCTTTTTGAAAACTGCGAGGTTTGTCAGATTGGGTTGATATTTTTTTTTGGAAATGTAGGGTACCGTGTAGGTGGCGGTCTGCAGCCCTGCTACCGCTCCAAGTCCTCCCCGATGAAACCTGTGAAACAAGCAAGCACTCAATAAAAGACAACATAGACGGTGCTTAAATCGGGATGCGGGCTTTTCGCTATATCAGGTTTATAAACAGGGGTTCTGTATTTATGATCCTATTTTAAACCTATCAGCTTTTTTAAAACCTGATAGGTTTGTAAAAGTAAAATTTACATTCTTAGGTAATTCTGATACTTTTGCTTTTCAACCTTTTATAAGATGGCAAACGAGAAAAAATCTGCAATGAGTTTTATTATGGTAACCCTCCTGATCGATTTTACAGGTTTTGGGATCATTATTCCGGTTTTACCTAAACTTATACAGGATTTTACCGGTGGCGGTTTTGGGTTGGCAGCAGAATATGGGGGCTGGCTTACGCTTGCTTATGCATCAGTACAATTCATTTTTTCGCCGATTATTGGCGCTTTAAGCGATCGGTACGGACGAAGGCCAGTATTATTAAGTTCTTTGTTCGGCTTAGGTATTGATTATATTTTTTTAGCCTTCGCCCCTTCCATTACCTGGTTATTTGTTGGAAGGATTATCGCTGGGATTACCGGAGCGAGTTTTACTACTGCACAGGCCTATATTGCTGATGTTTCGTCGCCTGAGAAAAGAGCGCAGAATTTCGGTCTGGTTGGTGCTGCTTTTGGTGTAGGTTTTATTTTAGGTCCGGTTTTAGGTGGTGCATTCAGTCATTTTGGTACCCGTGTTCCTTTTATGGTTGCTGCAGGTTTATCTTTGATTAACTGGCTTTATGGCTATTTTATATTACCTGAGTCATTACCAGTTGAAAAACGCAGGGCTTTCGAATGGAAAAGAGCAAACCCAATAGGCTCACTGGTTAGTATCGGTAAATACCCTGCCTTACTGGGGCTGATGATTACTTTATTCTTATTGTACTTCGCAAGTCACTCGGTTCAATCGAACTGGACGTTTTATACCATGGAAAAATTCGACTGGGATGCCGCATGGGTGGGTTACTCATTGGGTTTTGTGGGCTTGGTGATTGGAATTGTACAGGGAGGTTTAATCAGGGTAATTTTGCCGAAAATTGGAGAAAAGAAAGCGGTTTATTTTGGCCTGATTTTATATGTAATCGGCTTTATAGCCTTTGCTTTTGCGTCAAAAGGCTGGATGATGTTTGCCTTTATGCTCCCTTACGGTTTGGCCGGAATCGGCGGGCCAGCGATGCAGGGTTTAATCTCTAATCAGATCCCATCCAATGCCCAAGGTGAAATGCAAGGTGTTTTAACGGGTTTACAGAGTTTGGCGGCCATATTTGCACCGTGGGTGATGACGCATATTTTTGCTTATTTTATAGAAGGCAAAGCACCCGTTTATTTTCCGGGTGCACCGTTTATATTGAGTGCTGTGTTAACGTTAATTGGGTTGTTTATTTGTTTAAGAAGTTTGAAGAAATATCATTAATGAGTTCCCCGCAGATTTGAGAAGATAAAAAACGCAGATTATACAGGTTTGGCAGCTAAAAGGTCCACGCTAACATTTATAAAAATCCTCTTAAATCTGCGCACCTTTTCTGCGGAATTTGCGGGAAACAAATCACTATAAACAGTTCATTCGCTAAATTAGCGAATTGCTGCACTCCCCTTTTTGGAGCATAATAAGAATACCGTATATTGAGTGCCGTGTTAACGTTAATTGGGTTGTTTATTTGTTTAAGGAGTTTGAAGAAATATCATTAATGAATTCCCCGCAGATTTGAGAAGATAAAAAACGCAGATCATACAGATTTGGCAGCTAAAAGCTCCACATTACATTTATAAAAATCCTCTTAAATCTGCGCACCTTTTCTGCGGAATTTGCGGGGAACAAATCACTATAACAGTTCATTCTCTAAATTAGCAGAAGGCAAAGCAACTGTTTATTTTCCAGGAGCACCGTTTATATTGAGTGCCATGTCAACGTTGATTGGTTTGTTTATAGCGCTTAGGTCGTTAAGAAAATACCATTAAGCTAAGCATTCAATACCCTGTATTCGTTATAAGCCATAACCATATTGTAAACCAAAAGAATTATCCCCTGGATATTTACCAGCTTATCAATATCTAATTTAAGGATTGTAGCAGCTAAAAAAATGACCAGGATTGATCCTGCCGATATAAAAAAGGAAAGCTTAAATGAGCGATAAAGCATTGATAATCTGAAAAGGGTTTTTCTTTTAAAAAGTACCGGATCTTTAATCAGTTGAATGAGATTTCCGAATACAAAAAACAAAATTAAAAAGATTGCAATTCCTGATAGCGTCCCTTGGTTCAGGTTTGGAATAACCAGATAACCTTTATAAATAAAATAAGCAACTATAACAATACAAAAAAACGCTTTCAATAACTGCCAGTTCTTATTTACTAAAAGCCATTTCATCCATTCAAAATCAGCTTCAGAGGCTTTCTGTTCGAGCTTTGATCTTGTTTCAGGTGAAAAAGATATAAAAGGATTTATCAATCCAATGATCACAATCAGCATTGTACTTACAAACTGAAAAACACCATCAGCTATCAGGATTTTGATTCTTTGTGCATTTAAAATTCCTGGTGTGAAACATGAAATTAAAATCAATACAATGATAACTAAATGAAAAACCAGAGGACTAAAATTCTCAATTTTATTAGTTCCGTTGTTTGGGTTATCCATTACAGTTAATTTACCAGAATCCTTATCCAGATATTTATTCATTACCCGAATTACAATAATGATGAAGAACAAAGAGAACATGGAACCCAATAGAATAGAATTTTAATGGTGTAGAAATATAAATTTTGTATTCAGAATAAACTAAAGTAAGGCATTTGCCAAATTGGCCAACTCACTCCTTTCGCCTTTTTGCAAGGTTATATGGGCATAAAGGGGATGATTTTTCGCGTTTTCAATTAAATAAGACAGGCCATTACTTTCTGAATCAAGGTAAGGGGTATCAATCTGGTAAATATCGCCCGTAAAAACAATTTTAGTGTGCTCCCCTGCCCTCGAAATGATCGTTTTAACTTCATGTGGTGTAAGATTCTGCGCTTCATCAATGATAAAGAAGATTTTGGTCAGTGTTCTGCCTCTTATAAATGCCAAAGGGGCTATGGCTATTTTCTCGGTCGTAATCAGCTCATCAATCTTTTCCGACATTTTATCATCGCCAGTAAACTGTTCTTTAATAAAACGCAGGTTATCCCATATCGGCGCCATAAAAGGATCTGTTTTTGATTTTGCATCGCCTGGAAGGAAGCCGATATCTTTATTGCTCAAGGAAACGATCGGCCGGGTAACATAAATCTGTCTGAAATTTTTACGCTGTTCTAAAGCGCTGGCCAGCGCCAACAAGGTTTTTCCGGTTCCGGCATTACCCTGAATACTTACCAGCTTGATTTCGGGATCTAAAAGGGCATGAATGGCAAATGCCTGTTCTATATTTTTGGGTTTGATCTTAAAAATGGCATCAGTAGAAACGGTCGAGATGGTTTTTAAACTGTTATTGTAAAATATGTTAGCGGTTTTTCTTTTGTTTTTTAGAATATAAAAGTGATTGGCATTTTTAGGCGGTAATCCTAAATCAGTTGCATCTATAAAAGTATGTTTTTTTACCTCTTCTATCACTTCGACAGGGAAATCAACCAGTTCTGTTTTGCCCGCATAAAGCTCATCTACATTTTTAATTTTACCCGTTTCATAATCTTCCGCATTTAAATCGAGTGCTTTTGCTTTTAACCTCAGGCAAATGTCTTTCGATACCAGGATTACTTTTTTATCAGGATGCTCCTCTTTTAAGCTTAATGCAGCATTTAAAATTTTATGGTCTGTTTTGCCTTTTCCATAAATGTTCTCTGCATCTACAATTAAAGGTTTCTCGTTCAGTACTACCCTAAATTTACCGGAATCCGGACTTTTTAGCGAAATCCAGTCGCTGATCAGTTTTTGTTTTGAAGTTTCATCTATCAGACGGATAAAACTTCTGGCCTCGAAGTTCCGGGTATCATTACCGCTTTTGAAATTATCAAGCTCTTCTAAAACCTGAATGGGAATGGCCACATCATGCTCATGGAAGTTATTTATCGCATCATGATCGTATAAAATAACCGAGGTATCTAAAACGAATATTTTTTTTGATGGATGGGAGATTGATTTACCTTTTTTGGCCATTTGGTAAATTTAATATTTTAGGGATAATTAGCAGAAGAATTGGCTATTCTTTTTTGGTCTTAATATGGGTGCCTGTTCGAATTAATTCTATCAATTTTATTGCTTCGTTTTCATCCCAGATCAAAAGTAAATCTGGCTTGATATGGCATTCCCAATAACCGCTAAAATTTCCAGTTAATTTATGGGCGAAATGTTTTCTACTTAATCCTAAATGTCCCTCTTCGGTTAGTATTGTTACAACGTCTTGCAGCAGGGCAAAATCCTTTAATGATCTTTTCTTAAGTAGTTTTAAATCTTTAAGAAATTTGTTGGAGGCAACAATTTGATACATTATTTAATACTTGCAAATAAATCGCTTGCTGTAGCGAATTTTACACCTTTCCACTCTTTAACTTCTGTCATTGCTTTAATGGTTTCCTCGTTGGGAACATGATTTTTATTGCAATCTTCTAAGTTAGGATCTAAAGCTTTTAAAGTAACCCCAAGTTCCTTTAAAAGCGCTTTAACTAAATTAGCTTTTTTAGAAGGTATATGTATTACAAAGCTTTCCATGGTAATGTATTTATATACAAATATACATTTTTTTAATATTTAAGAGTGGAGCAAATTTTTAGGCAAAATAAAAACGGGGACCTTCTTCTTTCGATTCTTTCCCCGTTTTAACTTTAAAAACAACCATAGCTGTATTTTAAAGCATCTAATTCTTGTTACTTTGATTTTTCCGTTATCATTAGGTTTTGCAACTTTTGCGATCCGTGAAAATTTATTTCCAACTCTTCCGTCCGTAAACTTCTCGGTTTTCCATAAGCTCTGTTTGGGCCTGTTCGATTTTCTCATTCTCCAACCTTGCGGTGGTCATGTATATCCTTACTCGGTTTAACCCTTTCTGAAATTAATCGTTTTCCCTGTAAACTATCCGAAACAATTCTCCTTTCGGTTCTTTATCTCTTTTGGATTGTTTTGTCAGAATTCAAAGTACTTCGTATTTGATATGATCTAATTTAGTACGAAAACACACTTTTGTCAAGAGAAAAGTAAACGTTTTTATAAACAAAGTTATCCACTTAAAAATACTGTTTATCAACATGTTAGTTTTTAAAAATCTTCGTTTTCACAACAAAATTACTGCATCTTATAAGGTTATTAACAATAATAACAATTGAACTTATAAACATAGCTTATCAATTTATCAATCAGACAGTTATTATTTTTCTGCTTAAAAATGAAAAAAAGAAAAAAAACTTAATTTTAATCACAACAAAAAACTTCGCTATTATGTTATGTTTGTAACATGCAGATCAGGCAACCCATTAGAAATATACAAGACTTTTTATTGAGTACGTATTTTGCCGACGGTCTCCGTATTACTATTGGCGTGCTGCTCCCCTCTTTAATTCTGGCCCAGTTTGGCATGTTAAAGTACGGGATGACCTTATCGCTTGGGGCATTGTGTGTAAGTGTGGTAGATAGTCCGGGGCCAATGGTCCACCGGAGAAATGCCATGCTGATTACCACAGCACTCATATTTACCTTTTCCATCATAACCGGGTTAACCAACAAAAACCATTATTTTATCGGTTTTTTATTGGCTGTATCGAGTTTTGTATTTTCGATGTTTTACATCTATGGGGTTAGGGCTGCATCAGTTGGTACTGCAGTTTTGTTGATTATGGTATTGAGCATTGATGATATTCGTCCATGGCAAGAAGTATTATTATACGCTTTTATGGTTCTGGCTGGTGGACTTTGGTATACTGGTTTAAGCTATTTTGTGTATAGATTACGTCCTTTCCGTTTGGTACAGCAATCGTTAAGTGATTCTATTTTAGAGGTTGCAGATTTTCTGCGCGAAAAAGCTAAGTTTTATCATCAGAACAACAATTACGATAAAACCTATTCGGATTTATTACAGCTCCAGGTTTCAGTTCATGAAAAACAAGATGCCGTAAGAGAATTACTATTTAGAACTCGCGAAATTGTAAGAGATTCTACTCCTGAGGGCAGATTTTTATTATTGGTATTTGTAGATATGGTTGATCTGTTTGAGCAGGTAATGTCTACCTATTATAATTATGAGCAGTTGCACGATCAGTTTGATAAAGCAGGCATATTATCAGATTATGAAATGGCCATTAAGCGGATTTCGTATGCCCTTGATGATATTTCATTTGCACTAAAAAGTGGTGGGACACCTGTTGTTTCCAAACGTTTACTGATTGAGATTGAAAGGTTAAAGATCAAAATTAACGATCTGGAAAAGAATAATCAGAATCAGGAGTACAATACTTTGGGTATTATTGCCTTAAAGAATATTGAAGTGAATATTGAGAATATTCTATCGAGGGTTAAAACTATTTTCAGCTATTTTAAAATCAGAAACAGCAAAGATATTCGGCAGGCTGATGTAGATACAGAGAAATTTATCACCAGACAAAAATTCGATTTTAAACTATTTTCAGAGAATTTAACCTACACTTCCTCTACTTTCAGGCATTCGCTACGGGTTACCGTGGTGATGTTGTTGGGTTTTATAGTGGCTCAGATCCTCAACTTCTCGCATAGTTACTGGATTCTGCTCACCATCCTGGTAATTTCGAAACCGGGTTTTAGTTTAACCAAAGAACGTAACTATCAACGTTTAATCGGCACCACAGTTGGGGCCTTTATTGGTATGGCCGTAATAACTTACATTCACGATCGAAACACTTTATTCGTGATTCTGTTAATCTGCATGATTGGCTGTTATAGTTTCCAAAGGAAAAATTATGTAGTGAGTGTCCTATTTATGACACCCTATATCTTAATCCTCTTTGATTTCCTGGGTATGGGATCAATAGCGCTGGCCCGTGAAAGGATTTACGATACTTTTATAGGCTCCGGCATTGCGTTATTGGCCAGTTATTCTTTATTCCCAACCTGGGAGTATGAAAAGCTCAAAGAGGCTATGATCAACATCTTAAGAGCAAATAAGGCTTATTATGAACAGGTAATTAAGTTGTATTTTGAGAAAAATTATAACAGAACGGAATATAAACTGGCACGGAAAGAAGTGTATGTAAGCACGGCAAACTTGGCTTCCCTGTTTCAAAGAATGTTTTCTGAACCCAAAAGCAAACAGTTGTTCATAAAAGAGGTGCATCAGTTTACAGCTTTAAGTCATTTATTGTCTTCTTATGTTGCCACACTTTCGCTCTACAATAAGGAGCATCAATTTATCTTCGAAAGTTTCGATAACCTAAAACCTCTTGCCAATAACACCAATTATTTATTGGATACATCAATTGATAATTTGGAGCAGGGAACCAATACCATTGATAATGTACCCTTAATCAGGTTAAACGACAATGGTTTGGGAATAAAAAAAGGTGAAGATTTAATTCCGGAGCAATTCGATCTGATCCAGAAGGTTGCTTACGACATCTACAAACTATCGGTAAAAATAAAACTTTAGTTAAAAAAACTTCTTGCTAAGTGGTCACCTAGGCACCTGCTAAAATGGAAAGCTGCAAAACAAATTATTTAAGATCTTAACAACATTTCTGATAGCCGCCCGAATCGGCTTACATTAAATTTTATATATCCTCCGGCGGTATGATTAGGCAATCTTTGCGGCTACTAAAAACAAAGACAAGTATAATTTGTTAAACTTAATCAATTAAGAAATTATTATGGAAAAGCTATATACAGCTGAAGTTACAGCTACTGGAGGAAGAGACGGACACATTAAATCAAGTGATGGAATTTTAGATTTAGAGCTAAGAAAACCAAAAGAACTTGGAGGGCAAGGAGGTGCTACAAACCCCGAAGAGCTTTTTGCTGCTGCCTGGGGGCCGTGTTATCTTGGAGCGTTAGGCTCAGTTGCGGAACGTGAAGGTGTTGATATTAGCGAAGCAAATGTGAAAGTATTGGTTTCTTTTAATAAAGACGGAAACTCTTTTGTACTTTCTGCTGATCTGGATGTTCATATTCCAGGGATTTCTCATGAGGAAGCACAAGTTCTGGCTGATAAGGCACATCGGGCCTGTCCATATTCGAAAGCAACTAAAGGAAATATTGAAGTAAGGGTTACTGCAGTCTAGTAAAACACATCTTACTGAGTTGTGAGGTCAGATGTTACCATCTGACTTTAAAACAGGAGTTAACTTAATGTCAGTTAGTAATATCTGACACCACTATTTATGAAAAATAGCAACAAAAAAGTCCCGGTTTTAGTCGGGACTTTTTTTTTTGGATTATATTTTCTAGCTAAACAGCTTCTTGTTCAATCCTTGTATTTGCAGGTCTGCCATTTTTAAAGGCATCACGGGTTTTCAAACCTAATAGTTCAAACATAGCCATATCATCTACAAAAGCAGGATTTGGTGTAGTTAATAATTTATCGCCTGCAAAAATAGAACTTGCACCGGCCATAAAGCAGAAAGCCTGTTCCAGCGTACTCATTTCATTTCTACCAGCTGATAAGCGCACTACCGAATTTGGCATTACGATCCGTGCAGTAGCAATCATCCTTACCATATCCCAGATTGGAACACGCGGTTGATTTTCCAAAGGCGTTCCTTTTACCGGAACTAAAGCATTAACCGGAACCGATTCAGGATGTTTTTCCATATTCGATAAAGTCTGCAACATTGAGACACGGTCTTCTACAGTTTCACCTAAACCGATAATACCACCACTACATACCGTTAATTTAGCTTTACGCACGTTTTTAATGGTATTTAAACGGTCATCGTAAGTTCTGGTTGAGATGATGCGTTTATAATCATCTTCCGAAGTATCGATATTATGGTTATAAGCATATAAACCGGCATCTGCTAATCGCTGCGCCTGGTTTTCAGTAAGCATACCCAAGGTACAGCAAACTTCCATATCCATATCATTAACCGCTTTAACCATTTCAATTACGCGGTCGAAATCGCGGTTATCGCGCACTTCGCGCCAGGCAGCACCCATACACAAACGTGATGCGCCACCTTCTTTAGCTTTAACAGCAGCACTAACTACCTGTCCAACCTGCATTAAAGGTTGTACTTCTAACTCGGTGTGGTAACGGGCAGCTTGTGGGCAATATGAACAATCTTCGGCACAACCTCCGGTTTTGATCGAGATTAATGAACTTACCTGAACTTCATTGTAATCTTTATTCTCTCTGTGGATAGTTGCAGCTTCGTAAACCAGATCTAAAAATGGCCTGTTATAAATGTCGTATATTTCTTCTTTTGTCCAATCGTGTCTTGTTGTTTGCATGTGGATCAGATTTTACAGATTTAATTTTATTCGTCTTAGTTAATTAGCAGGCAGCCAATTCAGTCTTTCGGATAAAGATACCGAACTCCTAAAATCAAGCAAATCCCGATTATAGTAAAAGTTTGCTGGCCAATCCTAAAATTAATAGGAAGCCAAAAACATCGGTAAAAGTAGTAATAATTATAGATGATGCAATGGCAGGATCGATACCTACACGTTTTAAAATAAGTGGAATACCTGCACCAGTGATACCCGCAATAACCAAATTACCCGTCATAGCCAGGAAGATAACCAAACCGAGCATTGGGTTCCCATCAAAAAAGAACGCAAAAATAAATACAATTATTCCGTTTGATGCCCCATTGATCAAGCCTACGGTAAACTCTTTTAAAACGGTTCTATAAGCTTGCTTATCTGTTAAATCATATAGCGAAATACGCCTTACAGTTACAGCAAGCGCTTGGGTGGCTGCATTTCCGCCCATCCCGGCAATAATGGTCATGTAAGCTGCTAAGGAAGGGATTAATTTAATGGTGGGATCGAAATATCGCACTACTGATGAAGCTAAAAAAGCCGTGCCCAAGTTGATGATTAACCATGGTAGACGCGATTTTACCGCTTCTACCCAGTTACCACTTAATTCCTCATCTTCCGATACCCCTGAAATTTTCAAGATATCTTCTGTACTTTCCGCTTCCATTACATCGATCACGTCATCGAAAGTTACCCTTCCCAATAATTTCTGATGATCATCTATTACCGGGATACTGGTTAAATTATATTGAGAAATGAGGTTGGCTACTTCTTCCTGGTCGGTATCGGGATGCACGTAAACGGCATCTATTTTAACCAGTTCAGTTATTTTGGCATTATGTTTTGCCTTTATAATATCTTTTAACGAAACAATGCCTTTAAAAATCTCCTCGTCATCTACCACATAAATGGTGTAAAACTCCTCCATTTCTTCGCTCTGGCGGATAATCTCTTCAATTGCATCTTTTTTAGTGAGGTTGATGTTTACACAGATCAGTTCTGTGTTCATCAAACCACCAGCGGTTTTTTCGTCGTAAGTTAAAAGGTTCCTGATTTCTGAAGCATGATCTTCGGTAAGATCTTCCAGAATTTCTTTCTGCTCGTGGTCTTCCAGTTGCGAAATAATGTCCGTTGCATCATCATAATCCAGCTCCTCAACAATTTCGGTACGTTTATCGGGGTGAAGCTCAAAGAGTAAATCCTCCGGATGGGATTCTTCATCCATTTCCGAAATAATTTCGGAAGCGATTTCTGCCGGAAGTAGGTTAATAATATGCCGTTGTTCGGATTTATCCAAACGTTCGAACAAAATCGCGATTTCTGAGGCATGATATTCCTCTAAAACTATTTTTAAAGTTTCATCACCGGCTAAAATTGCATTTTTAACCTTGAGTACGTCGCTTTTATCTATTTCGAATGACTGCATCTATAACCTAACCAAAACGCCCTAAAGCTACAAATATTAAAAATTTATTTTTCACAATAAGTGACTTTTAATATTAGTCATTTGATGTAAAATCCTGATTATTTCCACTAAGCCATCCTTTCCCAACTTATAGAATATTAGGTGAGATTTAACCGCCGAACATCTGTATCCCATTAATATATGATCCATTACTTTTCCATGTTCAAAATGATTTGATATATATTCACACTCACTAAGTAATAAACTGTAATATCTATCTACCTGATCTTTAGACCAATTCTTAAATGTATATAACCAAATATCTTCAAGATCTATCTGTGCAGGCTTACTAATATGGTAGGTAACCATTATAAATGCTTGCGGTGTAACTCTTGCAAGTGTTTAACGGGGTCGAAATCTTTTACAAACCCACCTTCCTCACCAACTTTTAAAGCTTCACGCAACAATTCGATCTGCTTTTCTTCTTCTTCTAAAAGTCTTAAGCTTGTTCTAATCACCTCGCTTGCAGAATTAAATTTACCAGAAGCAATTTTTTCGTTGATAAAATTATCGAAATGATCGCCTAGCAGGATTGATGTATTTCGTCCCATAATTATATTATTTAATTAAATATACCAATAATTGGTATTATTTAACAAATTTTATTTAAACCAACCTTTACGCCAAAAATAAATTACCTGCAAAACTGCAATCACCGCCATCACAATCCAGGTGTATAAATAACCGTGTGCCGCATATAGTTCAGGCATATTATCTTTCAGTATTTTTCCTGTTGCAGGATCTTCCCTGCTGAAATTCATTCCATATATCCCTGCAATAAAGGTTAATGGAATAAATATGGACGAAATAATGGTCAATACCTTCATAATTTCGTTCATCCGGTTACTGATGATCGATAAATTCATATCAATATTGGCAGAAGCAATCTCCTTTAAGGATTCAATAAAATCAATGATCTGGATGCAATGGTCGTAAGCATCTTTCATATAGGTCTTAGTCAGATCGGATATCAAAGGACTGTCCGTACGGATAATATCGTTCAATTTATCTCTTTCCGGCCAGGTTACTTTCCTAATTGTGATCAAAGATCTTTTTATGGCCTGTGTATCGTACATGATCCTTTTATCAGGATGATCATATAAGCGGTCTTCAATTGCATCTAATTCTTCACCCCAAAAATTTAAAAGGCTAAAATAATTATCTACAATCACATCCATAATTGCGTACATTAAGTAGCTGCTGCCACCAATGCGGATATTGCCCTTCCCTATTTCCAAACGTTTCCTTACCGGTTCAAAACAATCTGCATAAGTTTCCTGGAAGGTAATCAATGTCCGTTCCGATAAAATAAAGGAAATCTGATCATTGCAGAGCACATTATCCTCACCTAAATATAAATGCCTGCTTACTGAAAAAATATACTTATCATTATCATATTCATCCAGTTTAGGCCGCTGATAAGAACTCGTAATATCTTCAAGCACGAGCCTGCTAATGTCTAATTTATCGTAGAGGGTTTCAAATATATCGGGATCAGCCAAACCTTTGATATCGAACCAGTAATAAAAATCTTTGTTCTCGATCAGTTTATCGATGTTATTAATGTTTTCCAGTTCGGTTTTCTTATAACTCTTATCATTATAAGTGTGCAATACAATGCGTGGCTTTAATGCATCTTCATCGATGGCGTACAAACCCGGACTGGTGCCAGGCGCTGGAACTTTATAGTGTTTATGACGGTTACGTGGCTTGCTTTTTCCCATATGTTACAAATATAGCCGGGCTTGGGGGCCCTGGTTAAATAACAGATCAACAATGCTTAAGTTGGGTAAAAATTGATGTTTATCTTCAAAAACCTGATAATAGGACTTATTGTTTACAATATCTTCCTGTTTTTTAGGGTTCATGATCGAACGGAAATCCAATTCTGGTTTAATGTCATCAAAATATTCGCCCGTTACCCCAAAGCTCTTATTCAATTTTAGCTTTTTGTTCAGCCACTCTAAAAGTTCGAAGTTATAATCGAACAAAAATTCAAATTTGTTGGTATAAAAACGCGAGAGTTCATCTTCGTAAAACTCGAAATAAGCAGAACTCCGGTAACAGCTTTCTAAACTCAACCAATGCAAACGTTGCCAATTAAAATCGTAACTGATCCGTACATCTTTCATTTTCGTATGTGTTTTAGCACCTTTAACCACTGGAACGGTAATATCAAGTTTGCCATTGGGCGAATAAATACTGGCCCTGTTACGGTAAGTCTGCTTGGCTAAATGTTCATGTTTTTCAATTAAAAAATCCTCTCCCAGTTTTTGCAATAAACTAAAATAACCTACTGGCGGAAGATAAAATAATGGAAGTATAGCTGTATTCTGCATTTGAAAATTTATGTTTGTAGCTGAAACGTTTTAAAAATAATGATTAAAAGAGGGATTGCGCATGTTGGCGTATTTTTTTTGTACCTGTTATCGCTGCTCCCCCTGCCTTTGTTGTTTTTTTTTGCAAGATTACTATATTATCTGCTTTATTACGTAATAGGCTATCGAAAAAAAGTTGTCAGACAAAATTTAACCCATTCTTTTCCCGAAAAATCTGCTGCTGAAATAAAGGTCATAGAGAAAAAGTTTTTCTTGTACCTGGCCGAACTTATTTTTGAAATCATCAAAATGACCAGTATTTCGAAAACCGAAACCTTAAAAAGGGTAAAATTTACCGGATTGGAACAATTGGAAGTTCATTTTAAAAGAGGTGAAAGTGTACTGGCCTGTACAGGGCACTATGGCAATTGGGAATTAGGTACTTTAGCACTTGGATTGAGCATATCGGCCAAAACCATGGTCATTTTTAAACCCATCAAAAATAAAATTTTCGAAACCTGGTTTGATTGTATGCGCACCAAGTATGGCAATGTTTTCATTGCTATGCGACAAACGCTACGTGGCATGGCCGCTTATAAAAATGAACCTACGCTTTTGTGTTTTGCAAGTGATCAATCTCCCACCAGAGAAGAAACCAAATATTTTGCAGATTTTTTAAATCAGCCTACTGCTGCACTTTTAGGTGTAGAAAAAATTGCAAAATCGACCAAAAGACCGATATATTACTTTAAGGTAAGTGTGGTTAAAAAAGGTTATTACCATGTAGAAGTGTTGCCCATGTGCCTCGAACCTGAAAAAATGGAAGAATTTGAGATTACTGACCTGCACTTTAAATTTTTAGAGAACATTATAAAAGAACAGCCTCAATACTGGCTCTGGAGCCATAAGCGCTGGAAATTTAAACCCGAATAAAAAGAATGAAGCCATCAGTAGCCGTTGTAATTTTAAACTGGAATGGAAAAGCATATTTAAAGCAATTTTTACCCGGAATTTTGCTTTCTGAGTATGATAACCTGCAAATTGTTGTAGGCGATAACGCTTCAACAGATGATTCAGTTTCATTTTTACAAGAAAACTTCCCAACTGTTAAAATTATCCAAAACGATCAAAACTGTGGATTTGCAGGAGGCTATAATAAGGTTTTAGAACGTGTAGAAGCCGATTACTTTATTTTGCTCAACTCGGATGTAGAAGTTGTTCCAAACTGGATCAAACCTATCATCAGCCTAATGGAAAGTGATGCTCAGATTGCAGCAGCACAGCCCAAAATTAAATGGCAACTAAATAAAAAACAGTTCGAATACGCAGGCGCTGCCGGAGGTTACCTGGATATTTATGCCTTTCCTTTCTGTCGCGGAAGACTTTTTAATGTTTATGAGTTTGATAACGGTCAATATGATGAACAAAAAGAAGTTTTTTGGGCCAGTGGAGCAGCCTTTTTTATCAAAAGTAAATGCTGGAGAGAAGCCGGTGGATTGGATGCCGATCTTTTCGCCCACATGGAGGAAATAGACCTGTGCTGGCGCTTAAAAAACCTGGACTACAAAATTATGTATTGTCCGGATGCTGAAGTGTACCATGTTGGTGGCGGAACTTTACAGACAGAAAATCCATTTAAAACTTACCTCAATTTCAGGAATAACCTCATTATCATGCAGAAAAACCTTCCTGCAGGTGATGCCATTTTCAGGATTACTATTCGCATGTTTATTGATTTTATTGCCTGGTGGCATTTTCTGCTAACGGGGAAACCTAAATTTACAATGGCAGTGACCAAAGGCCATTGGCATTTTCTTAAGTCTTTATCAAAAACCAATAAAAAACGTAAAGCCGTTCAAAAAGAATACACGAAACATACGGGGGTGTACAATAACAGTGTTGTATGGGCATTTTTTATTAAGAAAGTTAAATATTTTTCAAAATTAACTTAAAACAGATTCGTCATTCTAAACTCCATTGAATTTTTAAAGCATATTGCATTAAGATTCCTACCCGCGCGAAAATGACGATTTAAATTTGAGTGCCATCTGATGTTACCATCTGACAGTTTAATATCAGAATAGATTAAACCAATAAACTTTCGATCGCCAGCCGGTATCCTTTCATTCCAAATCCTGTTAAAACACCCTGACAGTTTTTCCCCGTCAACGAAACATGGCGGTATTCTTCGCGTGCATAGATATTTGAAATATGTACCTCAACAACAGGCGTTTTAATGGCAGCTATAGCATCTGCAATGGCTACAGAAGTATGCGTATAACCACCAGCATTAAGCACTACCCCATCATAACTGAAACCTACTTCATGTAGTTTATTAATAATTTCGCCCTCCACATTACTTTGGTAGTATTCAATTTCGATCTCCGGATAAACTGATTTTAATTCTTTAATGTAATCTTCAATACTGGTATTTCCGTAGATAGATGGCTCACGAACGCCCAATAGATTTAAGTTTGGGCCATTAATAATTTGTATTTTCATAATATAATGTTGTAACGTTGCAATGTTATAAAAAATCTCAAATAAAAGCATGCTTTGGTCATCATATATTAAAGGATTTAAGTCATACCTGAAGTTAGAGCGGTCGCTATCTGGCAATTCTATAGCAGCTTACCTCAATGATATTGATAAGTTGATCCAGTATTTCCAATCTTTAAATGAAGAACCCAAATTAAGCGACATTACCATAATCAACCTAAAATCTTTCATTTCATGGTTAAATGAGCTTGGCATGCTTGCAAGTACACAGGCAAGGGTAATATCAGGACTAAAAGCTTTTTTCTCTTATCTAATGCTCGAAGATATAATCAGTAATGATCCTACTGCATTATTGGAAGCGCCCAAACTGAGCCGAAAATTACCCGACACGCTTAATATCCACGAAATTAATGAGCTGATCGCTGCAATAGATGCTTCAAAACCCGAAGGGATGCGGAACAAAGCCATCATGGAAGTATTATATGGCTGTGGCTTACGTGTTACCGAACTAACAGAACTTAGAATTTCCAGTCTTTTTCCGCAGATCGAATTTATTAAAGTAATTGGAAAGGGAAATAAAGAGCGTTTGGTACCCATTGGAGGTGTAGCCTTAAAACTGCTCGATATTTACATTAATGAAGTCAGGGTACATGCAAATATTAAAAAAGGACATGAAGATTTTATCTTTTTAAACCGTTTTGGCGCTAAGCTTTCACGGATTTCTATTTTTAACCTGATTAAAAGCCTGGCAATTTCTACTGGATTAAAGAAAACAATCAGTCCACATACGTTAAGGCATTCATTCGCGACACATTTAATTGAAGGTGGTGCTGATTTGCGTGCGGTACAGGAAATGCTGGGCCATTCGAGCATTACCACTACAGAAATTTATACGCACATTGATAGAGATTATTTGAGAGAGGTAATTACGCAGTTTCATCCGAGGTCTTAGGTGTTGATGGTTTTTAGATCATGGTGATGGCTAAGCTGTCTACCCAAATGAGTAATTTTCGGTGTATCCATGGCATTTTTTTTAACCACAAAGGCACAAAGTTTGCCGAAATGGTTTTTCCCTGCGCTATATCTCCTGACTTTCGGACACCTGACTCAATAACATTTTCCTCACCATTAAGAAGTTAAGGACATTAAGCATTCATCGATAAGTCCCATAGTGGTAGAAATTGATAATTGAAGTTGATTATTGGTTTCGATTCCATCATCCATTTTCCATTACACCTCTTCCATCAAAACCCCTGCTTTCACCATCCTATCCTTCCCTTGCATATCCTTCCTTAACTCAATATTATTAAAGCCTTTACCAGATAACATTTCTACTGTTTCTTTACCTAAATATTCATTAATTTCAAAGAAAAGTTGTCCATTAAGTTTTAGATTGGTTTTTGCAAAATCAGCGATTGCTTTATAAAAAATTAAAGGGTTTTCGTCGCTTACAAATAAAGCTAGATGTGGTTCATATACTAATACGTTGTTATGCATCTCTATTTTTTCTAAATTTCTGATATACGGCGGATTACTTACGATAACATCAAATTTTTCTTCAGATTGAAATGTTAAAATATCTGCTGTAATAAAATTGATTTCAACACCAATTTGCCGGGCATTCTGTTTTGCAACTTCGATAGCATCAGCAGATACATCCAATGTGGTTACCTGAATTTTTGGTAAGTGTTTTTTAAGGGTTATTGGTATACAACCAGATCCAGTTCCAATATCAAGCATACTTAGCTTTTTTGGTGACTCAAAACTGTTAACTGAAAACTGAGTATTGCAAACTGAAATGATCCAATCTACCAATTCTTCTGTTTCAGGCCTTGGAATAAGCACCTGTTCGTTAACCTTAAAAACAGAACCGTAAAAATGTGCTTCCTCCAGAATATGCTGAATGGGTTTTCCTATCTGCAGGTCGTTAAGGATACTCAATAGTTTTTGCATATTGATAAAGCTGATGTCGATATCCTTTTGCATGATCAGTTTACCTGAAGATAGCGCTAAAACCTTCTCGGCTGCAATAGTAAATAATGCTTTTGCTTCATTACGATCATATAAAGCGCCAAGTTCCAGTTCATAATGTTCGGCTAATTCTCTTACCTTCATACATACAAAATTACTTAATTGAGATGATAACAGCGCTCTTTTGATAAGAGCCATGACTCTTTTTTTACTACTTTTGCGCTAATGAGCGATGAATTTTATATAAGACGTTGTCTTGACCTGGCGGCCTTAGCTTTGGGGAACGTTAGTCCGAACCCAATGGTTGGTTGTGTGATTGTTGTAGACGGCAAAATTATTGGAGAAGGATATCATCAGGAATATGGAAAATCGCACGCAGAACCCAATGCCGTTAAAGCTGTATTTGATAAATACGGGGATCAGGCTGAAAATTTATTAGAACAAGCTACTGCTTACGTTAACCTGGAGCCCTGTGCACATTTTGGTAAAACGCCTCCATGTGCAGATTTATTGGTAAAACACCAGCTAAAGAAGGTGGTTATTGGCAATAGAGACCCTTTTTCAGGGGTTGATGGTAAAGGTATCGAAAAACTAAAAAATGCTGGAATTGAAGTAGTAAGTGGAATTCTGGACGATGATTGCCGTTATTTCAACAGAAGGTTTTTTACCAGGATCGAAAAACAAAGGCCATATATCATTTTAAAATGGGCAGAAACTGCGAATGGTTATTTCGCGACGAAAGATGGTCACCAGAAGTGGATCAGCGGAGCTTTAGCCAAACGTTTGGCACACCAATGGCGTAGCGAAGAAGATGCAATCCTGATTGGCAAACAGACTGCGATTATGGATAACCCACAGTTAACTTCCCGTGAGTGGCCCGGTAAAAACCCCATACGTCTCGTCATCGATAAAAACCTTCAGGTGCCACTAAGCAATCATATCTTTAATGCAGCGGCCAAAACCATTATCTTTAATGAGGTTAAAACAGATGTTGTTGACAATATCCATTATATCCAGATGGAAGACATGCACTTTTATTTAGCACAAAAAATCGCTTTTCAACTTTACCTGATGGATATACAATCTGTAATTATTGAAGGGGGCGCCAATATTTTAAATCAATTTTTAAATACTAACCTATGGGATGAAGCACGTATTTTTACTTCATCTACCAGCTGGAGTGATGGGGTTTCTTCTCCAAACATTAATGGAAGTCTCCAGGAAACCATACAAATTGAAAATGACAAACTCTCTATCTATCTAAACGACATCAAATAAATGATCTACATTATTTTAAGCATTTGCTGTAGTGTTACCGTAGCTGTATTATTAAAGCTGGCAAAACGGTACCAAATCAGTATTATTCAAGCCGTTACCATTAATTATCTTGCTGCACTAAGCTTATGTTTTCTTTTTTTTAAACCCGATGTCAAACTGATCACCTCTACCGCACCATGGCCTATTTATGTTGCACTGGCTATTTTATTGCCGTCGATATTTTTATTCCTTGCTGCATCAGTAAAGAATCTTGGCATTGTTAAAACCGACATTGCACAACGCTTGTCGCTATTTATTCCGATACTGGCGGCTTATTTTATTTTTAAAGAAGATTTTAATAATCTTAAAATTATTGGCCTTTTGATAGGTTTCGTTGCTATTTTCTTAACTTTTTTACGAAAATCCGATCAGGAAAAAGGCAGCAAAGGAAGCCTGCTTTTCCCTATTATGGTTTTTGTCGGTTTTGGCGTAATCGATGTCCTTTTTAAACAAATTGCATTATATAAAGAACTGCCTTATACAACTTCGCTTTTCACCATTTTCTTCCTTTCATTCGTCGTATCGCTGCTCATTGTGATCACCATGGTTATTTCGGGAAAAATAAAATTACAATTGGTTAATGTTGTTTGTGGACTGATTTTGGGCTTTTTTAACTTTGGCAACATTCTTTTTTACATGAAGGCTCATAAGGCATTGGCTGAAAATCCATCTACCGTTTTTGCAGCCATGAATTTAGGGGTAATTATTGCAGGTACCTTAATTGGCATAATTGCTTTTAAAGAAAAATTAACTAAACTGAATTATGTAGGGATAGTTTTGGCTATCGCTGCTGTTATCTTTATAACATTATCGCAAAATGCTGTTCGATGATACCTATAAAACCATCGAAAGTGCCTCAGAAGGTATATTTCGTGATAAAGGCAGCAAATTTATTGCTTATGCCTATCCAATCCGCAGTGAAGAAGAAGTAAAGCCAATCATTATGAACCTGCGTGCTACTAATGCAAAGGCCAATCATTTTTGTTATGCTTACCGTTTAACGCCAGATCGGTCTGTTTATAGAACGAATGATGATGGAGAACCTTCTGGTACCGCCGGCAGGCCAATCCTTAATTGTTTATTATCAGAAGATATTACCAATGTATTAATTGTAGTCGTACGGTATTTTGGTGGCACCTTACTAGGAGTTCCGGGTTTAATTAACGCATACAAAAATGCTAGTATAGAAGCCATTAAAGCTTCAAAAATTATTGCGAAAACGGTTAATGATGTGTATGAAGCTCATTTCGAATACCTACAGATGAATGATGTAATGAAGTTGAGCAAAGAGGAAAATTTACAGATTTTAGCGCAACAGTTTGATACCAATTGTATCTTGAAATTTGAGGTAAGAAAGGCTCAACTCAATCAGGTTTTGAGTAAATTTGATAAAATTGAAGGTGTTAAACTAAAATATCTACACACAATTTAATAGCCACAAACATTAGTTCTGCGTTGATCAGCGAAATCTGCAAGAACAAAAAAAATGTATAAAGGAACTAGAAATAATTAGTAACCACAGATAAAAGGGATCAGCACAGATAAATCTGTTTCCATGAGCGAGATCTGCGGGCAAAACCAAACCAAACATGAAAATATCCGAAAGCGACTTAATCATTAATCCTGATGGCAGCATCTACCACTTAAATCTTCTGCCCGGAGATATTGCAGATACCGTAATTACCGTTGGCGACCCAGACCGTGTTGGCGAAGTGAGTAAATATTTCGACCAGATAGAATTTAAAAAAGGAAAGCGGGAATTTATTACCCACACCGGTTATATAGGTAAAAAAAGGGTAACTGTACTTTCAACAGGTATCGGTACAGATAACATTGATATCGTTTTTAATGAACTGGATGCACTGGTAAACGTCGATTTCGAAACCCGCGAGGTAAAAAAAGAATTGACCTCACTGAATATTATCCGTGTAGGCACATCAGGAGCCGTTCAGCCAGATATCCCCATGGGAACCATTTTAGCCTCCTCCCATGGTTTGGGTATGGATGCTTTAATGAATTATTACCTGCAGCAACTATCTGGCGATGAGCAACTTTTAATGGATGACATCAAGATACATTTTGGTCATTTAAAAAATATCAACCCCTACTTAACAGCTGCGGATGAAGGTCTGTTAAATACCATTGGCAAAGATATGGTTCATGGCATCACCATTACTGCTCCGGGTTTTTACGCTCCACAAGGCAGGATAGTAAGGGCAAAAAATGCAGTTCCCAATTTCATCGGACTTATTAATAGTTTCCAGAGCAACCAGTATCGCATTACCAATTTAGAAATGGAAACAGCAGGGATTTACGCTTTAGCAAAAGTTTTGGGGCATAAAGCACTTTCTGTAAATGCTATTTTGGCCAGTCGCGTGAAATTCGAATTCAGTAATGAGCCTGATAAAATTGTAGAACAGGCCATTAAAACGGTGTTGGAAAGGATTTAATTAAGGCTGATCAATCAACCAGTATAACCTCAAGTGCACTAAGAAGTCTCAGGTGGTTAAAATAAACCATTAATAACCTATAAAGCACTAAAATTAACAACTTATCCGAAAAACTGAAAGTCAGATGGTAACATCTGACTCCACTTAAATAAATCTTCTTAAAAGATCTCTCCACTGTGTTATATTTCGGTCGAGATGATTTTGGAGAAATAAAAAGGCCCGAAATTTCGGGCCTCCATGTTTATACTATTCGTATCTTCTCTTTTACCAGTTCATTTCCTTCTGTATCCAGATAAGTGCAGGTCATCTCATCAAGATCAGTAACCCATTTTTCCACTCCCGCATCTGCCGCCTGTTTACAAAAGGTAATATAATCTGTTTCACCTTGTTGATGTACTTCTAAAGCGTGTTCCAATTTTCCTGTAGAAGATTCTTCATTGATAATCAAAGTTGGATATTCATCAGGACTCACCTGTTGTGCATTATCTTCGTCATCAAAATAGATCGATAAACCATTGCTCACATAAACATCGTTCCGTTTAACACCCAATTCCTTAATTTCTTTTATAAACTGCGGGAAATCTGCACCAGTTTTAATTTTTGATTCTGCTGCCCGGATGTTTTCGATGGTGAACATAATTTATTTGTTTAATGAAACTTTGTAAATGGTTGTTTGCGTGTACAAATCTTCTGGTCTTAATATGGTACTTGGAAATTCAGGGATGTTTATTGCATTGGGGTGATGCTGTGTTTCCACACAAAAAGCACCGAAACTGTCGTAATCCCTTCCGCCTTTACCATTTTTTACATCCAAATATTTTGAGGTATAAAGATGTGCTACCGGTTCTGTTGTATATACGCTTAAAACTAAACCACTTTCTTCTTCAATTGTTTTGGTTGCCAGCGATAAATCGCCATAGATTTTATCCAGAACGTAAGTTTGGTCGTAACCTTCTTCCTCATCCCAATCCTGCCCAATCGCTTTAGATTTTGTAAAATCCATGTGCGTACCTTCAACAGGGATCAATTTGCCCGTTACAGAATAATTACTGTCCTGCTCAAGGTAATTTGAAGCGAAAATCTGTTGCTTATGGTTTTTGACGTTTCCACCTTCAGGAGCCAGGTTAAAATAACCATGGTGTGTTAAATTGATTGCAGTAGCCTGATCAGTCTCTGCTTCATAACTTAAAATCAACTCATCATTTTCGGTAAGTTCGAAAGTAAGGTCGATGATTAGGTTGCCTGGGAAATTCTCTTCACCATCCACACTTTCATATTGTAAGGTAACCGACGATTGTTGCCCTTCGCCCACTTCAACAATATCCCAAACTTTTTTATCAAAGCCTTCTATACCGCCGTGTAGCGTATCAGTACCAGCATTTTGTGCCAGTTGATAGTCTTCTCCATCAATGGAAAACCGGCCATTTTTGATGCGGTTGGCATAACGCCCCACAATAGCACCCAAATATGGATACTGGGTTAGGTAATCCGGATTAAGGTATTCGTCGAAATAATCAAAGCCCAATACAATATCCTGCATTTCGCCTTTGACGTTTTTAACGATGAATTTATTAATGATCGCACCATAATTGAATATTTTAACATAAGTGCCTTTACTATTGGTTAGTTCGATTGCGATAACTTCTTCGCCATCAATAATTTTTCCGGTAGGTATTTGCTGAACGCTCATAAATTGTAACTTAGGGCTTTTGTATCCTAAACAAACATACTACTATTAATGCTTTTAATAAATATATTTTAGCCAAATGAATATTAACCTTGAGGAAAAATTTGCAGCGCAATACCATAAAAAAGCCGATGCCCTATATTTTACACCCGGTCGCGTTAACCTCATTGGCGAGCATATTGATTACAATGGCGGTTTAGTAATGCCTTGTGCCATTACCCTGGGAACCTGGTTGGCCATTGCGCCTAATAATGAAAACAAATTTAGGTTTAAGAGCCTGAATTTCGAGATGGAAACGACTGTTGAAAGCAATGTTTTTAATGGAAAAGATGGTAGCCATTGGACCAATTATCCTATAGGTGTAATTAATGAAATGATCAAAGATGGAAAAGAGATCACCGGACTGGATTTTCTTTTTTATGGAAATATCCCCATCGGATCAGGGCTTTCTTCTTCTGCATCGATTGAAATCGCTACGGCTTATGCTTTAAACAGTTATTTTAACCTGGCTTACGACCGATTAGATCTTGTTAAGATTGCCAAACGGGTAGAAAATGATTTTATTGGCCTAAACTCAGGCATAATGGATCAGTTTGCGGTTACTTTCGGCGAAAAAAACAAAGCGATTGTTTTAGACTGCGAGACTTTAAAATATAAAATGGTTGATATTGATCTAGGCAATTATGTGCTGGCCATCATCAATACCAATAAACCGCGCGAACTGGCAGATTCTAAATATAATGAACGTGTTGCTGAATGTCAAACAGCCTTAAAGCTATTAAACGAAGAAATTACACTTCACTATCTTTGTGAGCTTAATGCTGAAAAGTTTGCTTTACACAGCCATTTAATAACAGATGAAACTATTTTAAACCGTGCAACGCATGTAGTTAAAGAAAATGATCGGGTTCATTTGGCTGCTAAAGCATTAAACGGCGGAAACCTGGAAGAATTTGGCCGCTTGATGTATGCCTCACACGAATCGTTAAGAACACTATATGAAGTAAGCGGAAAAGAGCTGGATGCTGTAGTAGATTTCTGTACCGGCTATGACCATGTAATCGGTGCACGAATGACCGGCGCTGGCTTTGGTGGTTGTGCAATTGCATTGCTGGAGAAAGGTTACGAAGAAGACTTTGCAAAACACTTAACAGATTATTACGTAGCTAATATCGGCTATCCTGCTGCAATTTATATTAGCGAAATTGGTAATGGTCCAATTAAGTTGTAATATATTAACAACGGATGTGCACAAATAAACACAGATTCGGCATTATGCCTCATCGGTGTAATCACTTTTAAAAATAATGAGAAAATTAAAATTAGACGAGTTAAACCGTCCGGATATTGAAGCGTTTAAAGCACAGGAAAAATTGCCTGTTGTAGTGGTTTTGGATAATGTGCGCAGCATGCACAATGTAGGTTCAATATTCCGTACTGCTGATGGATTTGCTTTAGAAAAAGTGATTCTTTGTGGCATAACTGCACAACCACCACATCGCGAAATTGAAAAAACGGCTCTGGGTGCTACTCAATCTGTAGATTGGATTCACTATACAGACACTTTACAGGCTGTTGATGCCCTTAGGGATTTAGGATATGAAATTATTGCCATTGAACAGGCAGAGAATAGCACGATGCTAAATACTTTTACACCCGATCCCAATAAAAAATATGCGCTTATTTTCGGGAATGAAGTTGATGGTGTGAACGATGAGGTAATGGCTAAAATTGATGAGTGCATCGAAATTCCGCAATTTGGCACCAAACATTCTTTTAACATCGTAATTTCTGCCGGGATAGTGTTTTGGGATTTCTTTGCTAAACTGAGGTTGTAATTTATCCAAATTTTTTCACAACGAAAAATAAAGAGATGTTATTGAGCAATAAGAAAACCCCAAAAGAAAAGTAGAATTTTAATGACTTCATAAACGACCTTTTTTAGTTTTTGTTCAGAATACTATACAAAAACTAACATATTTCAGTTACATAGTAACATTTTTGTGAAATTAATTTACACTCGTAATCTTCTGATAACATGCTATTTGTGTAAGATATATGGTGTTTGGCAAGATTTTTTCTTAGACCATGCAAAACAGTACGATAAAAAAACTGTTAACACACTAATATTAAAAAATAGAATAACATGAATACGAGAATTACAAAATCAACAATGTTGGTTGCATTATTGGGTTTATCATCACAATTGTTTGCCCAGGATACACCAACGACTACGAGCACCACTGGACGTTTCTCTCCTAAAGAGTTCCGTACCTGGTCAATAGGTGTACATGGAGGTTTGCTAACCCCAAGAACTATTTTTGGCAACTCTAATCACCAATTTCAAACTCCAGTAGAACACATCGGTTACGGTGGTTACATTAAAAAACAAATTTTACCTCAATTAGGCATCCAGGCAGATTTCCTTGCTGGTAAAGTTGAAGAATTAAGAATGGCAAATGGTGTTGATGCTGCAGGAAATACTACTTACGCCGCAAACACAGGTTACAAAACTAACATCCAATGGTCTGGAGCTTTATCAGCAGTTTGGAACGTTGCCAACATTAACATCAATAACGAAAATGCAGTAATAATCCCTTACTTGAAAGCCGGTGCTGGTTATATGTCATCTGGTGCTACTACTATGCCAGCGAATACACAAGATGCTGGTTATTACAGAGAAGGCTGGTTTGTACCAGTAGGTGCTGGTTTTAAATTGGGTGTTGCCAAAGGTATTAATGTAGATTTAGGTTACGATGTAAATTTTGTTAAATCTGCTAAATTTGATGGAGTTAACACTGGTGCTAACGACAGATTTGCTTATGCACACGCAGGTTTAGAATTTGCTTTAGGCAGTAAAGAAAAACCTCAATTACAAAACTACAGTTCATTGGCTAACTTACGTCAGCAAAGTGCTGAAGAAAGTGCTGAATTAAGAAGAGCATTATCTACTGCTGAGCAAAATGCACAACGCGATAGAGAGCAGTATGCTAAAGACCTTGGCGATGACGATAATGATGGTGTAGCTAACAAATTCGATAAATGTCCTGGCACTGCTTCAGGTACAGTTGTTGATGGTTCTGGTTGCCCAATCAAAGTTAAACGTGAAGTAATTAAAGAAACCAGAGTAATTACTGAAGAAGATCGTAAAGTGGTTAAAGATGCGATTTCTAACTTAGAATTCGACTTGGGTAAATCAACTATCCGTTCTAAATCTTATGCTACTTTAAACCGTGTAGCTGGTTTATTGGTAGATAAAAACTTTAGCTTAAAATTAGCTGGTCATACTGATAATACTGGTGGTAGAGAGTTAAACTTACGTTTATCTAAAGACAGAGCTGAATCAGTGAAAGCTTACTTAGTATCTCAAGGTGCAAATGCATCACGAATTGAAGCTACAGGTTACGGACCTGACCAACCAATTGCAACAAACAAAACTGCAGCTGGCCGTCAACAAAACCGTCGTGTAGAGTTTACTTTATACTAATCGTAAATAACGGTTAACGAAAAAGCTCCTCAGATTAATTTCTGAGGAGCTTTTTTATATAGTAGAATCGTCATACTGAACTTGTTTCAGGATCTTTATTGGCAGAATAGACCCTGAAATAAATCCGATAGCTATCGGATCAGCGTGACGCCCCGTTGTTAAGACAATCCCTTTTTATTCTTATAAGTCATTTTGGCTTTAGTGCCTGCACTATAATTGTAGTTTTTTAGGTTGCTGGCTTTCTTTTCATGAAATGCAGCGCCGCGCTCAGAAGATTCATCTTCTTCGGCACCCTTCTTTTTCTTCGGCTTATCAGCAGCATCAACCACTTTCAAATCTTCAGGTAATTCCATTACCTCCAATTTCTGGCCTATAGCCTGCTCAATTTTTTTCACCTCAATCAATTCAATATCGGTAGAAAAAGTAATGGCCACTACATCTTCATCGCCATGTTTAACAATGCGCTGAATTAGAGTTTCTTTCTGCTCTGGCAATTCAAAGTGCACGATAAAAGGAATCCCTTCAATATTAAGTTCGCCTAAATTCTCGTTAGCTACGATTAAAACTCTGGCTTCAGGATTATCTTTAAAGTCTTCAATATCATCATAACCTTTATCATCAAAAAACAGCGAGCGATAGATACTGATCTCACCTTCTTTATGCTGATTAAAGTTTTTATAAACTGTTTGTGCAGTTAAACGTGTATTTACAAAAACCACAACTTTATCAAAAATTTCAGTATCGCCCAATAATAAGGTTAACAGATTTAGCTTTGTTCTGAAATTCGGTACCAGATAAAGCATCTGCTGATAAACTTCCGCCTGCTTTTCGCCTATTTCATCAACCTCAATGGTTGTGGTAGAATCTTTCATGAATGGCGAAATCATGTGGTTCAATTTTTCGTGCATTACCTCGGTAAACACCACATGCTGAGATTTATAAGCACTATTAGCTAATTCTACAACTGGTAATTGCAGGCCTTTTTTAACAATAAGCTCTGCATTATCTACTATAAACAACTGAATTTTGTTCGTGTTTAGTGCCAATTTAAGGTACAAGGCACGGGCACGGTCTGGTACTGCTACAATAATATCGCAGCCATCTGTTATTTCATTCATTTGGGTATCAACAGCACCACGGCTATCAATTCCTAAAATTCTAAATGTACTATTACGGTTTAATAATTTAAATTGTTCCAAAACATGATCTACATGCTCTGCATCTGGTACTAAAATTAAAGCCCTTGGTGCTTCCTCAAAAGCGTACTTCAACTTCATTAAAGTAGCTAAAACATAAGTTGTAGTTTTTCCCGAACCCTCTGGCCCCACCGCTATAACATCTTGTCCACCTAAAATACGCGACATTGTTCTGGACTGGATTTCTTTTGGAGTTAAAAATCCTGCATCAGTCATGGCCGTTACAAGTGGTTTGCTAAGTTTTAATTTATCTAAAGACACAATTACTATTTTAATGTTTGAACTGCAAATATCCTTAAAATAATTAGCTTTTCTGAAATTGAATTTAAAGGCTTGAAAATAGATCAGAAGGAAAAATTGAACTATTCATGATAGGGTTATCAACTTCAGCCCAATATTTCAATAAAATTGACATGAAATAAAAATTATTATACTGAAAATGAGCTAGTTAAAATATTATTCAGTATAAAAACTACTAAATCTATAGATTTTATATACTTATTTTTATATTTGCTCATCATTAATCATTAACAAAAAATATGTTGAACAATTAAACAATAAAATCATGTCGATTTATTTTCAGTACCCAGCCATAGTTGAATATCCGAAACTCATTTATCCGTTGCAAACAGAAACTGAAAAACCGATGATTGTAACGGATGAAGATAGTTTAAATAAAGAACAAATTTTAGAAATAAGAGATTATTTGGCATTAAAGCAATTATAAAAAAAACGGCCAGTTGACCGATGGGAAGGTTGGAGTTTCATAAACTCTTTATAATGGTTCGAATCCATTACTAGGCCGCAAAGTGTATCTCATAACACTTTATCCTGATTCTGCTCAATCAGGCAAGATTTGGTTATCTTATATTTGTTTTGTTGTTAGCAAAGGCTATCCGCGATGGGTAGCCTTTACCTTTTACGTAAATGCTGTGATCCTGAGCACTGCGAAGGATCTCCATTAAATATCCTGACTTTTTGATTATTTAGAAGCGCAGTTTCAGTGCCTATGGTCAGGGGTTGGTCCTGCTGTTCACTGCAATCTTTTTGGAAATGTATTCGCAAATACAATATTGTGTAGCCAAAAAGTATTTCCGTTTCCATCAGGGCTATTTAGCAAATACAGTGATTCAGAAAAGTAAATGATCTCACAGAAAGTTCTTTCATGAACAAATGAATATTAGGTGCTTTAATCTTTTTTCAAAATCTCAAAACATTTTATTTCATTCGTGGTTATTTATATAATTCACATTATACTAATCTTTTACAGATTAATTTGTTTGGTTTAAAAAAGGGATTTATGGATATAAATCCCTTTTCTTTTATGCAAGAATTTTAAATCATATATTTAGCCATATCAATTCCACTACCCTATTTTAGATGAACAGAAAACATTTCCTTTCTTCATTTATAGCAGCTGCAACTGTATTTCCTGCTTTTAAAACCTTGGCAAATACCGTAGACAATGAAAGTTCATCGTTTAAAATCCCACCATACTTGAAACCTGGCGATACTATTGGAATAACAAGTCCGGCGGGATACATTACCCTGGAACAGATTCAGCCTTCTGTTTTACAAATGCAAAGTTGGGGTTTTACCATAAAAGTAGGCGATACCATTGGCAAACGCGATTTTACTTATGGCGGTACCGATGATGAAAGGTTAGCGGATTTTCAGCAAATGCTCAATGATCCAAATATAAATGCCATTATGTGTGCCCGTGGGGGTTATGGTTTTGTACGGATAATCGATAAACTTGATTTCTCTTTGTTCAAGAGAAAGCCAAAATGGATTATTGGCTTTAGTGATATCACTGTTTTACATTGCCATTTGGCCAAGAATTATGGCATTGCCTCTATCCACTCCAAAATGTGCAATAGTTTTCCTAATGATTGGAGTAAAGCCGAACCCATACAGATTGAAACAATTTTATCTGTAAAAAATGCTTTAATTGGTGAGCAAATGGGTTACACCGCCCCTCTTAACATAAATAACCGACAAGGAAAAGTTGATGGCATTTTAGTAGGCGGAAACCTGAGTATCATCGAAACACTGGCGGATAGCGATTCTGATTTAGATACAAAAGGTAAAATCCTTTTCATCGAAGATACTGGCGAATACCTCTACAGCATTGACAGAATGTTATGGAACCTAAAACGCAGCAGCAAACTGAAAAACCTAAAGGGATTAATCGTTGGTGGTTTTAAAATCAAACCTGATGATGCAGGCGAAGAATTTGGCAAAACCATTTATGATATTGTACTCGAAAAGGTAAAAGAATACGCCTATCCTATCGCATTCGATTTTCCGGTTGGTCACCAACGTAATAATTTTGCATTGAAATGTGGTGTACGACATGCTTTTATAGTAAATGAAACCGGGTCGGTATTACGAACGGTTTAACACACATCAATATTTTATATATCCGATCGTCACCCCGAATTTATTTCGGGGTCTTTATTGCAGAAAAGATGCTGACCATGTAGTAGCTACAAGACAATTGAAAACACTATTTCTACTTGTAAAATAAACCCTATAGCTATCGGATCAGCATGACGATGTCTCTGATATGAAATTCAGTTAAACTTATGATGCCTAACTGATCCAAAAAACAGACAAACTAAACTTTATATTAAATCATAAATTTTGAGTGATCTCAAAGTTTTAACCTTTCGTCGCAGTATTTTCTGCATTGGTCTCAATTGTTAAAATGCGGTCTTAACCGGATATATTTTTGTGATCAATAGTTCATAGACACAAAATTTATTCGCCATGAGCAGATACATTAAATATATTGTCGCACTCATTTTGCTTGGTGCGGGCTACAAAACCAGAGCTCAGGATATCCCACAGGTTTGGGATCTGAAAACTGCTATCGAGTATGCCAAAGAAAAAAACATCAGCATCAATACCTTAAAGCTGAGTTCGCAAACTGCTGAGCAAAATTTAATTGCTTCAAAAGCCGCTGTACTCCCAAATTTATCGGGAAATGTTTCACAAGCCATTACCAATTATAAATCCGGTTTGCAAAATACAAGTGGTTTTGGCTTAAGTTCAGATATGACGCTTTACAATGGAAGTTATTTAAAAAACGATATCAAGTCGAAAGAACTCAGTCTGCAAACCGCAAATTTATCGGTAGAAGCAGCTAAAAACGATATTACCATCTCCATCACCCAGGCCTATCTGAATATTTTATTGGCCAGAGAAAATATCACTTATTTAAAAGATCTGTTGACCACCAGCGAGGCCCAGGTTAAACAATCAGAACAGCAATTTAAATTTGGAACCATAGCCAAAAAAGATTTATTGCAGTTGCAGGCCACTTATGCCAACGATAAATATACGTTGGTTACTGCACAAAATACTTTACAGCAAAATATTTTAACCTTAAAGCAACTGTTGCAAATCCCTACAACGACACCTTTCGAAGTAAGTACAACCGATACCGTTGCCGTTGCTCCAGCATTGGATAATTTAGCCTCGGCACAAGATCAAGCCTTGCGTACCCGTCCGGAAATTAAAAGCGGAGAATTGAATATCCAGCTTCAAAGCACCGAACTGGCCAAAGCAAAATCAACCTTACGCCCAACGCTGAGTTTAGGAGGATCGCTAAATACAGGCTATAACAATAATAATATCGGTGGTTATGGATACCAGTTAAATAATAGTTTTTATCAAAACTTAGGTTTAACACTTTCCATTCCGATTTTTGATAGAAAAGTAACCAAAACAAATGTGGCGAAAGCAAATATTGGTATTGAGCAGGCCCGTTTATCACTATTAGATGCTAAAACAACGTTGACTCAAAATGTAGAACGCGCTTACATTAACGTACAAAATGCAAACAGCCAATATGCCGCTGCGCAAGAGCAGTTTAAATATACAAGCGAGGCGTTAAGGATTTCTAACGCAGCTTTAAAAGAAGGTACCAATAACATTGTAGAAAACCTGCAACAGAAAAATTTATATGTGCAGGCATTACAGGCCTTTGTTCAGGCAAAATATACAGCAAGTCTTTACACCAAGATCTATAACTTTTATACAGGAGTTCCTATTACTAACTAAAATACATGATGATGGCTACCGCCTAGTCTACTTAATATTTGAATCATGAAAAAGAAAACAATATTTATTATCATCGGTATCACAGTTGCATTATTTGCTGTTTGGTACTTCGCGCTGCGCAAAAAAGAACAGGTGGTTGTTCTCGAAACCGAAAAACCTAAAATGGGTTATATTTCAGAAAATGTTACAGCCACAGGAAAGGTGCAACCGGTAGATACCGTAGCTGTAGGTACACAGGTTTCGGGAACTATTAAAACACTTTATGCCGATTTTAACTCGAAAGTTAAAAAAGGACAGTTATTGGCCGAATTGGATAAAACCCTGTTCGAAGCTACTGTAAATCAATATCAGGCCAATCTGGTAAGTGCTCAAAGTGCATTGGTTTATCAGCAGGGCAATTTCAGCCGGCAAAGTAACCTATATAAGGTTGGTGCGGTGAGCAAAGCCGATTATGATAATGCACTATATACCTATAATGCTTCAAAAGCATCAGTTAATAGCATTAAGGCTCAACTTGCTTCTGCTCAAAAGAATCTGTCACTGGCCAGCATTTATTCTCCCATTGATGGAACGGTGCTTTCAAGAAGTGTTAGTGAAGGAACAACAGTAGCGGCCAGCTTTAGTACACCAACCATTTTCAGTATTGCGAAAGACCTGACCAAAATGCAGGTAGAAGCCTCTGTAGATGAGGCAGATGTAGGCGACATCTCAAAGGGAGAAAGAGCAACGTTTACCGTTGATGCCTTTTTAAACGATACCTTTAAAGGCACCATACAGGAAATCAGGTTAAGTCCGTCCATTTCCTCTAATGTGGTTACTTATAAAACCATCATTAATACTTCAAATGATGCGAATAAGTTAAAACCCGGTATGACAGCAAACATCACCATCTTCACTAAAGAGGTGAATAATGCGCTGCTTATCCCTACCAAGGCTATAAAATTTGCTCCGGATTCAACTTTAGCGGGTAAATATCAAATGACCTGGGTTAATCCAGACAGGAAACCTGCCGGAGCAGATGAGGCTTATGTTTGGGTACAAAAAAGTCCTAAAGAACTGGTGCAGAAGAAAATTAAAACCGGTATAAACGACAATACACATGTTGAAGTTTTATCAGGATTAGCAGCAGCAGATGTAGTGATTACAGGTTCACAGCGCATGGGTAAAAGTCAGGCGGCAGCACAAGGTCAATCTAGTCCTTTTATGCCAAAACGCCCAGGCGGTAACAGAAGGAAATAATGGAACAGAAGATATTAGATATACACGATTTAAAACGTGAGTTTGTAATGGGCGATCAAACCGTTAGGGCTTTGAAAGGCATCACTTTTGATATCAAGGCCGGTGAATTTGTAACCATTATGGGCAGTAGTGGATCGGGTAAAACGACACTTTTAAACATTCTGGGTTGTTTAGACAAGCCTACTGAAGGCAGTTATCTGCTTGATGGTGTGGATGTGAAAAGCTTAAACCGTGACGAACTGGCTGGTTTGCGTAATACCAAGATCGGCTTTGTTTTCCAGGCTTATAACCTGTTGCCCAGAACATCGGCACTGGAGAATGTTGAGTTGCCCCTATTTTACAACAAAACTATCACGGCTGAAGAAAGGAAAGAAAGGGCCATTAAATCACTCGAATCGGTAAAACTTGCCGAGCGTTTTGATCATACCCCAAGTCAGCTTTCTGGCGGTCAGCAGCAGCGTGTGGCCATTGCCAGGGCTTTAGTTAATCACCCGGTGATGATTTTGGCCGATGAAGCTACAGGAAACCTGGATACGCGTACCTCTTATGAAATTATGGCTTTGATGCAGGAGCTGAATGCAGAAGGGAAAACCATCGTTTTTGTAACACACGAGCCTGATATTGCTGCTTTTAGTACCAGGACCATTATGCTTCGCGACGGAAAAATCCAAAAGGACAGCATTAACCAAAATCAACGTTCGGCCAAAGAGGCACTTGCCAATTTACCAGAATCGGATGATTACTAATTTGAGAAGATCATGAGCATTATAAATTTATTAAAGATTGCCTTTAGGGCATTAAAAAGAAATAAGCTACGTGCTTTTTTAACCATGCTTGGCATCATTATCGGTGTGGCCGCGGTAATTGCCATGATGGCCATTGGTGAAGGTTCGAAACAAAGTATCAGGTCTTCGTTATCAGGAATGGGTTCGAACATGATTACCATCATGCCCCAAAGCAATGAACCTGGTGGTGTACGTTTGCAGGGAAGCAGCATCCAGACTTTAAAACTGGAAGATATTACAGCGATTCAAAAATTACAATCTAAAAATATAAATGGTTTATCGCCTGTGGTTTCTACCAGCGGACAGGCCATTAAAGGTGGTTATAACTGGCCAACCACCATTACAGGGGTGAGTCCGGATTATCTGAACATCCGCCAATTAAAACTTCAGGATGGTATTCTTTTTTCTGAAAATGATGTGAAAAGCTTTGCCAAGGTTTGCCTGTTGGGTAAAACCGTAATCGATAACCTATTTCCTGACGGAAGCAACCCAATCGGGCAGATCATCAGGTTTAAAAATATTCCTTTTCAGGTAATTGGTATTTTAGAACCTAAAGGACAGAGTAATTTTGGCCAGGATCAGGATGATATTATCCTTGCCCCTTTTACTACTGTACAAAAGAGAATTACGGCAACCAATTACCTACAGAGTATTTATGCTTCTGCCACTACCGAAGCTTCGAGCGCAGCTGCTACAACCGAAATTTCGGATGCTATAAGAGAAAGCCACAGGTTAACTGCGGCAGAAACCGACGATTTTCAGGTTCGTACACAGGCCGAGTTAATTAGCACCATCAGTTCAACCAGCAGCATGCTTACCGTTCTTTTAACCGCTATTGCAGGTATTTCACTGTTTATCGGTGGTATTGGAATTATGAATATTATGTATGTTTCGGTTACCGAACGTACCCGCGAAATCGGTCTGCGTATGTCTATCGGGGCTCGTGGACAAGATGTTTTGATGCAATTTTTAATAGAGGCCATATTAATTAGTATCACCGGTGGAATTATCGGCGTGATATTGGGGGTAAGTTCAGCATACCTCATCTCCTATTTCTTAAACTGGCCAATTTTAATTGCAGAATCTTCAATCATCATTTCCTTTGTTGTATGTGCCATTACAGGTGTTTTCTTCGGCTATTATCCAGCTAAAAAAGCCTCTAATTTAGATCCGATTGATGCATTAAGATACGAATAGCGATCAGCACTAGTGCTAAGCGCTCGCGTCATCCCCGCGCAGGCAGGGATCTTAAAGCATTTTAACATGATCCCTGAAATAAATTCAGCGTGACAAAGCGTAAAAACATAATAAATAATAACTTAGCGATGCAAAGCGCCAAAGAAAAAATAATGACAATTAATTTCTCCAAAAAGTGGATAAAAATTACCCTCCATATTCTGGTATGGGTGGTTTTGATCACTTTACCTTATATAATTAATGTTAACCGAAGCCGTCCCCCTCACCCGCTAAGCAGTTATGAAGAAAACCAGTTCCTGCGCTTAAATTTCATCAGTTACTTTTACTGGATTGCTATATTTTATTTAAATAATAAGGTTTTAATTCCATCATTTTTTTATAGAAAGAAATATTTGTGGTATGGCTTATCGTTTGTTGGCTGTTTACTTTTGGCCATTACCATTCACTCTATATTATTCAGGATTTTACTGCCCTATTTTGATTTCAACCTTGGCCGCACACTTTGGTTTAATACACCGACATTTTTATTGACCATTGCGGCCAGTACGGCTTTTACAATGATTTCTGACCGGATTAATGAAGAGAAAAGAACTTTGCAGAGCGAACAAGAGAACATGAAAACCGAACTTTCATTTTTACGTTCGCAGATCAGTCCGCACTTTATTTTTAATGTTTTAAACAACATTGTGGCACTGGTAAGGCTTAAAAGCAATGAATTAGAGCCAACGGTAATGAAATTATCCGGTTTGATGCAATATATGTTATATGAAACCGATGAAGAAAAAGTATCCATCAAAACGGAAACCGAATATCTGCAAGCTTATATTGATCTGCAAAAACAACGTTTCGGTAAAAAGGTAGCTATAGAAACGAACATTAATATTGAAAGTGAGTTTGATGAGATTGAACCCATGTTACTGATCCCGTTTATTGAGAATGCTTTTAAACATGGTGTTGGAATGATCGAAAAACCACAAATTTTTATCGATTTAAAAACAGAAAACGAACTTTTGACGTTTACGGTCCGGAATAAATTTAGCGAAGATGAAAATGAGGTAAAAGATGCTGCATCTGGTATTGGCCTTGCGAATGTAAGCAGAAGGCTAAATTTACTTTATGGTAAAGAGCATCAGCTGGAAATTGAGAAAAAAAATGGCTGGTTTAATGTTTACCTTACTTTAAAATTAACAGTATGATTAAATGTTTAGCCATTGATGATGAGCCTTTAGCCCTGCAATTACTGGCTGACAACATTAGCCGTATTCCTTTTTTAGAATTAGTGGCCAGTTGTGATGATGCTTTTTCTGCCAATAAAATCATGCAGGAACAATCGATAGACCTTATTTTTATCGATATCCAGATGCCGGGCATTACGGGTTTACAATTTATTCAGAGTTTGGTTAAAAAACCAATGGTAATTATTGTTACGGCCTATAAACAATATGCTTTGGATGGCTTTGCACTCGATGTGGTGGATTATTTAATGAAACCGGTATCGCTCGATCGTTTTATGAAAGCCTGCAATAAAGCTAAAGACCTGTACGAACTCAAACAATCGGCAGAACATAACAACTTACCCAAACAGGATTATATGTTTGTAAATGTGGGCTACAGTTTAATGAAGATTAGTTTTAATGAGATTACCTACATAGAAGGGCTCAAAGATTATATCCAGATCCATACCTCCACAAGTCCAAAAGCGGCGGTTGTGCGTATGAGTATGAAAAGTATAGAGGAACAACTGCCCGCTTATTTCGAAAGGATCCACAAATCATTTATCGTAAATATCAATAAAATTACATCCATTAGAAAAAACGCTTTATTTATTGATGATAAGGAATTGCCGGTAAGCGATAGTTATAAAGAGGTAATTGAAAAGTTATTAAAATAAAAGCATTTATCCTGTATATTGTGTGCGTTTAGCACCTTACATGAACTATATTTTATTCGGCATTGCAGCCATAATACTTTTAATGATATTTGCTTTTTTTGATTCGAGAAAAAAGAAAAAGCAGATTTTAAAAGAGCTCGAAGACAGCTGGGGAAAGGAAAAAACAGAACCTATCAATTTCGATAAAGCAAGTTGGTACGCTAATTATGTAAAGGAAAAAGTATTTCATACGCTTTCACACCAAACCATGGCCGATATCGATTTCGATCAGCTATTTGCAAAAATTGATCGTACAACAAGTAAAATCGGGCAACAATTCCTTTATAATAAACTTGCAAACCCAACTAATAACTTAGAAGAACTTAAAAAACTAAAAAATCAGGCTGATTTCTTTGCCGCAAATCATGAAATAAGAGAAAAAGTTCGCGCAGAACTTGTAAAATTGAACAGCAATGAAAGCTATTCTGTGGTATTATTGTTCAATAATAAATTGGTTGAAAAACCATCCTGGTTTAAATGGCTTTCTTTAGATCTGCTCATTTTAGCAGTCTTATTGATTTTATCCATTAAAGTTTCAGTCTGTTTAATATTTGCACTGCTGCTGATTACATTTAATGCCACTTATTTAAACTATTGGAATAAAAAACACCTGCTAATTTTTACCAAATCACTCTCGCAGCTTAATATTTTGATTAATGTTTCGAGAAAACTGGTAAAAGAAAAAATACCATTCGAGGCTGATAAAATAAAAAATGCCATTCCGATGTTCAGGAAATTTCAGCGAAGAATAGGTATTCTTTATCAGGATTTCAGTCAAAATAGTCAAGGCGATTTAAGTCAGGTACCACTTTACCTGTTCGAAATCATTAAAGCAATTTTCTTAATCGAAATCTTTACTTTTTTTAAGTTGATCAAGCTGATCGAAAATAATCAGGATAATATTTTAAACCTCTACCAATATGTGGGGTCGATAGATATGGCAATTGCCGTAGCCTCATTAAAAGAAAGTGAACAGATCTGCGAACCTGAATTTACTGAACCATATAAAGGAATTGAAATTAAAGGTATCAGGCACCCGCTGATTAAAGATTGTATCGAAAATGAAGTAAAATTAGATCAGAAAAGCATGCTGATTACCGGCTCAAATATGTCGGGCAAATCAACTTTTCTCCGTACTGTAGCCATCAATTCATTATTGGCTCAAAGCATTTATGTTTGTTTTGCTGAAGCATATAAAGCACCATTTTTTAAATTGCACACATCAATAAGAATCGACGATAACTTATTTCAGGGTAAAAGCTATTTTTTAGAGGAAGTTGATGTAATGTCTACACTGATTGAAGCAGTTAAAAATCCTGATCAGAATCTTTTTATTCTGGATGAAGTATTTAAAGGTACCAACACCATAGAAAGGATTGCAGCAGCAAAGGCCATATTATCGCATTTAAACCGTGAGCAAAACCTCACTTTTGTGGCTACGCACGATATCGAATTGTCCAACATGCTTGCAAAAGAATATGAACTTTATCATTTTACCGAAACGATAACCGATAATGAGCTTATTTTTGATCATAAACTAAAAGAAGGTCCGCTTAAAACTAAAAATGCAATCAAAATTTTAGAAATGTCTAATTATCCAAAGGAAATTATTCAGGAAGCATTGCAGATTAGCAAGGATTTGAGTTCTTGAATTTGATTCTCGTACAGAACCAATATTTAGAGTCTATCCTTTCAACAGTAATCTATTATTGACAGTTGATTAAATAATTTCGTATTTTTGATTATACAACAATTGTTATGACTATAATCGCACATCCTAAAAATAAAAAACAAGAGGCTGCAATTGAAGCTGTTTTAAAAGCTTTAGATATTTCTTTTCAAAAAGAAAAGGAAAGTCCTTACAATCCAGAATTTGTGGCGAAAATAAAAAAGAGCTTGGCGGAAGTTAAGAATGGTAATTACATCACTTTAGACCCTGGTAAATCATTATGGGAAAATTTAAAGTAATTGTATCAGAGAAAGCTCAAAAGAATTTACTTGCCATTGAGAAATCAGGAGATAAAGGTTCCATCAAAAAAGTGAACCAAATTATTCTAGAACTTTATGAACATCCTGAAAATGGAATTGGAAATCCAGAAAAACTAAAATATGATTTAACTGGATTTTGGTCGAGACAAATTAATAGAAAAGACAGGCTTGTTTATTGGTCACAATCGTTAGTTAAAACTATGCACTTTAGTGCAAGACTTTCAGTTTCTAAAAATTTTATTACTTGTTCTCCACAGATTAAAATTATGCTTTTTCCGTCTGGAGGAAAGAATTTCATTCTTTCTTTACCAAACCTATGCACTTTCAGTGCATAGTGGTTTAGTTAATCGAAGACAACATCGTAACCGTTACTATAGTTTCAGCACTTGGTCATTACGGCGATAAATAAACTAAACTCTTCTTGTCATTCTGAATGCAGTGAAGAATCTTCAATAATTATGCAGACTTTAATTTTCTAACGATGAAAATTTGCGTTGATTAGATCTCTCCACTACGTTGCACTTCGGTCGAGATGCCGAAGCTTATTAGATTAATATTTACACCGTTTTCACCTCGTCCTCACTATAATCCTTAATATCAGTAATATATCCGTTTATCAAAAGGAAATCGAACAAGGGTTTAGCTTCTGGTGTTATTGGCATATTGGCTGTGGTAATTACCTGATTGGTCTTTTTATCCAGGAAAGGGTAAGCAAATAACCGCACATTAGTATTAAACATATCGTTTACGTAACTCAATAACTGGCCAGAGTAGTTTTCTCCGGTGAAGTTTTTAGAATTGAATACAAATTTTAAGTTATTGATGTTTGTTGCCAATCCAACGCTTTTAGGCTTGCACCTTGCCAAATATTTTGCCAACCGGTTGTGGCGCGTAAAGTTAGATACGATCACGATATTACCCGTATCGCACATTTCCTGTGCTCTTTTAGCCACTGTTTCCAGGTCAATATCATCAGGCGTTTCTTCTCCATCCGTTAAAACGTTGGTTAACAAAACCTCAATCATTACCGCTAAGTTCCCCTCTTCTACTTTATTGGTACGTTTAAACTGATCGGTAGCTTTATTGAATAAATTAAAGTTAGGCAATGATTTCTGACCATATTTGGTACGTAAGATCATAATATCTTTCTTGTACAAAAGATCTTTAGCCTGACGAGGATGCGCATCTGCGTCGAAAATGGCTGCGGCAGAAAAATCTTTCATGATCATATACAGATTAAGCAGGATATTATCTACGCCTGGAAAAGCCGGACCTTTAACCGAAATTAAATCGATTTCTACTGATCCGATGGTTAAGTTATCAGCCAGTGATTCTACCATCATTTTAGGATCCTGATAATAATAAAAAGCTGCGTAAAGTAAGTTTACGCCTATAATACCGAGCACACGCTGTTGCATATTTACGTCAGTATCCAACAAACGGACGTGAAAGAATATTTCATTTGGTAAACTACCCGGTTCATTTTGGAAACGGATTCCAACCCAACCATGTGGTTCATTGGTTCGTTTGTAATTTAGCGTTGTTACGGTATCAGCAAAGGCAAAAAAAGTACGGCTTTCGTATTTCTCGCCTGATAAACGCTCATTGAGTAAGCCAAATTCATGATCAAGCATCTGTAAAAGCCGGTTCTGACTTACATAACGGCCATTGGTTTCTGCTCCGTAAATGGCATCGCTAAAAGTCATATCGTAAGCCGACATGGTTTTGGCAACTGTTCCAGATGCTGCGCCAGCATTAAAAAAGTTTCGTGAAACTTCCTGTCCAGCTCCTATCTCGGCAAAGGTACCGTAAATTCGTGGGTCAAGATTTATTTTTAGTGCTTTACGCTTTGTATCCAGAATTTCTCTCTCCATGCCGCAAAAGTACGAAAAATGAGATTAACGTGATTTTAAGAATGTAACTTAAAATCAATCTAAATACTTAAACGAATCCACGACCTCCAGGTAGCGTCATTTCGACTGAAATGTAGCGGAATGGAGAAATCTAATGCCTTTATTCAATTAGATAGATTTCTCCACTTCGGTCGAAATGACGACCCGTCTTAAAAAAAATAAGGTTAATACCATCCGGCATTAACCTTATAAACCTAAACTTAAACCTATTATGAAACCTGCATCAGCTATCCATCGCATCTGTATCAAATTCACCTGATGCAAGCTTCATAAGCTTTGAAAAAACTAAACTATTATGAAAAACCCTCTTTCGAGAATATTTTTATTACGATACTATAATTTCTTTGTGCTGTAATTTAGCATCGTCTTTTTTGCTGATGTTAATTGATAAGATCCCGTCTTTATATTCAGCAGTAATATTATCACCATCAGCACTGTCTGGTAAATTAAATGATCTTGCAAATGAGCTGTAATCAAATTCTTTACGCGTAAAGTCTTTACTTACCTGGGTTTCGTCTTTTTTAACTTCTGCCCAAACAGAAAGCGTATCTTTTTTTAAATTGATCTGAAAATCTTCTTTCTTCAAACCTGGAGCAGCCAGCTCAATTACATAAGCAGTTTCATTTTCATGAATGTTTACATTTGGTGATTTATCAACCAATTTGTTTTTACTTACTGCATCGCTAAACAATGAATCAAAAACATTGTTAAAGTAAGGAGCTGTGTTACGGGTTCTGTTGTTAAAATTTACTAGTGTCATATCGCTTATTCTTTATTTTTTTAATTTTTAAATTGATAATACACCATATTCAACTTATATACCAAACCAAACATTTATGATTTTTAAGACATTTTGGCAAAATAAATCCAAATCAAAAGACAAATTGACAGATATCAAGGCTTTTTCAGACAAATTCAACTATAAAACCAATATACATTTGCGCTTTATTGATTTCGATATGATGGGGCATGTAAATAATTCTATCTATTTTACCTATCTCGAAATTGCCAGATCCAAATATTGGGAAGAAATTATAAAATGGAACTGGAAGAAAACCGGAATCGTGATTGCCCATGCAGAACTGGATTACATTTTACCGATTGTAATGAATGATAAAATCGCCATACATGTAAAAACATCGAGGATTGGTAATACCAGTTTTGACCTGGATTACCAGATTGTGAAACTAAAAGGAACTGAAGAAATAATTTGCAGTAAAGGTAAAACCGTATGCATTGCGGTTGATTATGTTACAGGTAAACCTACCGCTATACCGGATGAAGAAAAGCAGAAAATGCTGGCTTTTGAGCAGCTGTAAAAAAATGCAGAACGTCATCTCGACTGAAGCGCAGCGGAATGGAGAGATCTAAACTAAAAATATTCCTGAGACAGATTTCTCGACTACGTTGCACTCCGCTCGAAATGACGACACTTTTTTACTGTTTCCTAAGAGTTAGAAACATCTGGCATAATCTTCCCGGGATTTAATATTCCATTCGGATCGAAAACAGATTTAATTCCCCGCATTAAATTAAGGTGGATTTCTGAATACTTTATTGGCATAAATTCTTTTTGTACCAGGCCAATTCCATGTTCCCCGGATAAAGTTCCACCTAAAGCCGTGGTTAATTCGAATATTTCAGCAATACCGGATTTGAGTTTGTTTTTCCAGTCTTCATCACTCATTCCGGCTTTAATGATGTTTACATGTAGATTTCCATCACCGGCGTGACCATAACAAACACTTTCGAAACCGTATTTTGCGCCAATTTCTTTTATTCCATTAATGAGTTGAGGTAAAGCCGCCCGCGGCACAACAGTATCTTCCTCTTTGTATACGGAATTGGATTTTACCGATTCGGCCATGGTCCTTCTCATCCGCCACAATTCTTCCTTTTGAGCTGCAGTATCTGCAAATAATACTTCTGTACAGTTGTGTTCTTCTAAAACCACATTTGTTTTCTCGCAGTTTTTGAAAATATCATCTAAATCATCACCATCAAACTCAATCATTAATAGAGCGGCCACGCCATCTTTTAAATCAAATTTGATGTCGTCAAACTTGATCACCCACTCCACTCCTTTCCGTTCCATAAATTCCAAAGCCGATGGCGTAACACCAGCTCTGAAAATTGCCGAAACCGCCGCACAGGCATCTTCATTTGTACTGAAAGCGCCCATCATTAAAACCGACTGGGTAGGTTTTGGCAATAATTTGGTTACAATTTTTGTTACCACTCCCAAAGTACCTTCAGAACCGATCATCAGCTGCGTTAAATTATAGCCTGATGCATACTTCAAAGTATTAGCGCCTGTCCAGATGATATCGCCGTTAGGCAAAACCACTTCAAGATTTAAGATATACTCGCGTATGGTGCCATATTTTACTACTCTTGGTCCACCTGAACCATGAGCCACATTACCACCAATAAAACAAGAGCCTTTACTGCTTGGATCAACCGGATACAAAAGACCTTTCCCGGCTACTGCATCAATAAACTCTTCAGTAATCACCCCTGGTTCAACAGTTGCCTGTAAGTTTTCGGTATCAATATCGATGATAGATTTAAATTTTTCCATTGATAGGGAAACACCACCATAAATAGGCAAAGCGGCACCACTTAAACCTGTACCACCACCGCGCGGCGTTACCGGAACATGGTGGGCATTACAGATTTTCAATACAGCAGAAACTTCTTCAGGCGAAGTTGGCTTTACCACCAACTCTGGTTGGTAACGCAAATCCTCCGTTTCGTCATGACTATAATTTTCTAAACTTTCCGCATCAGTAAAAACTTTATCTGCTCCAATGGCAGCTTTAATTTCTGCTAAAATTTCAGCATTGATCTTCGTAAAATTCATTTTAATTGGCTGATGTGTAAGTAAGTTTAACAAAGGAATGCCCGATCTGGCCAGGCATTGGTGGGTTTAATTTCTTCATACTCACCTGTACAGTTTCAACAAAGGGATACAATTCAATCACTTTCGAAATGATATTCTTCAAAACGCTTTCTAAAAGCTTTTGTGTATGTTTCATTTCTTCGAGAATGATTGAGTTCAAATCCTCGTAATTAACCGTCTGGGCCAGTTCATCATCAAAACCCTGTGGTGTAAATTCTGTTTCTAAATCTACAACAAAATGATTTCCAACCAGTTGCTCTTCCGGATAATAACCATGCAGGGCGAAACATTTTACATCTTTTAAAGCTACTGTTTGTTTGAAATGGTTCATGAATGTTCTGTAAGCTGCAAAATTAAATTTTTATTCATGAATATAATGCCCCTTGCCGTAAATTGTTACCTTTGAAATGAACGCGGTTTCTTAACCAGATAATACGAAATTACATGAGCAAATCAGTAAAAAAAGACCTGTACGAGGCGCCAGACTATTATTTATTAGATGAATTATTAACCGATGAGCACAAATTAATCCGTGCCACGGCCAGAGATTGGGTAAAAAAAGAAGTAAGCCCAATTATTGAAGATTACGCACAAAAAGCAGAATTTCCGAAACATTTAATAAAAGGCCTGGCCGATATTGGTGCTTTTGGCCCTACCATTCCGGTTGAGTATGGTGGAGCAGGTTTAGATTATACGGCTTATGGAATTTTGATGCAGGAAATAGAACGTGGCGATTCAGGTATCCGTTCTACAGCCTCCGTTCAGGGCTCCTTGGTGATGTATCCGATTTATGCTTATGGAACTGAGGAACAGCGTAAAAAATACCTCCCTAAATTAGCCAGCGGCGAAATGATGGGCTGTTTCGGTTTAACAGAACCTGATCATGGCTCCAATCCGGGGGGCATGGTAACCAACATTAAAGATGCCGGTAGTCATTATATTCTAAATGGAGCAAAGATGTGGATCAGCAATGCACCATTTGCGGATATTGCTGTGGTTTGGGCAAAAGATGAAGCTGGAAAAATCAGGGGCTTGATTGTAGAGCGGGGAATGGAGGGATTTTCTACACCCGAAACGCACAACAAATGGAGCCTACGTGCATCGGCAACCGGTGAGCTTGTATTTGACAATGTTAAAGTTCCAAAAGAAAATATTTTTCCCGAAATCAGCGGATTAAAAGGACCATTGGGTTGCTTAAATCAGGCGCGTTATGGGATTGCATGGGGCGCTTTAGGTGCAGCAATGGACTGTTACGACACCGCTTTGCGTTACTCAAAGGAACGTGTTCAGTTCGGAAAACCAATTGGCGGTTTTCAGCTTCAACAAAAGAAACTGGCCGAAATGGTGACTGAAATTACTAAAGGTCAGTTATTGGTTTGGCGTCTGGGCGTATTGAAAAGTGAAAACAGGGCGTCGGCCGAACAAATATCAATGGCCAAAAGAAACAGTGTAGAAATTGCACTGGATATTGCGCGTAATGCCCGCCAAATGCTTGGTGGAATGGGTATTACGGGGGAATACTCGATTATGCGACACATGATGAACTTAGAATCGGTGGTTACCTACGAAGGCACACATGATATACATTTATTGATTACGGGAATGGATGTGACCGGATTAAATGCGTTTAAATAACAAAAGATTTAAAAATTAAGTTAATGAAAGATTTTAAAAAATACACCTACATACCTGCACCACCCGAAGAAGTTTATTTAGCGCTCACCAAAGAAACCAGTATAAAATTATGGACAGGTGCTGAAGTGGAATTTGAAGAAGTTCCAGAAACAGAATTTTCTTTCTGGGATGGCGATATTACCGGCAAAAACATCGAATTTACTTACGGTAAACAGATTGTGCAGCAATGGTACTTTGGAGAAGAAAACGAACCTTCTATTGTTACCATCAAACTTCACGAAGATAAAAAAGGAACTTCACTGGAGTTTAAACAAACCAATATCCCTGATGAAGATTATGAAGATTTTACCTCAGGAATTCAGGAATATTTCCTGGGTGGGTTGGTTGATTTTTTTGACGAATAAAGAAAAATGAAAACTAAAATTAATACTCTCCTTTTTTCTCTGCTTTTAATCATTTTATCAAGTTCTTGCAGAACATACCTTAGCCCTGCTTTACCTGGAAATAATATGGGCTATCTGCCTCGTCCGATGGAAGCCGACAGTGTTAAATCTTTAACACACGCATCAGCAAGTTTTGCCGGGGCGTCTTCTCCGGGAAATGGTATGATTTCATTTGAATTGGGTATCCTGAATATCAATCGTGCCCATACTTTTAAAGGATTTAATATTGCTTATGGCGTATTTGGTTATATGGGGAGTGCAAAAAATACTTATCCAGATAATCTTAAAGATACTAAATCAGATTACCCTCCTGCTTTTAACAAAACCATGTATGGCTTTGGCCTGAGAACTTCTATAGGCTTCCATAACATGTCTGCTAATGGAAATACAGATTTCAGATTTATCAATTGGGAAAACTCTTTAAGCGCCGAAAGTGGAGCGTACGCTGATTTCAGGGAAGAAATTTATAATGGTAAAGTTTACAATTATGCAGGTGTTTCAAATAGAAACAGATTTTGGACCACAGGTTTATCGACAGAAGTGATCTTTAGAGGAAGAAGTAATCACGATATTAGACATGCTTTCAGGCTTTTCATCGGTGGAACACCAGGACTAGCTAACAGTTTTAAATACGGTGATCTCGCAGATATTAATAAAATAATTAAAGGCTCTGGAGCTTGGAACCTTAGCTACTTCTTAAATGTAAAAAAAATTACGCTTTCACTTGAAATAGCCGAAAATATAAATCTGGCAAGCAAGATTTCATTAGGTTATAAATTCTAATAAAAACTTATCGAAGCGATTACTGTTCTGATAGAAATAGAATATTATGAACAGAACATTAGGAATTATATTAATCGTTGTAGGCATTGCTATGCTGATCTGGACAGGCTTTACCTATACCAAAAAAGAAAAGCTGGTTGATGCTGGCCCCATTCAAATTTCTGCCGATAAAGAAAAGTCTGTGAATTGGCCTCCTTACGCAGGTGGTATTATTTTAGTGGCGGGTGTAATTGTATTCATCGCATCTGGAAAGCGAAAATAACTCAGCTGTCTTTTTATCTCTTCATTTCTTCCTGTCTCCTATTAAGCAAATGCCTTAAATTTGTAATAAATCTGGTTGGATTAAATTTATTGCAACAATGTAGCGATAAATACATGTTTTATTTTGCAACATAGTTGCAATTGACTATCTTAGTACTGTTGCAACCGGGGATAAGCCGAAACCCCGTAACCACCAGTAGGCATCATATTTAATCACTTATTTTATGAAAAATCAATCAGAAAAAATCACATTGAGCTTAGAAGACCTTCAGTTAGAAAGTTTTGTAACCAGTATTGACAGTGAAGTTGCAATGCGTTTATCGGGTGGTTTAGGTAATGTATCAGAACCTACGCACACTGAACAAACAGATGACCATCATACCCCACCGGTAAGATGCACCACGGTAATCTGCTAGTTAATTAATTCAATTTCAAGGCGCCATTTGGCGCCTTGTTTATTCCTCTACACATAAAAAACCACTCTTTAACAACAGGCGGATTTGTAATACAATTTTTTGACTGATTTGTTCCTTTTCCGTAGCTGGTTTAAAATATTCGTTGGTAATTTCATCAATTAATTGGGATGTTTTCATTTTCCTATTAACCAAAGATTCAACGATGATGGCTGAAAAGGTTCCGAGTTTAATTTCTTCCACACCACTTTCATGGTTATATAAAAGAAGCCTATTACCGTTTTCATCTTCTCCGAAATATTTTACATGATCATTTAGTTTTAAACTTTGCGCAATGAAATCGGAATCTGATTTTTGATTGGCACTTTCTGCATTTTTCTTAAGGTAAATGTTTTGTTGCTGATAACTAAAATAACCTTTATGAAGTTTCCATAGCTTCAATAGTTCTGATTCCAACCGGAATGATTGCATAATTGCTTCATGCGCTCCTTCTATCTGGCTGATCCTGACAAATAATACATCCCTAAACTCATCAATATTCTTTACTTCATACAATGCGCCAATGCTGACAGCTAACAGATCAAGTTTTCCAATAGTTCTTTTGAAGTATGACGAAAAAATCTTCCGTTTAATATCAACCATTGAGAATCGTCCTTCCAGATTAATTATTTTTGCAGGTTTGGGTAAAGCTGGTTTTGCCACTGAATCAGATTGATCTCCAGCTATCAGCTGTAAAAGCACATAACCTACGCCGGCTTTTCCGGAGAAAAGACCATCATCATCTGCTCCACATGATAGGTATTCGCTATAGCTGTTTGTTTTTCGATATTGTTCAATGGCTCCGTCAATCGCATCACAAATATGATCAGCTATCCCCTCCCTGTCTTTATTGCACATCAAAAACGGAATCATTCCGGTATAGCCGCTTACCAAAGTGAAATCTGGACGGGTTTTGTTTTGAAGATCTGATAAACATTTTTCCAATACGTTGTAACACTGCTTCGAATAAATCTCTTTTTGAGTCAGCTCAAGTGCAAAACTCCTTGATAAACCCACTCCCGCCGCGCCATGCGCCCAGGCATTTGCCCCTGCCATATCCGAAATAAAAGTTTCCAGTTGCCAGAGATGTGCGCCTGGTTTTGAAAGTTCATAATTGCCTATCCGCAAATCAAGCCAGTTATTGGCGGGGGCATGATAATATTGCATTTCATAAGTCAATGCTTCTTCCGCCAGATACAACAAACCTGGTTCACCGAAATACATACTCAATTGCATGAGACAATATGCAATACCTGATGCCCCATGAGAAAACCCGGTCATGCTATCGTATGCCTTTTTAGATTGATGATAATCCCATTTCAACCCCATCTCTGATACCCGTGCTTCCTGAATTAACCGGTCTAAGAGCAAATGAATCAATCGTAAAATTTCTTCATTTTGGCTGTGGTGATAAAGTAGAGTAAATACCAGCAAATTACCTGTATAGCCACTTAATAAATCTGCTTTCAGTAATTCCGTACTAAGCTGAGTTTGGTTGGATAATGTTAAAAACAATGCATTCTCCAGGTATTTCTGGATTCCGGTTGCTTCGTAAAGCTTTAAATTTGTATAAATTACTCCACCAAGGCCAGTGTAGAATGCAAAGAATTTGGGTTTGAGAATGGCTTCAGATTTCATCATTCTGCGCATCATTTTATCAATTAACCTGATGTGCGCTTTGCTTTGATCAAAACGATAAAGTTCAAGAAAGAATAAGGCAATGCCGCAATTGCCATTAAAAATATCATAGCTTTCCTGAAAGGCATATTCATCCGGATTGATGTAATAAGGCGTTGGCCACCAGGCTTCATCTGCGGTTTCCCTTTTATTCAAGAGCAAATCGTTCTTTATTTCATGAAGATGATTGGTAAAAATTTCAATCTGAGCGGCTGTAAACATAGATTTTAATTGGAATGATGCATTTGAAAAATATATTCGATGCAGGTTTTGATCACATACATTAGATAGGCTTCTTCCTGATTGGCAATGCCCAGGCGGTTATTAGTCATGTGCATCAGGCTTGAAATGATTTCCTGGAATTTAAATTCATCAAATTCTGCTGTTTGATACTGATCCATAACTTTCTTGCTACACGTCATATACTTTGCTAAATCATCATGAAGATTGTTTTTTGCGGCAAGTTCTTCCCAGAAAGAGGCAGCTGCCAGGCAAACTATTTCTTTTTTGGATAAAAATGCCTGTTCAAATTGATTGAGCCAAAATACCTTTTCATGGTCCCCGGAAAAACCTGAACGATAAAGTTCAGGTAACCAACCGTTTATAAAAAAATCACATAATATGATGATTTTTTCAGGCTTTAATCCAACACAGAATAACAGAACCAGGTGAAGCTTTACCGCCTGTAAAGTAACCTGACTGCTATTTTCTCCAATCAGCAACCAGTTTAAAACATAGGTAGATGAAGCTGCAAAATGCTGTTCTGCCCAGGCGATACTTTCCACATTCCCATAACGGCTAATCTCCGGATCGTACTTAACCGACAGAACTTTTTCCACCCGGAAAGAGGTGCTTTGAAATTGACAAAGATCATTACTTAAAGAACTGGTAATCTGTTCATGGTAAAACGAATTGGCATGAAGTCTCAACCGAATATGACTCCCTCCTTCCCAATAGCGGATAAAGAACCAGGGCGAATCAGCAAAAAAACAAAATTTCCATTTACTGATGAAGGGCGCAATGGCCTGTTTCAAAAGCTCATCAGCATTTCCAGTATAATAAATATGCAGACTGAGCCAGCCATAATTGATTGGTTTGATTACTCTATCCATTATACCACTGCATTAAATATTCTTTAACTCCACCTTCCACAGGTTCCGGAAGTACTTCTTCTATGGTGATGTTATTTCCTGCTCTTGCTAAAAGTCGTTTAAACATAGACACAAACAGCGGCTTATCTAAAGCTAAATATTGTGGTTTATAGTCATCATGCAGGCCTTCTTTTTTGTTGATTTCGCCATCTACAGCTTTGTTTTGATAAGCACGTTTCCTTAGAAACAAAAAGAATTTTATTGGTATTTTCTGCAATTCGAACCAGTTATGTAAGCGAATAAAATACTCAAAATCCGTCTCAGTTGGGTGCTGAACAGGAATTAAGGCAGTTTTTATTCTCCATGTTTTTCTCCTGATGATTACTATTTCTTCAAATGTGATTCTTGGAAGCAGGTAAACGTCGGGCCCTGAATCTGCTAACCTGCCTGAATCATACTGATCTATCAACTGGATAAAAGGTTGTAATGAAATCCTTGCATCAGGATTAAAGTGCGCCAATAACTGGTATAAGTTGGAACGGTTATAAAAAGATTCCAAACTCAAATCATAGCTGTAGAGTTCATGATCATTTAGCCATAGTTTAAGTTTGTTCGTATCCGCATCAAGGCAAACCCTTAAATCACCAACATTAATTTGCTGATCTGCCGGATAGATATTATTTCCAGAGGGAAGCGTAAGCTCGTGACTGAGCAAAGGAGGATGAATATTTGCGTTAAATGTTGAGGCATCATTTAGTTCAGCTTTAATTATTTCTGGGTTTAGTGACTCGTTTTGAGTGATAAAATCTTCCTGTATTTTTGAATCAAACAAAGACAGAAATCTTCCGCTTACCTTTCCCATTCCGGGTAAAAGCGAATTGATTACCCCATAAAGCTGGTCTCGTTTCTCGCACGCATAAAATTGTACAAAAGCGCCTACCGATGAAATTTCTCCAAGATCAGGTTGAACAGGTAAATCTGCAAAAAAATCAGCGGTTAGGTTTAATGTATCATTTAAAGTAGTTTGTTGCTCCAGTTTGGTAAGAACAGCTATTTTCCAAGGCATTGAATCTGTTAATGCCTGATCATTCTGGTTTACCTGCTCCATTTCGGGCTTTTTAATATAGAAATAGTAGTCCCGGTAAAACTCGGTTATTTTTATCTTTTCATGTCCAGGATAGTGTTTAATATAAAAATCGCGCATCTTGATGCGCTCTTTTCGCATCACATCTAGCGGCAGCAGAAATTTGGCAAGTTCGTTCGTTTTAGAAGCAAACTCCGCTATCCCTTTTTCGGGCAAAACTTCAGTTTCAGCCGTAAAACAATCTTCAAAAAAAATATTACGTGCCGAAAAATAGTAAGGAACAAAGTTGTTGGTTAAAAATGACTCTAGTTTTTGAGATTCTTTTTCTACAATAATTTTTTTCTCCTCAGCACTCGTATAGTAAGGTAAGCCTGCTTCTTTTTGTAATGGAAGAAAAGTGCTGTTCACTGCTTTTTCTGCCTGCTGTAAAATCACGTAGCGTTCATCAGTTCCTGCTGCTGCATAGCTTTCACGTTGAATTTGCAATGTTTCGAAAAGGCTGATTAAGGGCTTTATTAAGTTGTTTTTCTCTGGTACAGCTTTAAAAAACGCCAATAGTTTTACGTCCCAGTTTTCATCCATCCCGGAAAAGCCAAAGCCTGGCTCGAACAAACCGGTATTGATCAATTTTATGATATAAGTTTTAATGCTTTCGTGACTGGCATTTCCTACGTGATCTGACAGATATTTTATTAATTCTGCTAAAGTAAATGATTGGTGGTTTTGATGAAAATAATTGACAATCAACAGTTGCAAACCATTTGCAGGCAATTGTTGAAAGGATTCGATGTTATTGAAATTGGTCAGGAATTGTATTTTATCACCTTTTATTTCTGCTGTGATATTAATTTTCAGCAGTAAATATTCATTCAATACCGGATGTTGCCTCAATATGGATCGTAAGTATTCGAAGAGAATATTGTTCAGCTTCAGTTTACTCTGAACTTTAGGATTTTTATTTGGATGGTTTACCGGAGGAGTACTGGTGGTCATCACGCCGGTAAAGGTAAAGCTGCTAAATGGCGAAGTTTTAAAAGCCATCCGGCTGAGATACCGCAATAAACTAAATTCCATTCGCAGCTCTTTTTGCTTAAAATTTTCCGGGTCTTTTGTGACAAAACTTTTCAGTTGGGTGTAAAGCACCGGACTGGATAACATTAAGCCATTTTGCAGCGCAGGGTTTAATGCCATTTCCTGAACAATTTTTTGATGTAATGTTGATTCGTGGTTAAATAGCTTATTATTTACCTCAAAAAAATTATTGATCAGGGTTTCGTTTAACAGGTAAGCTTCAAAAGATTCAGATAATGATATGGCATTCAAGCCTTTGATAAGCGTCGATTGTTCTGCATCTACCCGCTTGTTATTAAATATTTTTCTTTTAAGATTGATTAACTGTTGCCTCAATTGATCTTCGGTTTGTTCACTGATGATCGGAAATAAGGCATCACATAATGTATTTTTTAGTTCTTCCCTCCTTTTGAGATAGTCATGGTGTGTTTCTATCAGCTTTTCGCCTTGATGAAATGTAAGCTGATTGAATACATCGTGGTTAAGATTCGCATATCGAACTAAGGAATAAGGGAAAATTCTGACTGACATAAGATGGTTATAGGTTAATGGAAGATCATTGGCCAAGTTCAAGTTGATTTTTGATGAGGTGGTAATAGTGCCCTTTGATTTGAAGCAACTGCTGATGCGTACCAACTTCTTTAATTTCACCTTGCTGAAGCACTACAATTTGGTCTGCATTTTTTACCGTACTGAGCCTGTGGGCCACGATCAGCACCGTTTTACCCTGAAAAAAAGTATTGAGATTATGTACGATGGAAAGTTCATTCTGTGCATCTAATGAATTAGTGGCCTCATCAAGAAAAATGTAATCCGGATTACGGTAAATCATCCGGGCGATTAACAGGCGCTGTTTCTGGCCTTCACTTAAGCCAAATCCATCTCTACCGACCACGGTTTCATAGCCGAAGGGCATTTTCAGGAAGAAAGTATGCATATTGGCCATTTTAGCTGCCTCATAAAGACGATTAAAATCTTTAACTTCCGCACCTGCAAAAATATTATTGGCAATGGTATCCATGAAAACATATCCATCCTGCATCACTACACCGCAATGTTTTCGCCATGATCTGGCATTAATGGATTCAATTTTTTGCGTACCAATTTCAATAATGCCTGCCGAAGAAGCATAAAATTTAAGTAAAAGCTTAATCAATGTTGTCTTCCCGCTGCCGCTGGTCCCCACAATAGCTGTTACTTTTCCGGCTGGAATTTTCAAACTGACATTTTTTAATACTTGTGCACTGTGTTTACCCCCGTATTGAAACGATACCTTATCCAGCACAATATCTATCGGTCCATCCCCATTCAATTCCTCATCCACGCCAAAATCCTCTTCAGTTTCTTGTTGCACTTCATCTATACGCAATAAGCTGAATGCTGCATTTTGTGAAACCCTTGAAAATTCCACTAACTGGTTTACCGGAGCATTTAACTGTCCACAGATATAAGTAATGGCCAGCATGCCACCCAATGTTACCTGATCATGGATCACCAGCATGGCTGCAGCATAAGTGATCAGCACGTTCTTCACCTCATTAATAAAAGCACCAACACCCTGCATTCGCTGATCAAGTTGTAATGCTTCAAGTTTTAGATCGAAAGATTGATCTTGTAATCCTTCCCATAGCTGTTTTTTTTCTTCTTCACTCCCAGTTAATTTGATTTCCTGCATGGCATAGAAAATTTCCAGGAGCAATTGCTGGTTGGCAGAAAGTACCTTGAACTTCTTCTGATCAATCATTTTTCGCTTCTGTTGAAAAGAGTTAGACCAGATTACACTGATGCCAGCGCCGACAATAAATAGCAGAAAAATCTGCCAGTTGTAATGAAGCAAAACGCCGCCAAGTACAATTAAGGTAATTGCCGATAAAATAAAATTGATGAGTGAGTTGGTCAGAAATTCCTCTATGCGTTGATTATCGTTTACGCGCTGCATATTATCTCCCGCCTGCCGGTTGTCAAAAAATGAAAAGGGCAATTTCATCAGTTTCGCCAGAAAATCTTTCAGCATGGTGATGCTCGTTCGGGCACCAATTCTAAATAACAATCTCCCCCGAACAAAATCCATCAGCATCCGGCCAGAAAAAAGCATCAGCTGCCCTAAACAAATCAGCAATAACAAATTGGTATTTTTCCCTTGAATGCCCTTGTCTACGATCATTTGGGTTAGCAAAGGTATCACGAGTGAAAAACCACTGGCCAGCGCCAAACTCACCGCTATGGGGAACCAACCTTTTCGGTGTAATTTTAGGTAAGGAACCAGGTTCCACAACGAAGTTTTATGCTCCGGCTTGCTATCCATTTCATGAAATGAACGGGTTGTCTCTAATAACAATACCCGACCAATCTGTGCATCATCATTAATATTCCAGCCCGATAAAAATGCAGCCGTATCTAATTTTATTTTACTGTTAAGCGCCGGATCTGCAAGATAGACTGATTCTTCATTTACTTCATAAACCACCACATAATGTTCTTTTTGCCAGTGCACTATGCAAGGCATGGGTAGTCTGTGTAGTTTATTATATTCCAATTCCGCAGCCATGGTTTTTAAGCCAATGTTTTCTGCGGCATCAATTAAATCAAGCATTGTGGTGCCTTGCTTCCCGATTTTGCAAAGCTTTCTTAAATGCTGCATGGAAAAATTCTTACCGTGATAGCCAGCAACCATTTTAAGGCAAACCGGACCACAATCCATGGCATCTGGCTGCTTATAAAACGGGTACTTTCTCCTGCGGATAAAATCTTTAACCATAATATTTTTTAAAAACCGTAAATGCAATGTAGTTGCAAATATGTAAAATATAATGCAACTTTGATGCATTATTAAATTAATCTTTTAATGAAAAAAAACAACTTTGCCATTTGGCAAATGCTGATAAAAAAAGAGTTGCTGGTGATTTACCGGAGCAAGACGATGCTCATCTCCACGGTAATGATCTGGACACTTTTTATTGCGGCTGCCATTTGTACATACTTAGATTATCAATCGGCACACAAACAAAGAATTGAAGCCAACACAATTTTCAGGCAGCAATGGGCGCATCAACAACGCAATCCACATGATGCAGCCCACTTTGGCACCTACCTTTTTAAATCGATCAATCTGTTAAACGTATTTGATACCGGATTAGATGATTATGCCGGGAATACCTACCGTATTGAAGCCCATGTGCAGCACGAACCTGATGCAGCAAATGCGGAAGGAAATGACAGTTCCATGCGTTTCGGAAGGCTCACACTTGCTTTGATTTTGCAATTGCTCATTCCGCTGCTCATCCTTTTCATCACATCAACCAGCATTACCGTAGAAAAAGAACAGGGTACATTAAAAATGCTGCTGGCTCAGGGATTAAGCACTTCAAGGTTAATATGGGTTAAGGTAATTTCAAGTTACCTTTTTATCATAACGGTGGTTCTACCTGTCTTTTTATTGATGATCATGATGCTATTGATTTCTCCAGGATCTGACGTACTGCTCACCAGATTACTTTGGATGATATTAGCATTTCTATTGTATTTTTTATTCATTGCCTTGCTGGGCATATTGATTTCAGCCTGGAGTGGTAATTCTGGAAAGGCACTTTTAACTGCTTTGAGCTGCTGGATATTAATGAGCATCATTTCGCCGAAATTACTCACCGGAATTGCCGATCGCAGCTATCCGCCTATGTCACGCGCAGCTTTTACTGAGCTTGTTGAACAGGGCTACAGAAAGGGGCTTAACGGCCATGATCCTTATGCAGAACGTGGGGAACGTTTCGTTAAAAATATTCTTAAAAATTACCATGCAGACAGTGTTAGTGAGCTTCCATTTAATGTTGAGGGTTTAACTTTTCAATACCATGAGGATTATCGTAATATGGTGTTTAACCATTATCTGGAAAAAGTATCGCGACAGTTTGATAAACAACAAAACTTTTTAACGATAGCAGGAATCTTTAATCCGTTTCTCTCCATCAAGCGGATTTCAATGGCGCTTTCTGGTACCGATTATTATCATCACCAGTATTTTTTTAAACAGGCGCAAACTTACCGCAATCACTTAATTAAAACGCTGAATCTGCAACTCGCCATGCACAGTAAAGATGTAAAGGGTGAGTATACCTTGGGGCCTCAGTATTTTGCCCAGCTTCAAAACTTTGATGATCAGCTTCCACCTATCCATAAGGTGATCCAGTTAAACCAGATTGGACTATATGCTATAGCCGGATGGATTCTGCTACTTGCCGCATTGCTCCAGTTTATTGCTTCACGTTCTTTAGCCCGCCATTATGAACCTGCTTAAAATCGTATTTAAATTTGAACTGCGCATGCTTCTCAGACAGCGATTGGTATTGTGCTTAATTGCGTTCTTCTTTTTAACAGGCCTTTACAGTATCTATGATGGTTACCATTTAACCAAAAAGCAACTTACGGCTATAGATAGTCTGGAACGAAATTACGATCAGAAATTTAATGAGCTGGCTAAAAATTTTACGACAGATACCACCACTTCTGCAGGAAAAACCAGCTATGCACAGGCTGGAATTCCATCTGTGATTGAATACCGGAATCCGCTCAATGCGGTACACAAACCTGCAACACTGTCGTCACTATCTGTAGGTCAAAGAGATATATTACCTTATTATGAAGTAATTACCCGAAAAAGAAATGCAGTAAATGCGCCAAATGCTGAAATTGCCAATCCGGAAATGCTCGCAGCCGGAAATTTCGATCTCGCCTATGTGATCATTTACCTTTTTCCATTATTGGCTATCGCATTATCATATAATACCTGGTCGAAAGAGAAAGAACAACAAACTGATCGCCTGTTGGCTGTTCAGGGAGAGCATCCTAACCGCATCATCGTTTATAAACTTGGCTTTCGTTTTACCGTGGTGGCATTACTGGCTTGGTTGCTGAGTGCAATCGGAATCATAAGTGATTCGCAGCTCAGTTCCTTTAACCTGACTACTTCCTTACTATGGTTTTTTACCGTTACAGTATATCTGGCATTCTGGTTTTCAATCTGTTTAATGCTGATCAAACTCGGCAAAAGTTCTGCTGTGAATGCACTTTACCTACTGGCTGCATGGTGCTTCTTTCTCCTGGTATTACCTGCCCTTACCAATGCCTTCATTCGCCAGGTGTATCCTATTCCATTAAAAACGGATGAAGCCGTTGCTTTACGGGAAAACAGCGAAGCCATTTGGGCAATGCCTAAACAAGCACTTATTGATACGTTTTATGCTAATCATCCAAAATATAATTCCTTAAAAAGCGCTGCGGATACCAGCGAGAATAGCACCGTTCGTTTCAGTGCCTATTATGATCTTCTGGGCAGGAAAATGACTTCGGTGATAATACATTACAATCAGTATCCGCGAAAGCAAAATTTGATTTCAGCTAAATTAAGCTGGATTAATCCGGCTACGAAAACACAATACTTGCTGAACTCAATAGCAGAAAGTGGCCTGACGGATTATTTATCTTATCAAAACCAGGTCAATCACTTTCAAAAAAATTGGGTCGATTTCATGACAGATTATATTATTCATAATAAAAATTTAAGCCTTGCTGACTTACATCATCTTCCCGAATTTAAGATGCAACCAGCTCCTGGAAAGAACACAAATATCTTAACAGACATCCTTAGGTTGCTGATTATCTCCCTCTCTATCCTATTCTTAAGTACAAAAATCAAATTACCATTATAACACAATTACCATCAATTTAATAAAATCACAGAAATGAAGAAAAAACTTTACTTGTTATTAATCACCCTTATTTACATTCCCCGGCTATTTGCACAACAGCAAAGCAAAACGAAATCTACCTTAGATTCTAACAGAACGCAGCAGTTAAGAGAAATTAGTATTGCCGGAAAAAAAGCTGTTAAATTACGAAAAGACACCTTATCTGCAGCCTTGAGAATGCAGATTCCACTACTTCAGATGCCTCAAAACATTATTAGTATTTCTTCTGCATTAATACAGCAGCAAGGAAGTTTTCAATTAAAAGACATGGCCAGGAATGCCAGCGGAATTTATTTCGGATACAACAGTTCGCCTTTTGACAATTCTGCTTCCATTAAAATCAGAGGGTTTAATGCCGCTACCACCATTAACGGAATGCCCAGCCGACTGGTACTTGGTGCAACACTTGATGATGAAACTCTAATTGAAAATCTGGAATTTATTAAAGGTCCGGCCGGATTTATCAGTGCTGTTGGCGAACCCGGCGGAACATTAAACATTTCGACCAAAACACCGAAAGAAAAGCTACTGAATGTGCAGCTTACGGGAGGTAATTACAACCTTTTCAGATCTACAGTTGATGTTGGCAGTAAAGCTTTAGACAAAGGGTTTTCTTACCGTTTCAACGCAGCATATCAGCGGCAAAATTCTTACCTGAACTACATGAAAACGGAGAAATATGTGATTGCTCCTGTAGTTCAGTATAACTTCAGCCCGCGGACTTATGTCATTGCCGAATATAATTACATTCGCGGTGAAGTAAAAAATGGTTCATCAATTAATAAACTTCGCCAGGATAAAGATGTATTGCAGGATCCGATTGGCGTAAATTACAGCGCAGGTATTGGCCTTCCGTTGAGTGTTGCACAAACACATACGGGCAGAATTGTAGCCGTTCACAAATTCAATTCGAACTGGCAGTTAGCTTCCCAATCTAATTATGTGAAGGCTCCTTCTACGCAATGGTATATGGTTTCATCAAATAACAGAACTTCGATCAGTTTTGATGATGCGGGTAAAACCAAGCGTATATCCAGTAATTCTAATTTGTTAGGTGAAACCTATAACACCAATTTATTTCTGAACGGTAAATTTAACACCGGGCAGTTTAAACATACACTTTTGGTTGGTGGCGATTATACTAAAGGAAAAGATTCACTTTCAACCTATTACGGAACCAATCCCATCGCATTCGATCGCAACAATCCGAATTATGATGTCGATCCAAATACGGTAGCTGTAACCAAAAGATCCATCAGGCAGGAAAATAAAATTCATTACACGGCGGCGTACGTTTATGATAACATTGCCTTAGATAAATTTCTACTGACTATTGGAGCGCGATATACGGAATACAGAAATCAGAATATTTTAACGACCACAAAAGGTCCACGAACGCCTGATCAATACAAGCAACATGCCTTTTCACCACGATTAGCCCTAACTTTTACTCCGGATTCTACTTCTTCCATCTACTTTTTGTATGATCAATCATTTGTTCCGCAAACGGGTCAGGTAGTAACTGAAACAACTGCCAGTGCAACGGCAGGACAGCGGACAGTTACCGGAACAAGACCTATAGACCCTCAATTCGGAAATAGCTTCGATCTTGGTTTTAAGAAAAAATGGTTTAATGGCAAGTTGCTAACCACCATAAATGGTTTCCACTCGGCAAAACAAAATGTATCTGCCAGGGATTTTAGAAGTTACACAGCTGCTGCAGGCGCTGTAGCTTATTACCTGCAATTGGGCGAAGTAGTGAGTAACGGGATTGAAGTAGATGTGATTGGAAACATCACCGATCGCCTTTCATTAGTGGCGAATTACACCTATGTAGATGCTAAAATCACCAAAGACAATAACCTTGATCCTACACCTGACAATCCTTCTATTGTAGGACAAAAAATGCCTGATGTGCCACAACAAATTTTTAATACCTGGATTCAGTACAGCATTCCATTAAAGGGATATAATAAAATTTCACTGAGTGCCGGCCAAACCAGCATTGCAAAACTCTCTGCAATTAGTCAGCGGGATGTTTTCTTGCCTAATTACACCAAGTTTGATGCTGGGGTGAGCTTTACAAATCCGAGATATTGGGTTAGGGTAATCGCAGATAACCTGGCGAATAAACGTTATATTTCTTCCGGAGATATTACAACTGATTTCCCATATGCCGGGAATAACTATTTCTTTGTTGAAGGTGAACCCTTTAATATCAGATTTTCTGTTGGCCTCAGGTTTTAACACCTTATTGCCTAAAAAAAAGATCGCCGATACGTTTGCAGCATTTGCTACACGTATCGGCGATTGATATTAAATTTCGTTACTGTAAACCGATCTTATGGCATCCCTAAGGTTATATTTGGAAGCCATTACCTCACCGTAAGCACCTGCACTACGGATGGCAAAAATATCACCTCTGAAAGATTCTGGCTGCTCAACTTCTTTACCAAAACAATCGGTACTTTCGCAAATCGGTCCTACAATATCGTATTTAACCACTTCCGACTTCGGACTTACGACTCCGGACTGACTAAGATTTTCGATTTTATGGTAGGCTTGATATAAAGCCGGGCGCATCAATTCGGTCATCCCTGCATCTAAAACCACGAAATTTTTCTTCTTTCCTTTTTTAATGTAAAGTGCTCTTGTAATTAATGAAGCTGATTGTCCAACTAAAGCCCTACCCAATTCAAAATGTACTTCCTGACCAAGTTTAACAGTCAAAAATTCATTAAAAATCTTAAAATAAGATTCAAAGTCAGGAATCTGGTGATTAGGATTGTAATAATCGATCCCCAAGCCGCCACCAACATTTAAGACTTTAAGGTTAAACCCTTTATCTTCAAACCATGCTGCAAATTCATTTACACGCACGCAAAGGTTTTTGTACACATCCAGATTGGTAATTTGTGAACCAATATGGAAATGAATGCCGATAAATTTAAGGTTTGGCGAAGCTTTTAAGGTATCCGCACACTCTGGCAAATCCCAGGAATTAATTCCGAATTTATTTTCATCTAAACCCGTGGTAATGTTGTGGTGGGTATGGGCATCAACATTAGGATTGATGCGAATAGCCACCTGAGCGGTTTTACCTTTTTTACCGGCAAGTTCATTTAGCACTTCTAATTCCTGGATAGATTCTACATTAAAGCAGAAAATATCAAGATCAAGAGCTTCGTTGATTTCTTTATCCGATTTGCCTACTCCGGCAAAAACGATTTTTTTATGATCGAAACCTACTTCAACAGCTCTTCTCACTTCTCCTGCACTTACACAATCTGCACCGAAACCAATTTCTTTGATCTGGTTTAACAGCACACTATTGAAGTTCGCTTTTAATGCATAATGGATATGGAAATGGTATGGAGCCGCTGCATCTGCACAGATATGCAAGGTTTTTTGCAACAGATCGGTATCATAGTAGTAAAAAGGCGTTTCAATATTGTTAAACTTTGATATATCTTTATCGGCGAACATGTTCAAATTCCTTATTATAATTTTAATTTTATTCTTCGGGTTAGTTTATTTGGGTAACCACCTGGATTTAAAACATGGAAGAATTACCCGGAAACAATACAATGGAAAAATCCGATTTTTTATCGTGTTACTTTTTATTGTACTGTTCCTTTTATTTATCAAAAAATGAAGATAGCAGCTGCCATATTTATCATTCTTATTCTTTCTGCGGGATTGTATAACTCCTACAAAAAATATAAAAACGGATTACTACCATCAAGCTTTTTGGCTTTTCACTTCCTTATCGGATTAATGGTAGTAATTGGCGCCTTTTTTCTCTTATTCGAATAATCTATTGTGTAAGCTTCTTAAAGCCTCAGTTTTATACTCGCTTAAAATTAAAAGCGATACGTTATAATTGCTTCCTCCGTAAGAAATCATACGGATTGGAATGTGTTTTAAACCTTCCAAAACCCTGCTGGCGAAACCATGTTTCTCTGATCCGAAATCGCCAACCACACAAACAATACTGTGGTTGGTATCTACTTCAACTGTTCCGAAACTTTCCAGTTCTTCGATAATCTGTGGTAAATGAGCTGTTTCATCGATGGTTAATGATACGGCTACCTCAGAAGTAGTAATCATATCGATTGGTGTTTTGTAACGCTCAAAAACTTCAAAAACACGGCGTAAGAAACCATAAGCCAATAACATGCGGCTAGATTGAATGCGGATTGCAGTAATGCCATCTTTAGCAGCGATAGATTTAATCTTTCCTTTTTCGCTATCATGCGTAATCAAAGTACCCGCCGCAGAAGGCTCCATCGTATTTAATAAACGAACCGGAATTTTATATTTCTGTGCTGGGAAAACCGATTGAGGATGCAAAATCTTTGCACCAAAATAAGCCAACTCAGCTGCTTCATCAAATGATAACCGGGCAATTGGCCTGGTGCCTTTAACAATACGTGGATCATTGTTATGCATGCCGTCTATATCCGTCCAGATCTGAACTTCTTCGGCCAGAATTGCCGCGCCTAACAATGAGGCCGTGTAGTCACTACCACCACGACGCAGGTTATCTACTTCGCCAAAACTGTTGCGACAGATGTACCCTTGCGTAATAAATAACTTATTGTCTTTATGCTCTTCCAACAAAGGTGTTAAGTGCTTTGTGGTAAATGGAATATCAGGCTCGTTATCTTCATCCGTTTTCATGAAATCCAATGCGGGTAACAATACGGATTCGATTCCAATTGACTTCAAATAGATGTGATATAAAGTGGTAGATAATAGCTCACCTTGTGCCAATACTACTTTTTCCTCAACTGAAGTAAAAATATCATTGGTTAAAACGGCTAAAAAGCTGAAATGGTAATCAATCACTTCATTTCCCATTTCCTGAAAATCAGCAGCGGGCAAAAGTTCAATTACGAAATCCTTATATTTTTGATATAAATTTTCTACGGCGGTACTTCCGTTCTTCTTATCTCCGGCTAAAAAATAATTAGAAATCTCTACTAAACTATTTGTAGTTCCAGAAACGGCTGATAACACTACAATCTGTTCTTCATTTGGATCTATGATATCCAATAACTTCGTCATGCGCTCGGGGCTACCAACAGATGTACCCCCAAATTTTAATATTTTCATCTACTCAAATTATTATTAACTGTGATAAAAACTGCCAAAACTTTACATAATCCCTTTCGGATTGTGAAAAAGTTAAGATGATTTTACTTTAATACCGGAATTTCTTTATTATTGTATCGGGGCGTGAAAATAAGCAAAACAAGCTTAAAAGCAACAACCTCAACAAAATAAAATTTGGATGAGTTGAAATAAATAGGTTTCAACCAAACATCATTCATTTAAATTTGTTCAACACCAGATATTAAATTTAAAAAACAGCTCAATGCAGGCAATTGACCAATCAACGCAAGCCACAATTAATCAGTGGTTAAGTGGGAATTATGATGAAAATACAAAGGCAGAAATTCAGGCTCTTGTAAACAAAGATGCGACTACCGAATTAACAGATGCATTTTATAGAAGTTTAGAGTTTGGAACAGGCGGTTTACGCGGTATAATGGGTGCAGGTTCCAACCGGATAAACAAATACACCATTGGAACCGCTACACAGGGATTGGCCAACTACTTAAACAACAAATATCCGAACGAGAAAATCAAAGTGGCCATTGCGCATGATAGTCGCAACAACTCTGATTATTTCGCCAAAATTACAGCTGACGTTTTTTCAGCAAACGGGATCCATGTATATTTCTTCTCTGCATTAAGACCAACGCCAGAGCTTTCTTTTGCTGTGCGCCATTTTGGTTGTAAAAGTGGAGTTATGTTAACCGCATCGCATAATCCTAAAGAATATAACGGTTATAAAGCTTATGGTGCAGACGGTGGCCAGTTTACTTCTCCTGATGATAAATTGGTAATTGATGAAGTAAACAAGATTAAAAGCATTGATGAAGTAAAATTTGATCGTGTAGATTCAAATATTGAATTAATTGGTGAAGATGTAGATAAACTTTATTTGGATGGTATTGCAGCACTTTCAATTTCTCCGGAAGCCATTAAAAGACAGCACGATTTAAAAATTGTTTACTCACCTATCCATGGAACGGGAATCACATTGGTGCCTAAAGCGCTAGCTCAATTTGGTTTTACCAACGTAACCTTAGTTGAAGAGCAAAGCACACCAGACGGAAATTTCCCAACTGTGGTTTATCCAAATCCAGAGGAAAAAGAAGCATTAACTCTAGCGATGAACAAAGCAAAAGAGATTGATGCTGATTTAGTTTTGGCAACTGATCCAGATGCGGATCGTGTGGGGATTGCCGTAAAAGATAATGATGGCGAATGGGTGCTCCTTAATGGTAACCAAACAGGTAGTCTATTAATTAACTATTTATTATCAGCCTGGCAAGATAGCGGCAAATTAGATGGTAACCAGTTTATCGTGAAAACCATTGTAACCTCTAACCTGATCGAAGAGATTGCCAAAAAGAAAAATGTAACCTATTACAATACCTTAACAGGATTTAAATACATCGGTCAGTTAATGACGGAGCTGGAAGGCAAAAAATACTTTATTGGAGGAGGCGAAGAGAGTTACGGCTATTTAATAGGCGATTTAGTACGCGATAAAGATGCAGTAGTTTCTGCAGCTTTTATCTCTGAAATGACTGCTTATTACAAAGATAAAGGTGCAAGTTTATACAATGCCTTATTGGATATGTATGTAGAATATGGCCTTTATAAAGAAGATCTGGTTTCGTTGACTAAAAAAGGTAAATCAGGTGCTGAAGAAATTAAAGCCATGATGGTTAAATTCAGGGAAAACCCTCCAGCAACATTAGGCGGCTCTAAAGTTTCGGTACTGAAAGACTACGAATTAAGCCAGGAAACTGATTTAGTAACCGGAAAAGTAACCAAATTGGATTATCCAAGTTCGGATGTTTTACAGTTTATTACTGAAGATGGAAGTATTGTTTCGGCTCGTCCGAGTGGTACGGAGCCTAAAATTAAATTCTATTGCAGTGTAAATGCACCTTTAGCCGACAGGAAAGATTTTGATTCGGTTAATGCACAGCTTGGAGAAAAAATTAAAGCGGTAATGGCCGATTTGCAGGCATAATTTTTACCATTTATACCACAGATAAAAAGGATAAACACAGATGAATGCCTTTCATCTGTGTTTTTTATTTAGTACTATCTTCGATAATCTTAGCGTCTTGCTAAAGGCTTTTCAATTTATTCATAATCTTCCCAAGCTTCCGTGGAAAGGATAAGGTGATGAATCGTTGGCTTCTCTAAATCAAGCAATATTGATACGGAATTAAGGATAACCGATCTAAAGAAAGTAACTAATCTGTAGAATTACAGTATGAAAGGATTTAGGACATTTATGATATTAATGCAGTAAACCTCAGGATAATGCTTAGAAAGACAGGTGTCTTGAAACTTTTCATAAATCACAATACTAATTGAATTATTCCGATTAAATGAGTATTGTGATTTATAAATAGATTATTGCCTTCTTTCTGTTCTGGAAGATTAATTTGGACAAAACTGTTGGCATGATTGAGGAACTGCAGCTATTAAATTAGCGTTCTCATCATATATGCACTGGGCTACACTACCAGAACCACAATTTATAAGAGCCGAGTTGTTTGATGAACAAAATCCCATCGACACAAGCTTTCCAGTATCATTCTCAACGCACGAGCCTAAGGCGGGAGAAAAGCTATATCCACCGCCTCCAAATATCATTTTCAGTTCCTTTCTTGATAATTTTACAAAGTCTTTCATATTAGTTAGTTATAAGTTTAATAAATTTATTTAAATATAAAAATACTTTTTTTAATCACAGCACTCTCAAAAAAATAATTTTAAAACCAAGAACCTATAAAGTTATCTAATCACTTTTATCTTCTAATATTTAAAGCTATTATCGCATTAAAACTACGTTTAGCTAATTTGTTAGCATACGCCTAGTATTTTATATTGAAATTTGTCTTCAGTTAAGTAATGTATGTAAGTTTAAAAATAAAGAACGCCGAGGCAAGGCTCGGAGATATTCTCGGAATAAAAAAGAAAAAATAAGAAATCTGTACCTTTCGTATTTTTCCTTTGCTGCAACCAATTTCTTTAATACTTTTGCAGCGCAAGACCATGTTCAAAAAAATCTTAATATATCTTATCATTATATGCACCGTTAGCAACGGTTTCATGCAATTGGTGATTTATTCTGGTTATAAAATGAACAAAGAATACATTACCAGTGTATTCTGTATTAATAAAGAGCATCCTGAATTACATTGCGATGGACAGTGTTTCCTGGCAAAAAAACTGAAAGACCTTGATGGTAAAAACAAACAGGCTCAGGAAAACCTTAAAAGAGTTATAGAGGCTGAACCCAGATTTCAGACTGTTACATTAAACCATCATATTCCTTATTTTATCATCACTTCAGAAAATCTTTACATCGAAAAACCGGTTAAAGATCTTTCCATATCCATATTCCATCCTCCAAAATTGGGTTAATTTTTAATTATAACCAAAATAACATCAAATAGAAAGCACCAGTTTATGCCAATCAGGCGTCAATGCTGGCATGTTTATCTATTAAACACAAATGTTATCACGCTGGTTAGTTTAAACAATTAATTACTACCCAATTTGTAAAGAATGAAATTCAAAATACTAACAGGCATTTTGTTATGCCTTAATATTGCTGCGTACGCACAAACAATCAAAGGAAAAATATACGATGCGCAAACAAAAGAACCTGTTGTTGCCGCGCTGGTTAAGGAAAAAAATAGCGTTAACATTACAAAAACCAACAACGAAGGTTATTTCGAACTAGCTTGCAGCCAAGCTTCACCAGATCTTTTAATTAGCTGCATCAGTTATAAAAATGTAGAAATTAAAGCTTACAACAATCAAAATATAGAATTAACAACCGATTCCAGAACTTTGCAGAGTGTTATGGTTACGGCAAATAGAGAAGCTTCGTTACGTAGCGAAACGCCCATTGCAATAACGAAACTTAGTGCGAAATTAATCGACGAAACGAAAGCTACCACTTTATTCGAGGTGGTAAATAAGACGCCTGGTGTTTTGATGGTCGATTTAGGCAATGAACAACACATGATGTCTATCCGACAGCCAATTACAACCAACCCGTATTATTTATATATGGAAGATGGTGTTCCTATTCGTCCGATGGGTGTTTTTAATCACAATGCCCTGTTACAAATTAATCAATATACGGTTAGTTCTATCGAAGTTGTAAAAGGTCCGGTTTCATCCATCTACGGACCAGAAGCTATTGGTGGTGCAGTTAATTTTATCATGCAAAGACCAACAACAGTTCCTACTGCTAAAGCAGGATTTCAATTTGATAACTGGGGATATAAGCGGTTTCAGTTTGGTACTGGTGCTACAATTGGAAAATTTGGATTCTACATTGGAGGCTTAACCAGTAAACAAACCAATTCATGGATGACCACTTCTGACTATGATAAACAAACAATAAATGCCCGTTTAGAATATAATTTCACTCCTAAAACACGCTTAATTGGTAATTTTATTTACGGCAAATACAACTCCCAAATGAGTGGTAGCGTAGATAGTATTGCTTTTTATAGTAGAAATTACCTGAGCACATCCGATTTCGCTTACCGCAAATCGGACGCGAACAGAACACGGTTAACCCTTGAACATGAATGGAATGAAAATGCTAAATCATTTGTTACCATTTTTAACAGGAACGATAAATTAGGACAAAATCCTTCCTATGGTATCAGATGGAAAACAGGCCAAACTACTGCAACTGGCCAAATTAATGCTAACAATTTCAGCAGCTATGGTGTTATTGCGCAGCACAGTCAACATTTCAATTTCTTAAATTCAAAATTAATTGCCGGAGCCATGTTTGATTATTCTCCAAACGATTATTGGGCTTATCAAACTGATTTAATTGCACAACTTCGTCCTGATGGAAAATCGGTTGAAAAATATAGCCTTAAAGAAGAACGTCCGGATATTGAATTGTCTGATTACAATGCCAAAATCCGCAATGCCGCAAGTTATCTGCAATATGATTTCGAGCTGGTAAAAAAAATAAGATTTTCTACAGGTCTCCGATATGACAGGATGAGTTTTACCTATATAAATAACTTAGATAATAGTTCCGGAGAAAAAGCATATAGTAAGTTAACGCCTAAAATTGGTTTAACTTATCAGATCGATCAGGAGAAAGGACTATATGCCAATTACGCACAAGGTTTTTCGCCAACCGCTTTAACTGCAATTTTTAGAGCAAAGCCTAACACCAGTCCTGCCCAGTTTTATTATAACCTGGAGCCTGCAACTTTCCAGAATTATGAGCTTGGTGGTTGGGCAACATTCGTTAACCATAAAGTTTATGCTGATATTGCTATTTACCAAATGAATGGCACTAATGAATTGCTAAGTATCCGTCAACCAGATAATTCAACCGATTATCAATCGGCAGGAAAAACTTTACATCGTGGAATTGAATTTGGTATTACCGCTAATCCTGATCCGCAATTTTCTTTCCGTTTTGGCGGCACAGTTGCCATACACAAATTCATCAGTTTTCAGGTAAGTGATAATCCTAAAGATGCCCTACAGAATCTGAACAATTACGAAATGCCATCTGCTCCACGCTGGGTATACAATACAGAGTTTAACTATTATCCAAAACAATTGCCAAATCTGCGGATGTCTATAGAGTTGCAACATTTATCTTCTTACTACCAGGATCAGATAAACACAGTTAAATATGATGGTTATACACTACTAAACTACCGGATTGGGTATAAAATTAAAGGTGTGGAAGTATATAGTAATGTAATGAATTTAGGAAATACACTTTATGCTACAAATGTTACCAGAGGAAATAATGCAACAGATACAAGCACCTTTACTCCTGCGGCACCAAGAACATTCGTGTTCGGAATCCAATATAATTTTGCAGGGAAAAAATAGAAGTACCAAAAGATGTCATCAGATCGCATCAGGTTTTCATTTTACCTCTTTCATTTAAAATAAAAAATTTTAAAGATGAATAATAAAACATCAAATTTTAAACAAAGCATCAAGCGTAATATGTACAAATGGCATCGTACTATTGGGCTTATTACAGTTATCCCTGTGATTTTCTGGACATTATCCGGATTGATGCATCCTTTTTTATCCAATTGGTTTAAGCCTCAAATTGCCCATCAGATTTTAGTACCAAAACCCATCAATAAGGGGCAGATTAAACTCACACTTCAGGATGTTTTGCTTAAAAATAATATCCAGGAATTTAAAAACTTCAGGATAGTAAATTTCGATCAGCAAACCTATTATCAGCTTAAAAGTATCAAGGGAGATTTACACTACTTTAATACAACAACCGGAATAGCATTAAGCAATGGAGACGAACGTTATGCTGAATATCTGGCCCGTTATTTTATTGCAGACCGTTCGAGTAAAATTAAATCAATTACTGTTCAAACAGGTTTTAGTCAGCAATATAAATATGTAAACAGATATCTTCCGGTTTGGAAAGTAAGTTTTAACCGAAAAGACGCCATGGATGTTTATGTAGAAACAGCCTCTTCTCAATTGGCTACTTTTAATACTGACGCAAGAAAAACCTTTTTATGGCTGTTTGATAATTTCCATAGCTGGTCATTTTTAGAAGCAATCAGTAATAATACGGTTAAAACCTGTGTTATGGTGGCTTTATTGTCCATTATTACTTTATCTGCTTTAAGTGGTATTTTAATTTATGGTGTGCTCTGGAAAAAATTTAAAAAACCAAAACAGGGAAGCAAAATTGGTTTTTTAAGGCTTTACCACCGTCAGATTGGAATTTGCATTTCTTTATTAACATTAACCTTTGCATTTAGCGGAGCTTACCATGTTATGAATAAGCTTAACTCAAATACCGTTCAGAATGTAATTTACCAGCCAAACATCAATCTTAGTGAACTTAAAATACCCAATAACATTTTAAATTTAGATTTGGACCGGCTGAACAATATTTCCCTTGTAAAGTTTAAAAAACAGGTATATTTTCAATTATTCTACAATAAGACCGAAGATCTGCCGGAAGAAACGATTTATATCAATGCAAAAGATAGTTCGAAACTCAACAACGGTAATCTCGAATATGCTAAATTCTTAGCGAATAAGTTTGAAAACAAATCAGAAGATACAGACGAGCCCGAAATGGAATGTTGTACTTCAAACGTTACTGAAAATGACATTTGCAAAGCGAAACTAATAAAAACCAGCGTACTCTATAAATTCGATGATAGAGAATATGGGTTTGTTTTTAAACGCCTCCCTGTTGTAAAACTGACGTATAACACTCCCAATCACACAAATTTATATATCGACACCAAAACATCCCGTTTAGCTGCAAAAATTGCAGATGCCGATCGTTACGAAGGGTATTCTTTTGCTTTTCTGCACAAATTCCATTACCTGGATTGGGCAGGGAAAAACTTTCGTGATTTCTTTATCTTATTAGCAGCCCTGTTAATTTTAACCGTTAGCTTGCTCGGCTTAATGATTTTTATAAAAAAGTAAAAAACAAAATACAGTAAATTTGAAACATATTAATCAATTATAATACAATGAAAAATATCAGCTATATCACAATCCTTATAAGCGTAGGTTTATTATTCGCATCTTGCAAACAAGAAAGAAAACTTCCATTTTATGGCGAGCGCCATGCAGAAACCGTTAAAGATGCTGCAGGCGTAGAAAAAATTGATACGGTTTACCAAACGATTCCTGCTTGGTCTTTCTTAAACCAGGATAGTGTTGTAACGACCAATAAGTCAACGGATGGCAAAGTTTATGTGGCCGATTTCTTTTTTACTTCCTGCACCACCATTTGTCCTACCATGCACCGTAACTTAATGACGGTTTATAATGACTTTAAAAGCAATCCAGATGTAATGTTTGTATCACACACAATTGATTTTAAATACGACAAACCTCATGTTTTGAAAAAGTATGCTCAAAAATTAGGCGTTGATGGCCCGAAATGGCAATTTCTTTATGGTACAAAAGATAGCGTATACACTTTGGCCGAAAAAAACTACTTAGTGGCAGTTGGCGAAGACAGTACTGCTAAAGATGGTTATATCCACCAGGGTTACCTGGTTTTAATTGATAAAGACAGACGCATCCGCGGTGCTTACGATGGCACCAAAGAAGATCAGGTAGAGCAGTTGAAAAAAGATATTCCCGTTTTGTTGGCCGAATATAAAAAGTAATTATATAAGTCGTCATCTCGACTGAAACGTAGTGGAATGGAGAGATCTATCGTTATAGATTTCTCGACTCCATTTCATTCCGCTCGAAATGACGATTTTTAACAAAAAATCCATGCGCAAATACATCATCAATTCTATCTTTTTGCTTTCTGTTATCGCAGTAATCATTTCCTGTCAAAACCAGGAAACCATCGATCTGCAAAATTACATGTCGAACGGAAAAGATATTTATAAAGCCAAATGCCAAAACTGCCATGGTGTAAACGGCGAAGGATTAGGTAAACTTGCTCCCCCACTTACCGATTCGGTATTTCTAAAAGCAAATAAAGCTCGTTTAGCCTGTTTTATTAAAAACGGTGCAAACGAATCTTTGATCATTCATGGTCAGGAATACAAAGAAAAAATGCCGGCTTTCCCTGAATTGGCTGATATTGATGTGGCACAGGTAATGGTTTTCATTACCAATTCGTTTGGCAACAAGCAAGGCTTTGTACCTTATTCGAAGGTTTCAAAAGATTTGCAGAATTGTAAATAAATATTATTTCGTATATTTAAACTATGACAACGATAACCTTACAAGTTCCAGATAGCTTAGGCGAACATGAGCATGATACCGTGCGGTTTATCGCTGCAAAGCTATATGAGTCTGGAAAATTATCACTAGGTCAAGCAGCATCTATGGTAGGCCTATCCAAACGTACTTTTGTAGAATTGCTTTCGGATTATGGCGTTTCAATACTTAACTACCCTGTTTCAGAAATGTTAAGTGATGCAGAAAAAATATGAAGTAGTAATTGCTGACACTAGTTGCTTCATTCTGCTGGAAAAAATTGGAGAACTAGGCCTTTTAAAATTACTTTTCTCAAAAATCATCACAACAACTACCATTGCTGCAGAATTTGGGTCTCCTTTACCTGAATGGATCGAGATCAGAACTCCAAATAACATTTCCTTTCAAAATTCTCTCGATATTGATCCTGGTGAAGCAAGTGCTATTGCATTAGCCATGGAATCAGAAAGTTCACTTCTTATTTTAGATGATAATAAAGGTAGAAAAGCAGCTGAGCGGTTCAACCTTCTTTATACAGGCACTTTAGGTATAATTCTAAAAGCAAAAAATTTCGGACTGATTAATTCAGTTAAACCTATTTTCCAAAAAATACAACAGACAAATTTTAGATTTTCTAAAAAAGTGCTGGATGAAATATATGCATTGGCAAATGAATAGTATGATGCAAATTCGGATAATATGAATAAAAAACCCATATTTGCGCAAAATGCAGGCTGTTCTATCGCTGTTTCGAATAAAATCGGAAGAGAGGAAAGTCCGGGCAACGCAGGGCATCCCGCTTTCTAACGGAAAGGGATTCAGGAATGAAAACCTGAATTACGGATTAGTGCAGCAGAAAATATACCGCTCTGGCTTATGTCGGAGTAAGGGTGAAAACGTGCGGTAAGAGCGCACGAGCATTGCAGGCGACTGCAGTGGTTTGTAAACCCCGGGAGTTGAAAGACCAAATAGGCTAACATCCCTACTTTATGCCGGGATAAAGGGCTGCCCGTCCGATGTTAGTGGGTAGGTCGTTAGAGATAAACGGCAACGTTTATACTGGATAAATGATAGAAGCCTGAGCAATCAGGAAACAGAACCCGGCTTATAGGCCTGCATTTTTTTTATTCACTTAGCAAAATACGCTTGGTTTCACTCAGTTTAGCTGTTTCTTCCTCTCCAAGTACCGGAAATTCAAGATCTAAACTTTTTAACTTTTCTACAATAATCTCACTAATAGCCAGCCGGGTAAACCATTTTTTATCAGCGGGTATAATGTGCCAGGGTGATTCTTCTGTACTTGTTGCATTGATTGCATCTTCATACGCATCCATATATTTATCCCACAAAGCCCTTTCTTTAATATCACCTGATGAGAATTTCCAGTTTTTGGTAGGATCATCAATACGTTCTAAAAAGCGTTGTTTTTGCTCATCCTGGCTCACATTTAAAAAGAACTTTAAAATTACCGTTCCATTAGCGGTTAAATGCTCTTCAAAACTTTTGATGCTATTGTAGCGCTGCTGCCAAAAACTTTTGCCGATCTCTTTAACATCATCAAAACCTGGGATATTTTCGCTCAGAATATATTCGGGATGAACCTTACAAACCAAAACGTTTTCGTAATGCGAACGGTTATGAATACCTATTCTACCGCGTTCTGGCAAAGCTTTATAATGTCTCCACAAAAAATCGTGTTCATATTCTTCTGGTGTAGGAACTTTAAAACTATAAACCTGGCATCCCTGCGGATTTAGTCCGCTCATAACGTGCTCAATGGCACTGTCTTTACCAGCAGCATCCATCGCCTGAAAAATGATCAGAACAGAATGTTTGCCTGAGGCATATAATTTCTCCTGTAAATGGTTTAATTCTATTTTCGAATTCACCAATGCATCTTTAGCTTTTTCTTTGTTATAACTACCGGTAAAATCAGTTTTATGATTTTTTAAAGAAAATTTCTCACCTCCTTGTACAATTAATCCTTTAAATTCGTTCTTCATAATCATGTATTATTTTAGATAAATCGATGCATCGATAATTTAAATATAGAACTAAAAAATAAGTAAATTAAATACGTTAATTTGCATAGAGAGTTTTTTATATTTAACGCCACAGCTTTTACCTAAAGATCATCTTATCCAATATGTTTAAAGAGATAAAGAACAAGTACTTACGTTATTCTACAATATTTTTATTTTTTATAATAATTTTCTTTTCTGCCCTGCAATTAAATTTTTTGTGGCTATTTGGCTACTCACCAAGTGTTCGGGATATTAAAGCACCTACCCTGCGTGTTGGCTCTGAACTTTACACTGCAGATGGAAAACTGATTGGCAGATATTTTAAAGAAAACAGAACGCCTGTAAATTATAATGATATTTCACCTAGTGTAATACATGCTCTGGTTGCTACTGAAGACGTGCGTTTTTATAAACATTGGGGTATCGATGTGCAGGCAGTTGGCCGCGCAGTTATTGGTTTGGGAAAGGATGGCGGAGCCAGTACCATTACCCAACAGCTGGCAAAAAACCTCTACCGCACACGTTATAATAAATCGCAGGGATTATTGATTAAAATACCTTTAGTTAGAACCTTAATAGTAAAACTAAAGGAATGGATGACAGCTGTAAAGTTAGAAGCCAACTATTCTAAAAATGATATCATTACCATGTATCTGAATACCGTTTCTTTCGGTAATAATACCTATGGCATAAAAACGGCCAGCCGGATTTACTTTGATAAAGAAGCAAAAGATTTAGCCACTACAGATGCAGCTATGCTTGTGGGGATGTTAAAAGGAACAACCTTATACAATCCAACTAAAAATCCTGCAAAGGCTTTGGAAAGAAGAAATGTAGTGCTTGCGCAAATGAACAAGTACAAATACCTCAGCAAGGATAGTTTAACACAATTATCAAAAGAGCCTGTTAAACTGAAAGAAGGTAAAATGCAGGATGGCAGTGATGGTGACTCTTATTTAAGGGCAGCTGTGGCAAAATATTTAGAGAAATGGTGTACTGATAATGGTTACGACCTTTATGAAGATGGATTGAAAATTTACACGACCATCGATTCACGATTGCAGGGTTATGCCGAAGAAGCAGTTGCCGATGAGATGAGGATTTTGCAACGCAGGTTTTATAGTGTTTGGGGCAAGGAAGATCCCTGGTACGATTCGGAAAAACAAAAGGTTGATTACCCCGACCGTGCGATGAAAAACCTTCCGATTTATTCACTTTTGCAAAAGAAGTTTCCCAACAATCCAGATTCTGTTATCGCCTATTTCAATAAAAAGAAAAGAATGCAGATTTTCACTTATAAAGGCGATCGCGATACTTTATTCTCTACTTTAGATTCGATCCGTTATTACGGAAAAATCATGAATACGGGAATGATGACCATGGAGCCTGCAAGCGGAAAAATTAAAGTTTGGGTGGGTGGTATAGACCATAAGTTTTTCAAATACGATCACGTAAATCAATCTAAACGCCAGGCGGGTTCTACTTTTAAACCATTTGCTTATTTAACCGCTTTAGAACAAGGCATGAGTCCTTGTGATAAATTTACCGATAAGCCTGTTAAAATTGCTTACCAGGATAAAGGCGAAACGAAATATTGGGAACCAAAAAATGCCGATTATAGTGTTTCCTACCGCGAAATGAGCTTACGCTGGGCCATGGCAAAATCAGTGAATACCATTACTGCCCAGGTAACCGAAAAGGTGGGCTGGGATAACGTGGTTAAATATGCACACGAATGTGGTATTGATAGCCATTTAGAATCTGTACCATCGGTAAGTTTAGGGTCAAATGATGTTACCGTTTACGAGATGGTAAAAGCTTACGCAACTTTCATGAATAAAGGGATTAAAACCGATCCCATTTTAGTAGAGAAAATTACCGATCAGGATAACAATTTAATAGATGAATTTAAACCAAAAACCAAACGTGTTTTAACTGAAGAAATTGCCTGGTTAATGACCTATATGTTCCGTGGTGGTATGGAAGAACCTGAAGGTACTTCCCAGGCCTTATGGGAATGGCCTGACCTGTTTAAGAAAAATAACCAGATTGGTGGTAAAACCGGTACTTCTTCTGATTATGTGGATGCCTGGTACATGGGCTTAACCAAAGATCTGGTGACTGGTGTTTGGGTAGGTTGTGATGAAAGAACAGCCCACTTTAAAAATGGCGAGCAAGGTGAAGGATCGAGAACTGCCCTGCCAATTTTTGCTAAGTTTATGGAAAAAGTTTACCTCGATCCGAAATCAGGATATACTTATGGGCCCTTCCCTAAAGCAACAGTTGATATTACCCGCACTTACAATTGCCCTAGTCCAAGAATTATCAGGGATACAACATCAACTGACAGCGTAACCGTTGATTCTACCGATTTTACCGTTCCTGCCGAAGTACCCGTTACTACGGAACCGGTAAACAATGAACCCGAAGTTAAAAAAGAAGAAAATAAGACAGAGCCTGCTCAAAATCCCGTTACCCCTACTGTGCCACTAACCAGAAAAGAGGAACGTGAACTTCGGAGAAAACAACGTCAGGAAGAAAAGGAAAAAAAGAAAAACGAAGATAACAATCAGCAATAGTTTTTTGGACCGAAATAAACCAAAGTAGCTCACTGCCTGTGTAAAATAGGCAGTGGAATTTTAAAAAGTGTTAAATTTTTAATACTCTTTTAAACAATTGCTACTTTTATTTCCAGATTTTTTACCATTTCATTTTCGTAAATTATTGAACAATCATTACTAAATCCACACATATGAAAATAGGCTCTACTTTATTAAGGCGATATTCTTCTTTATTGCTCCTGCTTATTCTTTCTTTTTCTGTTAAGGCCCAATATTTCGGACAAAACAAGGTAAGGTATAAAAAACTCGACTTTAAAGTTTTGCAGACGCCCCATTTTGAGATCTATTATTATATTAAAAATGAGAAACTTTTAAAACGTTTTTCGCAAGATGCTGAAACCTGGTACAAAATGCATCAGGAAGTTTTTAGAGATACCTTTTTAAAGAAAAATCCAATTATTCTATATAATAACCATCCTGATTTTCAGCAAACTACAGTGCTTAACGGAGAAATTGGAATTGGTACCGGCGGGGTTACAGAGGCACTAAAAAACAGGGTAATTATGCCTGTTATGGAACTCAATAGCCAAACAAGGCACGTTTTAGGTCACGAGCTTGTTCATGCTTTTCAGTATCACCTTCTACTGGAAAAAGATTCCATTAGTTTAGAAAATGTTGGACAGACACCACTATGGATGGTTGAAGGGATGGCCGAGTATTTATCAATTGGGAAAAAAGACGCATTTACTTCAATGTGGATGCGCGATGCTATGTTAAATCGTGATATTCCTTCGTTAAAAGATTTAACCAACTCCAACAAATACTTTCCTTACCGTTATGGTCAGGCCTTCTGGACTTATATCGGTTCGCAATATGGTGATACCACCATTGTTCCTTTATTTAAGAATACTGCAAAATATGGTTACGAAAATGCCATCCGATATACATTTGGTTACGACGATAAAACATTATCTGGTCTTTGGAAAAACTCTATCGATGCGCACTACAAGCCAATGTTAAAAGCGGATAGCTCTCAGATTAAAATTACAGGTACGAAAATCATAGATAATAAGAATGCAGGAAACATGAACGTGGCCCCTGCCCTTAGTCCTGATGGAAAGTATTTAGCATTTATGTCTGAAAAAGACCTTTTTGGTATAGATTTATTTCTCGCAGATGCCAAAACCGGGAGAATTATCAGAAAGTTGAGTAGCCAGATTTCTAATGGCCATATTGATGACTTTAACTTTATAGAGTCAGCCGGTGCATGGTCGCCGGATAGTAAACAATTTGCCTTTAGTATCTTCAGTCATGGTAAAAACCAGATGATGATTATTAATGTTTCAAACGGAACTACTGTATCTCAAACACCAATGGCACAGGTGCAGCAATTTGGTAATTTAACCTGGTCGCCAAATGGAAAAGATATCGCATTTTCAGGAATGGTTGAAGGACAAAGTGATATTTTCTCTTACAACCTCGATACCAAAGCAGTTACGCAGATTACCGATGATGTATATTCTGATTATGCACCAAGTTATTCGCCTGATGGTAAAAAACTGGTGTTTTCATCAGATCGAGCCGCAATTCAGGCCAATGTAATTAACGCAGTGTTGCCTATAAACCTTGCCGTTTACGATATTGCGGCTAAAACGGTAAGTAATTTGGGTGTTTTTCCTGGAGCGAATAACCTGAACGCACAATTTTCGGCTAACAGTCAGAACATCTATTTCCTGTCTAACAGAGATGGTTTTAGGAATTTATACAAATACAATTTCTCTGATAATACTGTTGATCAGTTAACCGATTATTTTACCGGGATTAGTGGAATTACCGAGTTTTCGCCAGCCATTTCGGTGTCAACAACAGATGATATTGTATATAGCTATTACCGTTACCAGCGTTATACCTTATATAATGCTAAGTTAAGCAGCTTTAAAGCGAAAAGAATTGGTAACCAGGAAGAAAATTTCGATGCCGCTATACTTCCTCCAATGGAAAACATTGGTGTAAACATCATCAACTCTAATTTAAATAATTTTGACCGTTTCGAGAAAATAGTGGCCGATTCGATGAAAACGGTACCTTACAAACCAAAATTCAGATTAGATTATTTAGCAAATAGCGGTGTTGGTGTTTCAACCAGCCGTTTCGGAACCGGTGTTTCTGGTGGTATAGTAGGAATGTTTAGCGATATATTAGGCACCAACCAGATCATAGCAAACCTATCCGTAAATGGAGAAATTTATGACTTTGGTGGTTTGGTGGGTTATATCAATCAGAAAAGCAGAATAAACTGGGGTGCAGCTGTTTCGCATATTCCTTATGTATCTGGTTTCAGGTCTTACGGCTATGAAAATCTCCCTACAGGAGATAATACAACTGTTAAAGCCTTGGCAGACAGAACAGACATTATCAGAACCTTTGAAGATCAGTTTCAGGTTTTTGGTGCTTATCCATTTAGTAAAATACACCGTTTTGAGTTGGGCGGTTCATTTTCGCATTATAGTTACAGAGTTGATAGATATAGCAATTATTATAATTCGGTTGGCAACTACATAGGTTCAAATAAAAGCAGGATTTCCAACGATGTTGCTTCTCAGGATTATGGTATTCCTTTTAATTCTTTTACATTATATCAATTAAACGCTGGTTTTGTAGGCGATAACTCAATCTTTGGCCTTACTGGTCCACTTGACGGTTTCAGATATCGTGTAAGTGGCGAAAAATATTTGGGTACTTATAATTTTGCTGGCGTAACGGCAGACCTTCGTAAATATTGGAGAGCTAAGCCAGTAACATTTGCTGTAAGAAGTTATAATACTTTAAGGATCGGTAAAGATGCAGACAGGCTTTATCCAATGTATCTTGGTTATCCATACCTGATTAGGGGTTATGAATCAAACTCAATTTACAAAAGTACTTCCGCACAATCATCAGAATCTTTCGATATTAACCAATTAACTGGAAGTAAAATTGCTGTATTTAATTTCGAAGTCCGCTTGCCATTTACAGGGCCTAAAAAATTAGCTGCTATACCTTCTAAGTTTTTATTCTCTGACCTGAATTTATTCTTCGATGCAGGATTGGCATGGACGAACGATACCAAAGTGAAATTTAAAAGTGAACCAACTTATACTACTGAACCTGTTTTAGATGATAATAAACAACCCGTTTTTGATGAAAAGGGTAAACCGGTTACCTTTCAGTCTACAACAGAACGTGTACCAGCAATTAGTGTTGGTATATCATTAAGGGTAAACGTTTTTGGCTATTTTGTTTTAGAACCTTACTATGCAATTCCTTTTCAAAGAAAGGATGTTAAAACCGGAGTATTCGGTTTAACCTTTGCACCGGGATGGTAAAAAGAAAATAATTAAATTTCGAAATTGCATATGAAAAAAATATTTTTACTGCTTTTATTTTCTTGCAGCATGCTGTGTTATGCTCAAACAGTAACAGAGCCAGCTAATAATCCAAAAGAATGGTCTCAGGCTACAGAGCCATTTAGAATTGCAGGTAATCTATATTATGTTGGCACTTATGATTTAGCTTCCTATTTAATTGTAACGGAAAAAGGAAATATATTAATAAATACGGGTTTAGCTAATTCGCTTTCGATAATAAAAGAAAATATAAAAGCTTTGGGCTTCGATTATAAATCAATCAAAATTTTGCTCTTAACCCAGGCCCATTTTGATCATTTAGGCGCTATGGCTGAAATTAAAAAAGAAACAGGCGCAAAACTATATGTAGATGAGAAAGACGCGGATGTTCTTGAAACCGGAGGAAAATCGGATTATGAGTTTGGGAAATATGGTGTAAGTTTCAAACCCGTAAAACCTGATTTCCTATTGAAGAATGACGATAAAATTAAATTAGGCAGCACTATTTTAACAATGCTTCATCATCCCGGGCATACTAAAGGATCGTGTAGTTTTATATTTGATACGAAAGATAAAAATTCTAGCTACAAAATTTTGATTGCCAATATGCCATCCATAATTGTTGATAGAAAATTTTCAGAAATAGCATCTTATAAAGATATTCAAAAAGATTATACTGAAACTTTTAAAGCAATGAAAAAGCTTGATTTTGATCTTTGGGTTGCCTCTCACGCAAGTCAATTTGATCTCCATGAAAAACGTAAATCAGGAGATCCTTATAATCCGAAAGTGTTTATGGATAAAAGTGTTTTTTTTGAAAATCTTCGGGATTTGGAAAATGATTTCCTCGAAAAAATAAAAAATTAGACTTTTCCTAACTTGTTAAAGCGATTAAAATATCAATAATCGCTTTTTTATAGGCTGTGAGGAATCGTCATTCCCAACTTGATTGGGAACCAAGGAGTGCTCATGAATACCTTTAAAACAAGGGAAACTTATGAATAATCGTAATGCAAGCGCTTTAAGATTCCCGCCTGCGCGAAATCCGATAGCTATCGGATGACGGCCGTAATAATAGATTCTGTCATGGTTTGCTTTTATTAATGCGTTGAAATGATCTTCTACTACGCTCAGACTGACATAGCAAATAATTCTATTTTTAAACAGGCAGCTAAGATAAACTCGTAAATGATAGTTTAACCTGATTGCTTATATTCCGATGCAAGAGAATATTTTCGAAATCGAGGCCTATAGTTAAATCAATCCAATCTGGATTGCAAGATCTTACCAAACGTTCTTTTTGCATACGTGTAAACCGGCTAATTGATTTGAAACGCAGCAAAGCCTGTGCTTCTGTTTTAAACTCTTCAAAATAAACCAGGCGGGTTAATTGCTGTCCATTATCAAAAAACAAGTTTGGCATCTGTTTGTAGAAATCCAGTGTCTTCATTAAATCAGAGCTCATGCCCACGTGCATACTTGTACGATTTCTGTCGGTAACGATATAAACAAACTTTTTCATGATCTTATGTTTAAAACTTAAAACTAAACTATTTAGTATACCCTCTTGCAAATCAAAATAATATTACTAACTTTATGAGCATAAAATTACTAACTATTTTAGTAATTCCAAATTTATTTTAAAATTTATTTTTATGTCAAATATTTCAAATAATTTAAAGTACCTCAGGAAGAAAAAAGGCCATACACAGCAGAATTTCGCTGATATTATGGAAATCAAGAGGTCGCTCATCGGGGCTTACGAGGAAGACCGGGCGGAACCTAAATATGATTTGCTAAAAAAAATAGCCGAATACTTTGATCTTACCATCGATGAATTCATCAATGAGAAAATATCTGACAGCTGGAAACCGAAGCCAAAAAGCCAGGGATCTAACCTTAGGGTGCTGAGTATTTCTGTCGATCAGAACGATCGCGAAAATATTGAACTGGTTCCAGTTAAAGCGAGTGCTGGTTATCTGAATGGTTTTTCAGATCCTCAATATATCAGCGACCTACCTAAATTTCAACTTCCACTGGCTGCATTAAGACAAGGTACCTTCAGGGCTTTTGAAATTATGGGCGATAGTATGTTGCCTGTTCAACCAGGAAGTGTAATTATTGGTGAGTATCTTGATAACTGGAATGAAGTAAAAACTGGCGAAACCTATATCGTAATTAGCAAAAATGAAGGCGTAGTATATAAAAGAGCGGGTAACCGTTTCAGAGAGAATAAAGATTTGAAATTGATATCAGATAATAAGGTGTACGATGCTTATACAATTGCTGCCGATGATATTCTGGAAATCTGGAAAGCTAAAGCATATATCTCTACCTCCTTACCTGAACCTGCACCAGACCCTACAATGGAAACGCTTACCCAAATGATGGCACAAATGCAGAAATCAATCTCTCAGTTAAATAAAAATTAACATTTTTTTAACAAATGCCGATTAAACTGTTTGTGTTTTTATGTATCTATCAATTTAACAAACACATAAATAAACATAACATGAAAAAGGCAATTTTAACAATAGCAATTGCAGTAATGGGATTAACCGCTGCATTTGCTCAAGACACGACGAGACGAGCAAGAAGGGCAATGCCTAAGATGACTGCCGAACAAAGAGCAGAAAAGGTAACTTCCAGATTAGAGAAACAGCTCAGCCTAACCGCTGATCAAAAAACTAAAATCTACGCTATTGAGTTAGAAAACGCAAAGAAAATGGAAGCCTGGAGATCTGCCGATCACAGCGACATGAAAGGCAAAATGAAAGAACGCAAAGCTGCAATAGATGAACAAAAAGCTAAAGTTGATGCGGTTTTAACTTCAGATCAGAAAACTAAAATGGATGCTTTCCGTGCTGAGGCCAGAGAAAAAGGTGAGAAAATGAGAAAAGGAATGGGTGGCAGAGGCAAAAAAGACAAAGCACCCGTAGTTTCCAATCCTCCTGCACAAGGATAAATAGTACAAATAGTAATTAATTATATTTTTGAAAGCGTTTCGATTATTCGGGACGCTTTTTTTACTTTTGACCAATGAGCAAAATTGAACAGTTTCTTAACGGTAAACTTCAGGAACGAAGAGATAATCTTTCGATCAGGAACTTATCGACCAACATCCCTCCTGTTGATTTTTGTTCTAATGATTATTTAGGTTTTGCCAGATCTGGTGAATTAAAACATTTAATCAACACTACCCTGGCTTCAATGCCCGATTATCTGAATGGTGCTGGTGGTTCGAGACTGTTAAGTGGAAATACTAAATTTACTGAAGAAACCGAACAGTTTATTGCCGATTTTCATCTGGCTGAAAATGGGTTAATCTTTAACTCTGGTTATGATGCCAATATAGGATTATTATCAAGTATCCCGCAACGCGGCGACACCATTATTACTGACGAATTGATTCATGCGAGTATTATAGACGGCTGTAGATTAAGTCACGCTACACGTTATAAATTTATTCATAACGACATAAACGATCTTGAAAATAAACTAAAACTGGCGAAAGGAAACATATTTGTAGTAGTAGAAAGTGTTTATTCAATGGATGGAGATATTGCACCGTTAATAGCGATATCGAATCTTTGCGAGCGCTACCAGGCCAACCTGATTGTAGATGAAGCTCATGCTACAGGCGTTTTTGGTGCAAACGGTCGGGGATTAATCAATCACCTTAATTTAACCAGTAAAGTATTTGCACGCATTGTAACTTTTGGAAAAGCCTTAGGCGTACATGGAGCTATTGTTTTAGGAAGTAAAAACTTACGTCATTACTTAATTAATTTTGCCAGGTCGTTCATTTACACCACAGCTGCTCCCATTCATAATATTGCTGCAGTTAGATCGGCATACCAATACCTAAATAAAACTGATCCTCAGTTGATTCATCAAAAAATTGCACTGTTCAGAAACACCTTAAAAGAACAAAACATCAATGCCCTTGATAGCGAAAGTACTATTCAGGGTATTTTATTTTCATCAAATGAAACTACTAAACTAGCTGCTACAACGCTGCAGAGCAAAGGTTTCGATGTCCGGGCAATATTAAGTCCAACAGTAGCGCTAGGTAAAGAAAGGCTCAGAATCTGCTTGCATACCTTTAATACCGATGAAGAAATTATTTCATTGGTTAATCATCTTAAAGAATTAAATTAAATGAATAAATATTTTGTCACAGGCATCGGAACAGGCATAGGAAAGACATTAGTAAGCGCTATTTTAACCGAAAAACTGAAAGCCGATTATTGGAAACCGATCCAATCGGGTGATTTAGATACGAGCGATAGCATAACAATAGATCGTTTAATTAGTAACGCAAAAACCATCATCCATCCCGAAAGCTACAGATTAACACAACCACTATCACCGCATTTATCAGCGAGATTAGATGGTATTGACATCGATCTCGATAAAATCAATACTCCTTTAACTGATAATAACTTAATTATTGAAGGCGCTGGTGGTTTAATGGTACCCTTAAATGAAGATGAACTGATTATCGACCTGATCAGAAAACTGGAAGTAGAAGTGATATTGGTTTCGCAAAATTATTTAGGCAGCATTAACCATACGCTTTTATCTGTCAATCTGCTTAAACAATACAAAATTCCTGTTAAAGGCATCATATTTAATGGTGAGGAGAATACGGAAACCGAAAGATACATTCTCCAATATGCCAAAATAAAAAAGCTAGGCAGTATACCCAGCTTTAGTAATATTGATAAAGAAAAAGTGAAAGCAGCTGGCCAAAACCTTTTTATTTAATTTCCAAGAAGTCAAGTTTTTGAAACTTGACTTCTTTCCAAATCATATTATCTCTCAGTTAAATAACCAGACTTTTTAAGAAAATCGGCCCAAACCTGATATCCGGCAGGAATTAGATGTAAACCATCTTTGGTAAGTTCTGCCCTTAAATGTTTGTCCTGATCGGTAAAATTTGGATACAAATCAATAACTGTTACATTTTTAGCTGTAAATTTCCTGATCTCATCATTCAGCCACAAAATATGTTCGTCCTTGCCATAGTGGTTTTTAAACTTTTCGAAAGCAGCATTCACAGGCAAAAGTGTATTGAAATAAATTTTTGTTTTCTTCGATCCTTTTCTGATTCTGGCGATCATTGTTTTATAATTCCTTAAGATCACACTATCCGGAATATTCCTGGAGATGTCATTTATGCCTATCAGGATAAAAATTTTTTCGGGTTTACCATCAATCACATCTTGCAAACGTTCTAACACACCAAAAGTAATATCACCAGAAATCCCTCTGTTTTTTGCTTGTGGAAGATCTAAAAGTTTAGCCCAATCTGTTCCGGCAGTAATGCTATTACCTAAAAAAATAATATCCTTTTTTGATTTTAGATCGGCTTTAAACTTAGCCACCTGCTCAACATATTTCCCCGGACGGTAGGTACTGTCCCATTTAACCACCTGGGCAAAAGCTGCTGTGAAACTGAAGGTAAACACAACAGTGGTGATTAATAACTTATTTAAAAGTGCTTTCATGTCCTGTTTTTATAAAGTCGAAAATACTATTTTGCCTGAACTAAAATATCCGGATAGTCAGAAATAATTCCATCTACATTTAGAGCTTTTAGTTTTTGAATATCGGCTAAGGTATTGGCTGTCCATGGAATGATTTTTACACCATCCGCATGTGCTTTTTTTATCAGTTCTTCGTTTACCATTTGCCAAACCGGACTTAAAATAAATGGTTTAAAACCCAAATCGGCAATATTCTCTTCGTATGTTTTTTTATTAGCAACCAAAAAAGAGGTTTTCATTTTTGGGTACTTTTCATGGATGATCTGAATTGTCCTTTTATCGAAAGACTGGATTACGACAAAGTCAGCGATTTTCTTCTTTAAAATTACATCCATCAAAAGTTTAACAAATTCTTCAGGTTTAGGGTTGGTGACACCATCACCACTCTCGGTGCATTTAGTTTCGATATTGTAGAAAAACTGTTTGCGTTTATTGGTTTTAATATCGTGCTGAACAGCATCAATCAGATCGGAAAGTAAAGGAAGATGTGTTTTTTCCTTCTTCTGTTGGGGAAATTGGTCGTAATATTTAGTGCCGAGGTCAAACTGTTTAATGTCAGCGTAATTCATTCCAAAAATTGGATATTTCTTGGCATCTGTTACCGGAATATCTTTTCCATCTGGCGTAAGCATAAAAGCCGGGCTCAGGTAATCATCATGTGTTACCACTACTTTACCATCTTTAGAGATGTGGGTATCCATTTCCAAAGTGGTAATTCCTTCTATTTTCATGGCGTTTAGCATAGCTGGAATGGTATTCTCGGGCATCAGGCCTCTCCCTCCACGATGTGCCTCTGCGCTGAATGCCGGAAATTTAACTTCCTGACTTTGAGATTTTACTGCTAATGATGCCAGAAGAATAATTACTGCTGTTTTTTTTAGTTTCATGTTTTAGAATGGTTTTGCAATGATGTTAGATGATAACATCTGGTGTGATCAATTAGTGTAATAGTTTATCGATTTAACGATTGCGCAATTATAGCGTTATCAGTTGTGATCATCTTACGCTGTTAATTAAATCTATATTAATTTTTTACCAAGTGGATGTATGAAATATTGAATGGTCATCCTGAATCTGTCGAACAACCATCCTATAACACCTAATTTACGCATTAATTTCCGCCTCAAATTTTTCTCCGAAGCGATCGGTAGCAACAACCTTTACCTTTTTAACTGATGGTTCAAAATGTGCCATGAACAAGTGATCAGTTGAGCAAGGCTCTACAAACGGCCTTGGATTTGGCAGCTTATCGCCTTTATATAGCTTAACAGCTAAAGGATCATATCCATCCTGCTGCACCAATGCACCCATTGCTTTTCCATCCAGAAAATATTCTACTTTCCATTCAGGATCATAATTCCAAACATTGGCGATTAATCTTTTTTGATTGGTTAAGGTATCTAAATAAATATCAAGCTGCTCTTTCCTATCCCTTCCGGTAGATTTGTAGTACCATTTTAAATTGGTTCCATCTACTTCGTAAACACCGTAGCCACGTGGTGTGCCATCCTCGCAGATCGGGCCTGTCCACCAGCCACCACAAACGGTACCATGGTTATGCTCGTAAATGCCGTTCTTGATTACATTTTTATTAAAATGCGTGTGACCGGACATGATATGCACGTTTTTAAAATCTTTTAGTACAGCATAAAAATCATCATTATTTTTAACTGAATTATGTACCGGAATATGGAGGCAAACGATCAATAACGCATCTTTAGGCACCAGTTGAAGATCCTTAGCCAACCATTCTAATTGCGTTGGGGTGATATAACCATCATAAGTTCTTTCTACCCCCAGGTAACGTACATCATCTAAAACCACATAGTGTGCCTTTCCCCTATTGAAAGAATAGTAAGTTGGCCCATAATGTGCCTGAAAGGTGCGATCGGAAGTATCATCGCCGCCCTGTCTGTAATCCTGATCATGATTTCCTAAAGCCTGAAAAAATGGGATTCCTATTTTAGCTATGGCTTCATCGTATGCACGGAAAAGATCGAAATTATCCCAAACTAAATCACCTACGCCGATGCCATGAACTGGTGTTTTTCCCATACTCTTCACCACGTCTCTTGTATCTGGCACGGAAGTTTCCATCATCTGCGCCACATCTTTTTTATTCTTCACCTGAGGGTCTGCCCAAATGATAAAGTTGTGTTTATTATCGTTCTGTTTTAGCGGCTTAAGGTCGAAGTTTAATTTACCAGCGGTATCTGGTTTGTAATAATGACGTGCGATGCTGCTTTCAGTTTTAAACTCATAACCCGAAGGTGTACTGATCCAAACAAAACGGGCCAGCTCATGAAGTTTAATTTCATAATTGCCATTTTTATCGGTTTGTATCACACTGTAACCATCAGAAATGACTACACCGGCCACGGCTTTGCCTTTACTGGTCACCATTCCGCTTACCAATCCATCAACCGAAAATAAAGATGATGGAAAGGATTTTAAGCTGATGAAAATTGTTGAAGTTAATAAGGTTGATTTTTGTATAAAAGATCTTCTGTTCATGATTTTGAATAATAAGGCTTAAGTTTTGATAATATATAAGAAGGCCAATTTTACTGGCCTTCTTTTTGTTTCTTACTTATCAATTAAGGTTGTTACGCCTCCTGTCTCAATTTCACTGAGCACTGAGGTATTGGTTAAGGTAACACTTATCATTGTTCTGACCGATTCCCACCCGCCTTTAATGCCCTTGTAAACGCCTCCTAACCTGGCAAAACTTGTAGCTGCCGGAAAACCTGCGAAACGTTTAGAGACATCATTAGTTCCTTTTCCATAATATTCCTGTGGAACTTTTCCTGCATAGGTAGCAAATTTGTCTGTGATCGTAATTCTTAATCCATACTCAGGTGGGCCTGCAGTATAAAAACTACCGTTTGCACCGCCATAAAAAATTACATCCAACGGACTAGAATTTGGTGTAACATTAATACCCTCAAATATTGCAATACCAGCAACGTTTCCGCTATTTGCTAACAGGTTACCTGTTGCATTTCCTACACCATCTGCGCCTGGTACTGTAGTGTAATTCACGCTAGAAATCCATTTTGAAGCTGGTATAACTGTTGAAGCAGACCCATTGATGCACTGACCAGCACCACCTACATAGAAAAACTCACCTTTTTTAACTGACCCTGAAGTAAGGTTAAACTTGTAAGTTCTAAGTGCGCCTGTGTTCCATCCAAGCGTAGGAAAAGTAGTGGCCCCAGCATTGTTACTGGTATAAACTGAAAATGGTGTAAGCGCAAAATCAATATCTTTCGTTGCTAAAAACTGAACATATTCATAATTTCCATCGGTTGAATTCGGATCTACAAGAAATCCCGAAATAATTGCAGGAGAAAGCTTAGGCATCGGAACATAAAAAAAGTCTTCAGCAGTTCGCATCCGGTATTCGATCTTTTTTGAAGTTCCCGTGCCGGTTACGTATACTACCCCTGTGAAATTACCTGAAGGTTGAACAGCCGTATTCGCAAAAGTAGCATTGGCACTGGTACGTAATGTTGCAAGACCAAAACCATCATTTAGTATTTTATCTCCTGAATAGATTACGTCACTCGCTGGCTCCGGGTCGTAAACTGCATTGTTAATCGCAACTAAAGTGCTTTCATAACGATCTGGATTGGCTAGAATAGCGCTCGTATTTGCCGCCTGTAATTTAATTTTTCTTCCTGATGCTATTTTGGTTATTGCAGAATTTGTTATACCAGTAATCTGTAAAATTCCATCAACCCTTTTTAATATTCCTCCATCCAGTTTGATATGCAACGAATCTCCTGGAATGTAATCAGAAGCTGATGTTCCAATATTGAATGAAATTCCCCTTAACGAATCTGCTGTGCCGTTAATACGGCTATTTTGTAAAGCAATTAATCCTGTTACCGAATTCCCGGACCTAAAATCAGAAACGACTACACCTCTTATACTTGTAGCACCTCCTATAACGTCAGGATTGAGCGAAAGATCCGATCCTTTATAGTATCTTCTTAAATCAAAGTTAGAAATAAAACCACTTTCTGAAAATTTATAGCGATAGTCGTTTTCCTTTTTGCAGCTTGTGTAAGTAATAACCACAACTGCCAGCAAAAGAAAATATTTTAATTTATTTTTCATTATCAATAGTATTTAAGGTTTTTGCCACCACATCAATGTATTCACATCATCAGGTCCCTGTGCTGTTAATACATTTTTATAATTAGTTGGATTGGTTGATTGGGCAAGTATTGGATAGTATAAACGAACTGGCATTTTCCCACCGTTTAATAAGCTTGATCCTTTTGGAAGCAATGGGTGACCGACTCTTCTGTACTCGAACCATTGCTGAAAGTCTACTAAAAACAAGGCATAATATTTTTGCAAGTGAATTTGTTCCAACTTGCTATCTGAGCCTACTGTTTTATTGTCTAATGGCAATGTATTATTCCAATTGAAGTCACCTCTTAAAGCATAAGCTCTCACTGATGCATCATTACCGTTAGCGTACAAAGCTGGCATCCAATAGTTAATTCCGTCAGCTATTCCTTTATAATAATAATCTTCACCTGTACCATTGATCCAGCCTCTTGCAGCTGCTTCTGCTAAAATAAAATCAACTTCTGCCACATTCATCATCACACCTGTTGAAGCATCTGTTTGCAAACTTGTCGGATTTCCCGATTGAGCATCAGAGTAAAAATAAGCTTGTTTAGCTGGAGCTCCACTACCTATTGGATAAGCACTTGGTATACCAACATATCCTGCTGGTCCCGCGGCTATACTCCACCTGTTTACGCCATTCTTGCCTAATGTTGGATCTATTCTTGGATCACCCCAGGTAGTCAGGTTATTGATAAAAAAGTCTACAATGGCAGATCCACGAAAATCTGCCGGTCTAACATTAACCATAAATGGCGATGAATATACAGCAGTACTACTGTTTGTACCATTCCATAGAATTTTAGCCGTATGGGTATTATCAGTCATGATCGGATACTTGGCTGGATTAGTATCAACGATTTCTTTAATTTTCGCTATGGCCTGTGCACTTGCTTCTGCCTTGCCTGAAATCCGAAGCAATAGCCTTAAATACAATGAATTTCCAAATCTTCGCCATTTACTAATATCTCCATTATAAACCGGGTCGCTGCTGGCTTCAATCTTCTGACCTGCTGCTAAAAGCGTATTGGCTTCTTCCAGTTTATTCAGCAACGACATGTAAATATCTTTTTGTTTATCGAACGCTGGCTCTAATACACCAGCCCTGCCTTGATTTGCTTCCATGTAAGGCACATCTCCGTAGGTATCTGTTAGCAGCTGCATTGTCCATGCTTCGGCAATTCTGGAAATCGCCTGATAGGAAGTGTTAATTGCACCTGGCTTGCTGGCGATGGTATTGATATCCTTTATATTTGTCAATTCAGAATACCAGGAATTCCACATCGCATCAGACAGTTGCCTTCTGATATCATATCTGTAAATTCTACCCTCCAGTACCTCATCCAAAGTAGAAACTGTAACCTGCATGAGTTCATTGTTAATGGATCGGTTACGTATTAAGTTTGCGCCCAACACGTTTGTTAACGTAGGTGCCAGCAATTTATCTGCGGTAACCTCTGGTACACCTATCGGATCTGTATTAATTTTATCGAAATCTTTCTTGCAGGAGAAAAATGAAGTTCCCATCAGCAGTAAGAAAGCATAACCTATACTATATTTAATCTTTTTCATTTTCTTATTAGTTTATACCCACTACTAAACGTGCACCAAAAGTTCTGGTTGATGGCAGTTGCCCTACTTCAAAACCTGTTACGATATCGCTACCCGATAATGTACCAAACTCAGGATCGAAGGCAGGCCACGGCGACCAGGTATACAGGTTACGCCCATACACGCCTATGGTTATCCGGCTCAGGCCCAAACTTGAAACCAGTCTTTTTGAGAATGTATAATTAATATTTGCTTCTCTGAATTTTAGATAATCGGTTCTGAAAGTACTTCCTTCTGCATTAGTAGAACCATACATAGCCTCATAAAATGCACCGATATCAGTTGCAACTGTGGTATTGGGGCTATAAGTAACACCATCAGGATTTAACATTACTCCATCTCCAATTAAACCACCATACCTGCCTGGTAAGGTCAGTTTTAATTTGCCCAGGCCAGCCATTCTTGCAAACGTTAACGAGTGTGCAACAGCACCTAATTGTGCGTCAAATAAAACGTTAGCAGCAAAGCCCTTATAAGTTATACCTGTACCAAAACTAAATCTAAATTTAGGCATTGTATTTCCCAGATATTTTAACTGGGTTTGATCTGGAATGGCTTTACCGGTATTATCGAATATTACCTGTCCATCAGGCGAACGCTTCAATCCGAAACCATACATATCTCCGAGGCTTCCACCAACATTAGCTATGATTTGTGTACCCCCAATTGGGCCTGTACGTAATATTACAGCGCTATCGGCCAATTCTTTAATGGTATTTCTGTTCGCAGAAAACGTTCCGTTAACCGTCCATGTAAATGATCTGCTCTGCAAAGGCGTTGCATTTACCGACATTTCCAAGCCTTTGTTATCTACCCTTCCGGCATTAAATACAGCGATTGAATATCCTGTAGCACGATCAATCGAACGGCTTAATATCTGATTTTTTGTACTTCCGGTGTATGCAGCAAAATCGAAATTTAATCTGCTTTTAAATAATTTTAATTCGGCACCAACCTCAACTGTTGTAGTAGATAGTGGCTTTAAGTTATTATTTGGAAGTATACTTGGGTTTGTCATTGCCCCGCCCGGATAAATTCCGTTCGCAGCAAGCGTATAGTTGTACGCGGTACGATATGGCGTCGTTCCACCACTACCCACTTGGGCAATTGAACCCCGAAGCTTGAAATAGCTGATTTGCGAAGGCAATTGCCAATAATCTGACGCAATGAAAGATAAACTTGCAGATGGATAGAAGAAACCAACATTGTCCGTTCGAAGTGGAGACGCCAAAGTACTGTTCCAATCCTGTCTTCCGGTTAAATCTAAAAATAAATAGTTTTTTAACGATAAAGACATTGTACCGTACAAACTATTGATGTTATACCGTGCAGTATCCGGTACCGAAATCAATGGATTTTGATTGTTTTCCAAGCTATAATCACCAGGAACAACTAATCCATCAGCGCGAAGCTCTGATTTGTAGTATCTGTTTCTCAATTGGCTACCACCTACTGATGCAGAAAGTTTTAAATCCCTTGTTAAATCTTTGTTATACCTTAATAAAAAGTCGGCGTTCACTTCATAAGAGTTGATGTCCTGGACACGATAAGAGCCCTGGGCAAATTTTGCACCTGCAGCATCCCATGGACGCTTGGTTTCGCGGATATCATGATTAAAATCGATAGACGAACGTACCAGTAAACTTAAATCATCAGTAAACTTATAAGTGGCCTGAACATTTCCCAAAATACCATTTCTTCGCTGTCCATTTATATATTGTTCAGAAATTGCATATGGTCCTTCCGGAAAACTCGAAGTTAAGTCTAAAAACTTCTGTTGCTCCTGTCCGGCCACCCAGTAGTTTTTAAACCAATCCAAATTCATATTTGGATGTGCAAACATGAACCAATACATTAAAGACTGGTTGCCATAACCTGTTGTCGGTAAATTATCACTGTGCCTGTTATTATAACTGGCCTTAAAAACAATGTTCAGTTTTTTGGTTACATTACTATTTCCTGAAAAAGCAAGAGAAGTACGTTCCAAATTTGTATTAGGAACTATCCAATCGTTATTACCATGGCTTGCCGTAAAGCGTAAACCTACTTTTCCTGCGTTTCCATCTAAGCTCACAGAGTTTGTTGTTTCAACGCCTGTTTTAAAAAATGCATCTAATGCATTTGGATATGCTACCCATGGTGTACGCGTTGTTCCACCTTTTTGTGTAGTTGGATCATATTGAAAAAACATGCTGGTACCGTCAAACCTAGGTCCGTAAGTCGAACTGGTTGCATGTGTATCTGCACCATCCGCATTTGTTCCAAAACTGTAATAACTCGCACCACTTACACCTGCACCATATTCTTGTTGAATATCTGGTCCTCTGTTAATTTGCTCGAAGGCAGTATTAGAAGTGAAGGTAATATTAAACTTTTTCTTACTGCTACCAGCAGATTTGGTTGTAATTACAATGGCACCATTTGCTCCCCTCTGACCATAAAGCGCTGAAGCTGCAGGTCCCTTTAATACTGTAACATTTTCAATATCGTCAGAATTCAGATCGTTAAGTGCGCTTCCAAAATCCGTTGGCAAAATATCTCCGGATGTTCCATAAACGCCACCTCCGGTTCCGGCAGTACGTTTTGCACTACTACTGGCCACAACTCCATCAATAACAATCAGTGCTTCATTATCTCCTGTTAAATTATTTTCACCACGGAGAATGATTTTATTAGATCCTGCCAAACCACTGTTGCGGACCAGATTTAAGCCTGCTACCTTTCCAGACAATGCATCTGTCCAGTTCGTAGCTACTGCATTCGTAAATGCAGAACTGTCTAAAGTTGTAATGGCATATCCCAATGCCCTTTCCGAACGCTTGATTCCCAAAGCTGTAACAACAACATCATCCAATGAATTATCAGATGATTTAAGTTTCAGTGTTCCGATTTTAGTCAAATTATTATTAACGACAATTACATTCTGTACTTTACCGGTTTGATAGCTAATAAAACTTGCCTCAACCGTGTAGGTGCCTGGTAATACGGGAATCGTAAAATTACCTTCATTATCAGTTTGTGTAACCTTACTTAACTCAACAATTTTAATCGTGGCAGCCGGAATAGGCTCGTTGTTCTCATCAGCAACCCTACCGCTAATCCTCCCTGTATTTGTGTTTTTAGCTGTAATCAGGATATTGCCGGCACCGCCTGCTTTATAGGTAAACTGCGTTCCTTTTAAAAGCAGATCAAGCACTTCATATACAGATCTCATTCCTTTGGAAACATAAACCCTTTTCTGATCATCGAGCTGGTTGTTGTTATAGGCAATATGATTGCCGCTGAGCTTTTCTATAGTTTCAAAAGCCTTTTTTAAGGTTATACCATCCGCTTCGAATAAAATTTTCTTATCGCTTTGTGCATAGGTATATAGTGAGAAAGAGAGCAGATTCAACATCATTATGGCAGTAATCACCATAACTTTTGAGGGATACTGATGGAAATTTTTAATCCATCGGGTATTAATTTTCATATCTTTACTAAGTTTTACTTTGTCAAATGAGTATACAGTTTTCAGGGCTTGAAATGTGTCCAGCATTTCGAGCCATTTTTCGGTTTAGTAATTTTATATCATATCTATCTTTATAGTTTATCGTTAATAAATGATTACTTTATTTTCATAGATTGTATATTTTGAGTCCGATAGCTTAGCAATTACATCCATAATCTGCTTTACCGAACATTTATCAAATTTTGCGGTAAGCTTCACCTCTTTTAAAGCTTCGGTTTTAATTTCAATATCAAGATCATACTCGCGGGCAATTACCTCTGCGATCTCGCTCAGGGATTTATCATAAAAAAAGATTTTGTATTCTCTCCAGCTATCAAAATTAATTGCATTTACCTGCTTTTTTGTTGTCTGTCCATTATATTTATTGATGGTAAGCTGTTCATTTGGTAAGAGGAACTGAACAGGGGCTGTTTTGCCTTTATTCTTAAACAGCACGCCAACTTTACCCGTTTGCACTGTGATGGTGATATCTTTTAAAGATGCATAGGCATTAATATTAAATGAAGTACCCAGAACGGTAGTACTTACTTTCCCGGTATGAACTATAAAAGGTTGTTTGGTGCGGTGCTGCACGTCAAAAAAAGCTTCGCCATCTAAATAAACGATCCGCTTGCTGGTGGTATTAAAATTGAGTGCGTAACGGATTTTACTATCGCCGTTTAAATAGATATTAGAACCATCGGGCATGGTCACTAGCCTTTTCTGTCCACGCGGATTGTAAATTTCGTTGTAAGCAATAACTTCGGTCTTTTTTGGATGAAAATTATTAAAATAAAGCACTGGCAACAAAGCGATCACCATGATTGCGGCAGCTATTGTAAAATACTTTCTAAAATTGATTCTTTTTATAATTGGCGATTGTTCAGCACTATTTTCAATATGTTGTTGAATGGCTAACCAGCTTCTTTGCTGATTAACAGGTTTTTTCAGGGAATAATCTGCTGCTTCAAAGGCCTGTAAGCTTTCCCTGAAAATCTGCTGATTCTGCTGGCTGCTTTCAACCCAAATCAGTAAATCAGTTAAATCTTCACTGCCAATGGTTTTCTTGCTGTAATCTTCTATTAATTTGTAGTAACGTTCGTCCATTTAGTCATGCGGTTCTGGATGTAAGACAGATTAATGGGTGCCGATACGTAGCGAAAAAGATCAAGTTATTGTTAACAAATTGTTAAGCACAAAGAGCATCCTAAATAAACTAATAATGCTGAAGGATTGTTCAGCAAGGAAAAATATTGATGTTTTTGATTTGGAAATGAAAGATCAGTGTTTCATAGATCCTTTTAGCCCCGCCATCTGCTCCATCCCGATTGAAAAAATCGGGATCCGCTCCTGTCGGGTTTAGGTACAATGGCCTGTTATAAAATTAAATCATCCTGATTTCCCGGTGCAAATGAATTTAGGTTTCTGAGCACCTGCCTGGGTTAAATAAACCCGATTGCCGGGAAGAGCTTCCGATTTTTCATCGGAACTCGTACCAAAAGCGGGACTGAAAACTGCCATGAAAAACTGAACCTGCCTTTCCAAAAACTAATGCAAGTAATATTTCGATAAATGATCTTCTCAAGGAAAATGAGAGTTAATTAAATATACTTTCAGGGCAAAGAAGGAAATTGAATTAGATCTCCAATCGGTCAGTTGTGAGCGATCTAAAGTTTTTCACGGCCTGATAGAGTAAGGTTTCTACGGTTCTTACAGAAATTCCCAATAAATCGGCAATAATGTTTTTCTCTAACATATCAATGCGGCTCATTAAAAGCACTTCCCGTTGCCGATCGGGTAACAGGTTAATAAGACTTATAATTTCGGAATAGGATTCCCTGCTGGTAAGCTGTTCGTGGGGATTTAAATAAGTATCCGGGTAATCGAGTGTATCTTCGCGATCGTTGATACTTAAAATATGGAATTTTACACGCTGAATTTCATTAAAGGCTAAATTTTTAGCTGCAGTAAACAGGTATTTTTTGATCGATTTGATCTGAAGCTCGTTTCTTTTGTCCCAAAGCTTCATAAAAAGATCGGCAATAAGCTCTTCTGCTTTGTTGTAATCTTTAATATAAATAGAGGTAAATTTGCATAAAGCAGGGTAATACCTGTTAAAAAGTGTTTCCAGTGCAAGGCTGTCTTGGTTTACCAATAATGACATTAAGTCTTCATCACTTTTGCTCAAATATGCATCCTTCATCTTGCCAGCAAAAGTAGCTCAGCAACATTACGGTAATGTTAAGGAAACTTTGCCTTTAAGTTACCTATGTATTAATTGTGTTGGATTTATAGCTAAAAAGATGCTTTTTATACAAGCTATTCAATGAAAAATTACGCTCAAGAATAATCAATCCTACAACCGGGAATATTAAAAGTTCGATGATATTAAAGCTATAGAAGAAATAACCGAATACCAGTATCAACCTGAAACATTCGAGGTAATAAATCCACTTGCGCTGCTCTAACAGGGCGCCTATATTGATCAGGGTAACGAGGACAAAAATCAATATGGCAACTTTATGGACTACAGTTAACGATTCATAAAACATGGTTGTACCTGTAAGCATCGCTACCACCATAATTAGCTGGATATTCAGATAAATTTTAAACCTGGGTTTAGGTTTCGCCTCATGTTGTAATTTATTTTGATAATCATGTTGTAATTTATTTTGATAATAACGTTCTTCTAAAATCGGCCTGATATTCTGGTCCATTAAAGCCGGACTTCCGAAAACAGCATCCCATTTAGCCTTGAATCCATTTGCACGCCTGTAGGCCTCTCCTATTTCTAAATAATAATGAAAATGCTGCCACAGGAAACTATAACTTTTAATGGGATGTGTTAAGCCATATTTAGGTGTCTCTTCTTCCGCCTGGAAAGTGCCGAATAATTTGTCCCAGAAAACAAAAACATCTCCGTAGTTTTTATCCAGATATTTTTCGTCAGAAGCATGGTGAACTCCATGCAGCGAAGGCGTAATCAATATATTTTCGAGCCATCCCAATTTGCCTATCAATTGCGTATGCGTAAAAAAAGAATAAGCACCGTGGGCCAAAAGAATGCTAATAATCATGTTGGGGTGAAAACCTAGCAATGGTAAGGCACACCAGAAAACATTACGAAAAATGGCCTGAATAGTGGTAATCCGCGCTGCTGCAGATAAATTAAACTCTTCGCTTTGGTGGTGCACAATGTGTGCTGCCCATAAAAAATTAATCTCATGTCCAAGCCTGTGGTACCAGTACCAAACAAAATCAGTAGCAAGCAACAGCAAAATCCACACATACCACTTCGTAGAAATATCGAAAATGGCATAGTGGGCATACAGCCAATCGTAAACCTGATAAAAACTTGCAGCAATAAATAAATTCAATAACCGCTCTGCAATACCTACACTAAAATTTGCAACTGTACTCTCGTATTTAAAAATTTTCGCTTTCTTTTGATGCTGGGCGATTTTAAATTCAATAAATACAAAAATAAAAAATGCCGGAATAGCAAATGCAAGGTAGTTTACCGTCATAACGATTTAGATCTTTTTTAAGTTTAACGGAACAAACTTAATTATATTCTATTAAATACATAGATTTTATAGAATATATTATTACACCTAAATTACTTCCATATTCATTTAATGTTTGTTGTTTTAATTTATTTGTAGAACTTCGGAATTATAAATACATAATTATGGCTACAGAGAAAAAAGCTGAAAACAACAATATATTATCTATTGATATTGGCGGTACCAGTATAAAAACCGTCCTTTTAGATGAAAGCGGAAATATGATTACCGAATATTTAAAAAGCAAAACCCCGCCAGAAGCTACGCCAAAAGATATTGTAACAGGTATAGTAGAACTAATTAAGCCTTTTCCTGATAGTTATAACCGTGTATCAATCGGATTTCCGGGTTACGTTAAAAATGGGATTGTAAAAACTGCTCCCAACCTGGCTAAAAATAAATGGGCCGATGTAGATCTTGCACAACGCGTGGCCAACGAGCTTGGTAAGCCTGTGCGTTTGGTTAATGATGCCGACCAGCAAGGCTTAGGCGTGGTTGAAGGTAAAGGCTTTGAAATTGTTTTTACAGTGGGTACGGGCTTCGGAACAGCGCTATTGTTTGATGGGGAACTGCTTCCTCACCTGGAACTGGCGCATTTCCCAATCAATAAAGAGGAAGATTACGACGATTATATCGGAAACAAAGCATTCGAAAAAATCGGTAGCGAACGCTGGAACAAAAGATTAAAAAAGGTAATCGAAATTTATAAAACAGTTTTCAATTACGATACCTTATATATAGGTGGCGGAAATTCGAAACAGATCAATTTTAAGCTGGAAGACAATATTAAAATCGTAACCAACAGAGACGGGATTAAAGGCGGGGCAAAGCTTTGGAAACTGGCCGATAAGTACAATATTTTTACTGTTGAGCCTAAAAAATAATTGATCTTTTATTACAATCTTTTAACAACAATAGCTGCAATATTAATTTGTAAACCCTAATTTTGGGTGTATTCTAAAAAATAAAAAATGGCAAATAACGATTCTGAAAAATATAAATTGGGAATGATTGGTTTAGGTACTATGGGCCGGAACTTATTATTAAACATGGCTGATAAGGGCTTCTCTGTAACAGGTTACGATAAAGACCAAAAGATGATCTCGAAGCTTGAAGAAGAAGGCAAAGCACATAACTTAGAAGGATTTAATGATATTGAAAGCTTTATTTCCAGCTTACAAACACCACGTACATTAATTTTATTAGTACCAGCCGGACCAATTGTAGATAGCGTTATTGCAGAACTAAAACCACTTTTAAGCAAAGGTGATATCATCATAGATAGTGGAAACTCACATTTTACCGATACCAACCGCCGTGTTGACGAGTTAGAGAAAGATGGCTTACATTTTTTCGGAATGGGTATTTCTGGCGGTGAAGAAGGTGCGCGGTTTGGTCCGAGTATGATGCCTGGTGGTGATAAACAAGCATATAACGTTGTAAAAGATGTTTTTGATGCGGTAGCTGCAAAAGTGGGTACCGATCCTTGTGTAACCTACATAGGTCCGGGTGCTTCTGGCCACTTTGTTAAAATGGTACATAATGGTATAGAATATGCCATTATGGAACTTATTGCCGAGGTATATGGCATCCTTAAAAATGGCTTAGGTTACTCAAATGAAGAAATTTATAAAGTATTCAAAAAATGGAACGAAGGCAGGTTGCAATCATTTTTATTGGAAATTACTGCTGAAATTTTCTTATTTAAAGATACCGAAACACAAAATGATCTTTTAGATCAGATTAAAGATGAAGCCCGTTCAAAAGGTACTGGAAAATGGACATCAGAGGTTTCAATGGAACTTCAATTGCCGATCCCTACCATTAACGAAGCTGTTTCTAACCGCGATTTATCTAAATTTAAAAAACTAAGGGTTTCTTTAGAAGAAGCTTTTGGTAAAAAAGATACTAAAATTGAGGTAACAGTTGAAGAACTGGAAGATGCATTTTACTTCTCTATGATCAGTGCTTATGCACAAGGGATGCATTTACTGGTTCAGGCGTCAAAAGAATATCAATACGACCTACAGTTACAGGAAATTGCCAAAATCTGGCGCGGAGGCTGTATCATCAGGGCTAAATTTTTAGAAGATATTTATCAGGCTTATGATAAAGACAATTCTCTTGAACATTTATTCGGTGATGCGGGTATTCAGAACATCATTAAAGGCACTTTAGCAGGTACGCGAAAAACAATTAGTGCATGTATCAATTCGGGTTTAGGTATTCCTGCATTTGCATCTACCCTAACCTATTTCGATACTATTACTACAGGCCGCATGCCTTCAAATTTAATCCAGGCACAAAGAGATTTCTTTGGCGCACACACTTTCGAGCGTATTGATAAAGATGGTGTTTTTCATGCCGACTGGAATAAATTATCATAAACTCATTAGACACAAGAACATACAATGAAAACCAAAACCGCATTAAACCCTACCATTTTTGTAATATTTGGTGGAACAGGTGATTTAAATAAAAGAAAATTAGCACCTGCCCTATATAATTTATTTATAGAGGGTTACATGCCTGATAAGTTTGCTATTATTGGTACAGGAAGAACCGAATTTACTGATGATAGTTACAAAATTGCTTTAGAAGAGGCTGTTAACGAGTTTTCGCGAAGCGGAAAAGTAAAAAAAGATAAATGGGAAGATTTCGCAAAGACGATGAACTACTGTCCTACCGATTTTGCCCAGCCAAAAACTTTCGAAAACCTAAAAGGAGCTGTAGAAAAATATCAAAAAGAATTTGGTGCAGGTACACAGGTGATTTTCTACCTCGCAGTTGCGCCTAATTTCTTTCCGATTATTGCTGAATGTTTGCAGAAATATAAACTAACGCAAGATGAGGACAATAGCCGTATTGTTATCGAAAAACCTTTTGGCCATGATTTAGAATCTGCAAAAGAGCTTAATGCATTATTGAGCACTATTTTTACGGAAAAGCAGATCTACCGTATTGATCATTATCTCGGTAAAGAAACCGTACAAAACATGATGGCATTCCGTTTTGCCAATGCATTGTTCGAACCGTTGTGGAACAGGTCTTATATCGATCACGTTCAGATTTCAGTAACAGAACAGTTAGGCGTGGGCGATCGTGGAGGTTATTATGAGGGCTCAGGTGCTTTGAGAGATATGATCCAGAATCACCTCCTGCAATTGCTTTGTTTGGTTGGAATGGAAGCGCCTATTAATTTTGACGCCGATGAAATCAGAAATCGTAAGGTTGAGGTTTTAAGAGCTATGCGTCCTTTTTCTGCAGAAGATATCCGTTTTCACACCGTTCGTGGTCAGTACAGCAAAGGCTGGGTTGAAGGTAAGGAAGTGCCAGGATACCGCCAGGAAAAAGGTGTTGATCCGCATTCAAATACCGAAACTTTTGCGGCAGTTAAATTCCATATTGATAACTGGAGATGGCAAGGTATTCCTTTCTATTTAAGAACAGGAAAACGCTTAAACCAAACTTCATCATTAATTACCATTCAGTTTAGAGATGTGCCACATCAGATTTTCTCTTCAGCGGTAACCGAAAACTGGCAACAAAACAGGTTGGTGATTAGCATACAGCCAGAAATGAGTATCCGCATGCAGGTACAGGCCAAAAGACCTGGATTAGACATGGTACTAAACCCGGTTGATATGGTATTTGATTATAAAGGAACTTACGACGGGGATACACCAGAAGCTTACGAGACCCTATTATTGGATACCATGATGGGCGATCAAACCTTGTTTATGCGTGGCGATCAGGTAGAAGCGGCATGGGAACTGGTGATGCCAATTTTAAATACATGGGAAAGCAAAAAATCAATCAACTTTCCTAACTACCCTGCCGATAGCTGGGGACCGGAAGAAGCCGAAGCACTTATTGCGAGAGATGGTTTCCACTGGTTTAATTTACCATTGAAAAATAAGGAATAATTAAGTTGATGGTTCATGGCCGAATAGTTTCATGTCCATAAATAAATTGTCATTCTGAGCCTGTCGAAGAACTTAAAGAAGAGTGTTTCGACAAGCTCAACATGACATTACTTAAAATTAAAATGAATCTACTCATATACAAAACATTAGAAGAACTAAACCAGGATCTGGCAGATTATGTAATTAAAATTGCAGAAATGTCTATCGAAGAAAACGATTGTTTCAATTTCGTGCTTACGGGCGGTAGTTCTCCTAAAGCACTTTACCATTTTCTTGCTACTGAAGGGCAACACAGAATTGATTGGGAAAAAGTTTACTTCTTTTTTGGCGATGAGCGTAATGTTCCTGCCAACGATGATAACTACAACGGATTAATGGCCAAGAAAACCATTTTAGATCCGCTAGGCATTAAAGAAGATCATATCTTTTACGTGGATACCACTTTGGCCCCAGAAAAAGCAGCTATCGAATATAAAAAAGCAATTGACAAGCATTTTAATGGTGAAGACATTGTTTTCGATTTAATCCTTTTAGGCATGGGCGATGATGCACACACCGCTTCAATTTTTCCACATACTACTTTAGTTAAAGATGAGGAAGTAAACGTAGCAGCTGTATATGTAGAAAAACTAGATACATATCGCATTAGCTTTACCGCGCCATTAATTAACAAAGCAGATAATGTTGCTTTCCTGGTATTTGGAGAGAATAAAGCCGAAGCACTGAAACATGTTATTGGCGATACGGAAAAAAATGTTGATTTATATCCTTCGCAATTAATCGATCCTATTGATGGGAAGTTAACCTGGTTTACCGACGCGGCTGCAACAAAATTATTAGAAGATTAAATAATATGGATGTCTGAAGAAAAACATTTATCAGACTTTTTAAACCGAAAACGGAATATGCCTCAGGGTTATTCCGTTTTTTTATTGAACAATTGGCCAAATTGGGAGAGATTAATTTTCGTGTAACCAAGGCAATGATTGTTATACAATCAGCAACCGGCTTGTATATATTATGCAATTAGAACTTTATCCATGCGGTTATTCCTGTTTGATAAACCCTTTGAAAATAATATCTAAGAATTTATTTCAAGGATATTAATGTGAAATCGAAAGATTTTAAAATAGCGATGGAGGGGGCCGATGTATTGTTGAATGTTTTCAGCAAACAGTTAAAGTATAAAAGAAGTTTGGTGGTTATATATCCCGCTGACTAAAATGCCTGCGAAGTTTTTCTTCTTCGAGATCGAGCAGTTCTAATTGTTCCCTGATCAACTCATCATTAATCTGCTCTTTTTTATTTAACCCTTTCAACAAAATACGCTGTTCAGCCATAATATCTTCCAATGCGATTCGGTAGTCGTGATAAAAGTCCTCGGATCTTGAAATGTTCTCTTCTTTTTCCCAATCCCTCAATAATTCCATCTCGGCCTCGATACGGATTTTGACCGACCTGATCATATCGTTATGTTCTAACGCATCATGGTATTTTTCGTCAAGAATTTTTAGTGATAATATGGATATTTTTTTCCTCACCATCTGCTTCTGCTGTTCAAAAGGGATGGTATAATCCGGATCGGGCATATCTACCCATTTAATGAGTGCTGGCAATGTTAAACCCTGTAAAACCAAGGTCACCAATATTACACTAAAGGTAATGAACAAAATCAGGTTGCGCTGAGGGAAAGCTTCACCAGATTTCAAGGCAACAGGGATAGAAAGTGCAGCAGCCAGAGAAACTACACCGCGCATACCTGCCCAACCAAAAAGTAAGGGTGCCTTCCAGCTTGGATTAGGATCGGCCGTTGTAATGTACCGGCTAATGAAACGTGTAAAATACAAGGCGCCATAGGTGCTGGCCAATCGCACCAGAATTAGTACCAAACAAATAATGGCGCTATAACGGATAGCAGGCAAAAGGCCGTTTTCTCCTAAACCATTGATAATAACGGGAAATTCTAAACCAATGAGTAAGAAAACAAAACCATTCAATACAAAAGCTACGGCTTCCCAAACGTTAATGCTTTGCAAGCGGCTCCGGTGGGTAAGGATTTGATCCCGACGGGCTGAAAGAAATAAACCTCCACTTACAACAGCCAATACGCCAGAAAAATGAAATTCCTCTGCAGTCATGTACATTGCGTAAGGCGTTAAAAAAGTAAGGATAATATCGATATTGGTGGTAGTTGGTAACCATCTGTGCAAAGCGTAAAAAATCAGGGCTACCGCAATCCCAACCAGGATCCCCATTACAATAACCACCACAAAACTGCCTGCAGCTTTGCTAAAGACAAAACTTCCCGTCATTACCGCAGCCAATGCAAACCTAAATACAACCAAACTGGATGCATCATTCAATAAACTTTCGCCCTCCAAAATAGTAGTGAGCCTCTTAGGTACCTTAACATTTTTGAGTATGGCTGATGCAGATACCGCATCTGGCGGAGAAATGATCCCACCTAACAAAAAGCCTAGTGCCAGGGTAAAGCCCGGAATTAAACTACGTGAAATTAAGGCTACAACTGTTGAGGTAAAAATAACAATGGGAAAAGCAAAACTGCTGATTACCCTACGCCACTTCCAAAAATCTTTCCATGAGGTATTCCAGGCCGCTTCGTACAATAAAGGAGGTAAAAAGATTACAAAAATGAGTTCTGGTTCTATTTCAATATCTTGAAGGATCGGCAAAAAACTTAGGGCTAAACCTGCGATGACCAATAAAATGGGGTAAGCGATGCGGATTTTTTGTGCCAGCATCACCACAAAAAGAATTACTGCAAGTAAAAAAGCGTATTGTATAATGAGTTGGTGCATAAATTTCTAGCTTGATCTAAAATACAAATTTGAAGCGAATGCCAAACCATTAAGATTACATAGAAAAACCCTTTGAGAAGCCCGGCAACATTAATGATTTATGCTCAACCAAAAAGATCGCTGCTCAGGTAGCGGTCTCCCCGATCGCAGGCAATAAAAACGATGGTTCCCTGATCTAGCTCGCCAGCAAGTTTCAAAGCTGCTGCACAGGCACCGCCCGAACTCATGCCGGCAAATAAACCTTCTTCTTTGGCCATCCTCCTCGACATCATTGTAGCTTCTTCCTGCGCAATGTCCATCACACGGTCAACACGTTCTGGTTCAAATATTTTTGGAAGGTATTCTGTTGGCCATCTTCTAATCCCTGGAATAGAAGATCCTTCAGTAGGTTGACAGCCTACAATCTGAATATCATTATTTTTTTCCTTAAAAAATCTCGAACAGCCCATAATGGTCCCTGTTGTTCCCATAGAACTTACAAAATGCGTGATCTGCCCTTCGGTATCTCTCCATATTTCTGGTCCGGTTGTTTTATAATGCGCCAGGTAATTATCTGGATTTGCAAATTGATTTAATAAAAAATACCCTTTTGAAACGCCTTTTTCTTCCGCATAATCCCTGCATTCTTCTATACTTTCTAATAACGTCACTTTTGCACCAAAGGCTTCCATAGTTACCTTACGTTCTCGTGTAGAATTTGCCGGCATCACCAGTTCAATTTCTAAATTATATAAACTTGCAATCATGGCCAATGCAATTCCGGTATTACCACTTGTGGCCTCCACCAGTTTAGTTCCGGTGGCTACATCACCACGTTCTATTGCACTTCTGATCATATTGAGCGACGCCCTGTCTTTAACACTACCGCCTGGATTATTTCCTTCTAATTTGGCAAATACCCGTACAGCCGGGTTAATATTCAGCTTTTGAAGTTCGGCCATTGGCGTATTTCCGATCAGATCGATTATTCCTGGCATATTTTAATATATTAATTGGTTTCTTTATGGTTTCTAATGGTAATTATTGGCGAATGATAAGCGGTAGAAAAAGCAGGGATACTTTCGGTAAGCCATACGTTCCCCCCGATGATACTATCATGCCCAATGACGGTTTCTCCGCCCAGTATGGTCGCACCTGAATAGATAACTACCCTATCTTCTACCGTAGGATGGCGTTTGCTGCCCGCCAATGTTTTTTTAACACTCAAAGCACCAAGTGTTACCCCTTGATAAAGCTTGACATAACGGCCTATTGTACTGGTTTCTCCGATAACAATTCCCGTTCCATGGTCAATATGAAAGTATTCGCCAATGCTGGCCGCCGGATGGATATCAATGCCTGTTTTAGAATGGGCGTATTCGGTCAGTATCCTCGGAACAAGTGGTATGCCGAAATTATAAAGCATGTGGGCAATTCTGTAGAAACATATGGCATAAAAACCGGGATAAGTCCTGATGACTTCGAACCTGCTCTGAGCCGCCGGATCGCCTTCATAAATGGCCAGGATATCGGTATTCAATACACGGTAAAGCGATGACAGTTCTGCAAAAAACTGACCCGCTGCATTTTTACACTCGCTGTTCCTTAATTTACAACTTGCCGAAATAATATCATAAAGTTCGAGTTCTAAAGCAGAAACCTGCTCTTTAACTTCCTCAACCGTTGAAAAGGCTTTAGCCGCATTTTCTGGAAAAAGTACCTGGATCAGTTTTTCGGCCCATTTCGATATTACTTCATTCGGTGGTATATTGTGCTGCTCAAGTGGGTTTTTAAATATTTGTTCAAAAAAATGGTTATCCATAGCTGGTGGTCAAACCTGGCCGATCTGCTCATCGACTAGATACATAGATTTAATCGCTAATGTAGGTTTTGTTTTTTTAAACCAAAACAACTCGTCGAGTTTTATTATAAAAATTGCCGGGAAATAACAAAAAAAGTCCATAGTCGGAAGTCGATTAGCCTGGAGTTGAAAGAAGATTGAACCTTCTTCGGTTTGTCACCCTGAGCGGAGTAGAAGGGTTAGTAGATAATTTGGAATAAATTAATCTATTTGAACGATAAACATGAGTGACAGCAATTAATTTATGATTAAAAATCACTAGAGTTATCTTCATTTCGAGCGGGGTACAACGGAAGATTCTGCGAAGCAAAATCTGTCTGAATAGATCTTTCCATTCTGCTGCGCTATATCCAATAGCTATCGGATCAAGATGACTACCCTTCTACAATGAACCATTGAACCAATGACCAGTGAGTTAAAAATACTCCTTTAAGGAATAAGAATAAACCAGTTTCTCAAAACCAGACCGATTTGGCAATGTTACCAATACATGTTGATAACTGTAGAAACGACTGTAAAAGAATTAGATAAGATTTATATCGGTGAGGAGATCACTTTTGATAAAAAGTCTGGCCTGGTATACCGCATTGCGATTTTTAAGTCGGTGAGTATTTCCAGTTATATCTTTCAGTTGGTTCATGGGGAAATTATTATTATCCGCAGGAATTGTTATTAGCAGCAACCTGAAATTAAAATAGCATTTCCGATCGATATACTACCGGAAATGCTATTACTTATTATTTTTTCTGTTCTGATAAAAAGGTAACTAAAGAAGCCAGTTCTTCATATGATAATGAATTAGCCAAACCTTCCGGCATCATCGAAGTTTCCATTTCTTTTCTCGACAGGATATCGCCTGCTTTAATGGTGAAAACTTCCCCTGCAATGTTACGAAGCACCACTTTAGCAGCGGTTTCTTCAGTAATAAACCCCATATACGTACGGTCGCCTTTGGCGGTAATCATTACCGAAGCAAATCCCTGAGAAATTGAAGCATTAGGTTTTAATATCGATTCTGCAATCTGCTCACGGTTCATGATCGAGCCGATCTGTCCCATAAAAGGACCTTTCATTTTCTCGCTTTTGCTCAAGCTATGGCAGGCAATACAGCCTTGACTGTTGAAAATATTTTTTCCTTTTAAAGGGTCGCCCTGTAATTTATTGATAGCTAATAATACATCTTCTATAGATGATTTACCTACCTGACCTTTTTTGTTTTTAATTTTATCCAAATCAATTTTTGGTTCTTCTGCCGCAGCTACTTTTTCTTCTTCGGCAAATTCAGGGATATCCATCCTTTGGCGGGCATTTAAATCAACGTAAAATTGTTTTCCCTGTGCTCCTGCTTTTGTAGCCTCTTCTTTCAAGAATTTCTCGATAATTGGAGAACCTTCCCACGAAACGGCTTTAAAGTATGGCCCATGTGAATCCGGACGTGTACCCCACCACCAGGAAGCATCATAGGCAATTTCTTTTTTATACAAACGACCTAAGGTAACCAGAATCTGCTGTTTTAATTTTTCATCTGTCGATTGTTTGTAGTTTTCAATTAGTCCGTTAACCACTTTTTCGGTATGCATGTAGCGTAATGCCCAAAGTGCAAGTGTTGAGTTTTCCGTTTTAACCGCAGCGAGCAGCGCATCAACGGCATTGAGCTCAACCAAAGCACGTACCGCAAGGTGTGGCAATATAATGGCTGCATTTGGCGTAGCATGCGGACCTTCAGTACCTTTTGCTGGTGCTGTAAATGAAGCAGGAACCTTGGTTTGTAAAAGTACATTGGCAACCTCTGCCCTGCCCAAACGGTTTAAACCAATAATCGAAGCCGCCTGAACACGCGGTGAAGCATCCTTTAATCCTTCTAAAAATGGTTCAACAGGCACTTTGCCAATGTAGGTTTTACGATCGGCAAGTGCTTTTATGGCAAACTCCTTTAAGGCGTTATCTTTGGTAAATTCAACTAAAGTTGCGATACCACTTTCTTTGGTGAGCTGTGCATAGGTATACATACCGGCTATACGCACGTCAAGCGCTAAACTTTGATCGGAAGCAACTTTTAGAGCAGTTGTAATAGTTTGTTTATTGTTCCGCAAAACCAATTCCTGTGAAGCAGTTAAACGGGCTACCGCACTGTTAGATTTTAATAATTCTGTTAATTTTTTAATGGAAAGTTTCTTAACATCCGGAAAAGCTTTGTATGTCCAGTTATTGGGTACTGCCCTAACAACGTAGCCTTTATTCGGACTACCAGAATAACCTGCACCATCCCAGGCTGATAAATATAGTCTTCCTGAACCGTCTACATCAAGGTCGGTAATTTGAGGTAGCTTTATAAACTCTTCGTCTTTCTGTGTAAAGGTTGGTCCATCAGCAGTTACTCTGTGAATATAAAGCATGCTTCTGCCCCAATCGGCCATCATTGGCACATGGTTATATTGTTCAGGCCAGTTCGGTTCATCCATAAACAATGCTCCGGTACCCGATCCTCCACCCAAATCAGCCAGTGCAGGTATAATTTCGTCGGTAAAATTCTGAAATAAAACCGGGTAACCGTATTCACCAGATTGTATGTGGTGCGAGAAACGAACATTCCATCCGCCACCATCATTGGTATTTTCCCTGGTAAAAACGTTCATGTAAGGATCAATCGCAACATCATAAACATTACGTGTGCCGTGTGTATAGACTTCCATTTCAGTTCCATCAGGACGAACACGCATAATTCCGCCACCTAACATGGTTAGTTTTTTACCTGAACGGTCTATCGCGTCGTGGAATCCAAAATCTCCTACAGAAATATAAATCCATCCATCAATCCCCATTCTTATGCCATTTGTTGCATGATCGGTACCACGTTCGCGAATATATTTGGCATTACTGATATGCTCAATAAGTGGTTTTTCAGGTCCATCGGCCTTTCCATCACCATCTTTATCTTCAAAAACAACTAAATTCATGCCTGTAGCCTGTTTTGTTTCTTTCGAAAAAGTGGTATGCAATACATAAACCTGGCTACCTTGAACAATAATACCCCGGGGATTATCCACTTCGGCAAAATCTACATGTTCATCCATTTTACCATCGTTATCCTTATCTATCAATTTAAGGATATGCCCTTTACCAGGATCTTTACCTAAAGAGCCGATCATATCAACACCAACATATATTTCTCCGGTTGGTGCTACAGCTAAACAGGCTGGGCTAGGTGTAACATCGGGTCCGGCAAAATTGGTGATTGTTAGTTCGGGTGGCGATACGCGTTGTATCTCTGATTCACTAAAAAAGTTTTTTAATCCAAAAAAAACTAGCGTAAAAGAAATTAAGCTTAAAGAAAATTTAATCATTGGTGTATTATTGTTCCTGGTTAGTTTGTGTGAGGTAAACTTACAAAAAATATAAATTCCTTATTGCCACAATTTTGTGTCGTTTTAATTCATTTGTAACCAACACCGTAATCTCTACAAACTGTCGCAGAAAAAGTCGAATTAAACATTCTACCAAATAAATATCGGTAAAACAGCCACAATTGCGACATAATTCAGTGAAAAACCATTAAACATTACAAGCAAAAGTATCTTAAAAGTAAAAAACGATCGCTATCATCACATTCAGGCAATTATTTTCAAATAAAACTTGAATTATAGCATGCATTTCATTATATTTACTACATACAGTATTCACCAAATCAGTACGTTATGAAAAATATTCATTATTTCTTCCTGACTGCCCTGATCTCCTCCATTGCGTTGTTTATTACCAGGGATTCATTTGAAGCCGAATTGGTTTATAGCACGGTGGTATTAATATGGATTCTTTACATCTGGTACCATATTTATGCTGCTACTAAGAGGAACTACAGCGAGTAGTCTTTGTTTCTATTTATTTTAATTTCCAAACAACTATTGTTAGGCTAAGTTTGCATGCCTTTTGTTTTCAGGATGCAAGAAATGTTTTAATTTAAAAGTTAACGAATGCATCACCGTTAATTTACTATCTTCGCCAAAAACTAAAACACAATAGTTTACGTTTATAACTAAGCTTGGCTAATTGGCCAGGTTATACATTAAGCTTAATGAACTTGGAGCATCAACCTCGTACATGGGGTAGATTATCGCACAAGATCATGAAATCAAAAGCAAAATTCCCATGTTTAGCAGGGAATACATTTTACTCGGAAGTTCGCCGCAGAGTAAACAACGACTTTAAAGAAAACAACAGAAGCATCAATGCCAATTTATTGATGTGGTTTAAAGCCTTTCTTTTCCTTACCATATTTCTGGTACTTTACTTTTCAATACTCCTTTTAAACTTGCATAGCGCTATACTTTTAGGGCTCACCATTTTACTTGGCGCAACTTGTGCATTTATTGGTTTTAATATCTGCCACGATGCCATCCACGGTTCGTTTTCGAGTGCTAAACGCACCAATTCATTTTTTAGCTTTCTTTTTAATATGGTTGGGGCTAGTCCGTATGTATGGAACATTACGCACAATGTAGTGCACCATACTTATACCAATATCCCCGGTCATGATGAAGATATTGAAGTGGCACCGGGTTTAATACGGATCTGCGAGGAGGATGAATTAAAACCCCATCAACGATTCCAGCAGTGGTATGCCTTTCCGCTCTATAGTCTGGCTTCGCTTTCCTGGGTCTTTCGTAAAGATTATAAAAAATTTTTCCAGAAAAGTGTAGGTGCCTGCCAGAACAAACATCCTAAGATTGAATACTTTAACCTCTTTTTCTATAAATTTCTTTACTATTTTATTTTTATTGGTTTGCCGATATTGGTGATGTCGATCTCATGGTGGCAGGTTGCAATCGGTTTCGTCGTGTTGCACATGGCACAAGGATTAACCATGGGACTTGTTTTTCAACTGGCTCATGTGGTGGAAGGAACAACTTTTCCAACAACCAATGCAGAAGGCAATATGGAAGAGGCATGGGCCGAACACCAAATGCGTACTACAGCCAATTTTGCAACGCAATCGCCAATCTCAGCATTTTTTCTTGGTGGATTGAATCGACAGATAGAACACCACCTTTTCCCTAAAATATGCCATGTACACTATGGCCGGATCTCCATAATTGTAAAACAAACTGCACTAGAATTTGGATTGCCTTACCACGAAAACACCACTTTCCTTTCGGCACTCCGCTCCCATTACCGTATTTTAAAAAAAATGGGAAGACCTGAAACAATTTAGCTTATATTCTTAATTTCTTAACTATTCAGTTAAGAGCAATGATTCAAACTTCATTTTCTTATTCCCTTAATGGTAAAATACTTAACATCAACTAACCATTAAGAAGTTTAGGACATTAAGGTAGATCATCCTAACTTGATGTTCTTATTCCCATAATGGTAAAATACTTTACATCAACTAACCATTAAGAAGTTTAGGACATTAGGTAGATCATCCTAACTTAATGTTCTTATTCCCTTAATGGTAAAATACTTAACATCAACTAATCATTAAGAAGTTTAGGACATTAAGGTAGATCATCCTAACTTGATGTTATTATTCCCTTAATGGTAAAATACTTAACATCAACTAACCATTAAGAAGTTTAGGACATTAAGGTAGATCATCCTAACTTAATGTTCTTATCCTTGGGTAATATGCATTCAAGACCAATAAACTATTGAACCTACAGCTGATAACATAAACTTAATATTCAATCCATTCTTCAAAAGGCAGATCTTTTTATCTTTAACGATATGTACTGGTACGAAGAAGAAGTTAAACAATTGGAAAGGGCGCATCGCTTGGATCGGGAGCATCCAGGGGTTGTTTTTTATGGCAGCTCATCTATTCGGTTATGGAACAGCCTCGAAGATGATTTTGATTATATGAAAGTAACTAATTTAGGCTTTGGCGGCTCTACATTAGCAGCATGTGTATGGTTTTTTGAGCGGATTATGATAGACTACAGGCCGAAGGCACTTGTGGTATATGCAGGCGATAATGACCTTGGTGATGGGAGAAACCCTGAGGAGATATTTATCTTTTTCCAGCAGTTAATGGTTAAAGTGAACCAGCGGTTTGGCATATTGCCCTGTTATTTTATTTCCTTAAAACCCAGCCTTACCCGTTGGCAAATGGCCGATCAGTTTAGATACACCAATAACCTCATCGAAAGCGAAATTATTAAACTTAATAGCCATTGGAAATTTATTGATGTTTTTAAGAAAATGCTCAACAAAGATGGCCTGCCAAACCCTGTACTTTACGATCATGACGGACTGCACCTTAGTGAAGAAGGTTATCGTTTATGGGCCGATACTGTTAAAGAAAAATTAGGTTAATCATTACGTTTAATTAATATTCTGATAACATTGATGCCTTAATTTTCCTATAAAGAATTAACGCGATGAACAGGGAATATCATAAATGGTTCAGCCAGAATCTTAAACGGAACATGGAGCTCCTTGTTTTCGGTCATGCCGGCAGGGCAGTTATCTTTTTCCCCACCCGTATGGCCAGGTTTTACGATTACGAAAACTGGGGAATTATAGCTTCTTTAAATACGCAGATAGAAAATGGTGAACTTCAGATTTTCTGTGTGGACAGTATAGATGGAGAAAGCTTTTATAACGATGAAGTATTTCCATCGGTACGGATAGACAGGCATTTACAATATGAAAAATATATTCTCGAAGAAGTATTACCGCTTATCTATCAGAAAAATAATGGCAATTACGTAGCAACTGCTGGCTGTAGCATGGGCGCTTACCATGCTATAAACCTGGCTATGAAATACCCCTGGTTATTTAAAAAAGCAGTCGGTATAAGTGGAAGATATGACCTTACAGACAATATCGGCGATTTCAGAGACCTGCTGAACGGGTTTCACAACGATAAGGTTTATTTTAATATGCCAGCGCAGTATATCGCTAACCTTAACGATGATAAATTACTATCTGCAGTTAGAGAGATGGAAATAATTCTAGCGGTAGGTGAAACTGATCCTTTTTTAAGCGGAAACCAGCATCTTAGCAGTTTGTTGTGGGAAAAAGGTGTACCCAACCAATTTCATACCTGGGAGAGTAATGCACACCGACCCCACTATTGGCGAAAAATGGCGCCTATGTACATTTAAATTATCACATTACATAAGCGCCGCATCTATTTCACTGCTAAATTAAAATATTGTTTAATGTGGATGGTATCTACAGGTTTTTTAGATTTTTCGGCAGCAAGAACAATATGAGCATCCAACAGCCATTTTTCTGCTGATGTATTAATGTTAGCTACTTTAATTCCTTTAACAGTACCTGCAATTGGAGTTAAGTTAATATAATCACATGAAGCACAAGAAAACAGATGTTTTACTTTTCCGGCCAGGATATCAGCATCAGTTAATAAAAATTTATCATCCTGCATAGGTGCTTGAATATATACCCTCGTGGTGCTGAAGTTATTACTCTTCGTAGCCAGAAAAATCCGGTATTGCCCAGTTGTAAGTGCCGTCTGCTGATCCGCCATTGCTGCATAATTAACATACTCAAACAAACAGTTTCCTTCGGTGCAAGAGGTTAAATTTTGTGCATCTATGGTAAAATCCATTGGATTATCGTTTTTCTTTTTGCAAGCGCTCAAAGTGCTTAATGCAATTAAAAAGGTGAAAGTTACTTTAAAGGCGTTCCTCATAATTTGATTTTTCATGAATACGGTACAAATTGAGGATACGCTACAGCCCGGGAATTATTTTTTATTAAATAAAATGCACAAGAAAGAATACGATTTAAATACACCTGATAATTTTGGCCAAAAAACTGACTATTCAAAAGACTTTATTTTAACATTGGTTGAACAAGAAAATATTAAGTTTGCACATAAACAGATTAAATCTACAAAACATATGAAACAAGGATTATTAATAGATATGGATGGGGTGATTTATAGCGGGGAAGAATTAATATTTGGCGCTGATAAATTCATTAAAAACTTAATTGATGAAGATATTCCTTTCGCATTTATGACCAACAACAGCCAACGAACTGCTTTAGAGGTAGTTCGAAAACTAAAAGGACTTGGTATTAAAGTAGAAGAAAGCCATGTGTATACCAGTGCGATGGCTACTGGAAAATTCCTTTCAGATCAAAGTCCGAACGGTACCGCTTATGTATTGGGAGAAGGTGGTTTATTAAGCAGTTTGCACGATCATGGCATTACTTTGGTCAATACCGATCCGGAGTTTGTGGTATTGGGAGAAGGCAGAAACTTCACGCTGGAAATGGTTCAACGCGCAGTTGATATGATTCTAGCGGGGGCTAAATTTATCACCACGAACAGAGATCCATCACCCAAAAAACCAGGATGGAATAATTTGGGAATCGCTGCAACTACAGCCATGATTGAAGAAGCAACGGGCAGAAAAGCATTTGTTACAGGAAAACCAAGTCCGGTGATGATGCGTTCGGCACGTAAATTCCTGGGATTAGAAACCAGTGATACTACCGTTATTGGCGATACTATGGAAACTGATATACAGGGAGGTGTACAGATGGGTTATAAAACCATTTTAGTACTCTCGGGCATATCAAGTAAGGATACTTTAGGACATTATGCTTTTAAACCAGATATGATTGCAAGCTCTGTTGATGAAATAAAGTTTCCATTAACCTGGTGGGAAGGGAAGTAATTGGGAGTTTGAAGTAGCCTCGGGGTATCGTCTTGACCAGCCTTTCTATTATGTATAAATGGAGGTAGTAGAAAGACCTGCTAAATACCCTGAGGTGTTTAAACAAGTTCAAAATGACAGCGTCTAAAGTAAAATCGCCATTAAAATACAATCTCCCCAAAGCAAGATAGCTGACCAGCGAACATGTGAACTGATTATTAGTGAACAAAAACACTTTCATGAACCATCTTCTATTTATTCTCTTAAAGCAACCGAGCTACTTTATTTTACTAATTGTAAATAACCGCCCTTAGTTGAGCTATGAAAGCTCAATCGGTAATCAGTTGAATATACAGTAGGGTTATGATCAAAGTTAGAAGGCGCACCATCACGATTTAACAATGTAAATGAAGCTGAGTCATTTACAACCTGTTCTTGTACTGGCACATCAGGATTTTTTTTTGTCAGTAAATTTATTCGCTTTGGTTAAAAGCCCAATTGCCGGAATAACCATTAATAGCGCTACGCAAGAAATCAGTCTCATATCATTGTGCTTAAATCTTCTTATTATTTGGTTCGCCTTGTTAAACAAATATGAACCGTTGTTATTAGTAAGATGATTAGCCAGTATTATGAAATTGTTAAAGTTACAGTGTAGTTTTAATTCCATATTAAATGTAACCGACTTAAAGAAATAAGTTAATTTATTTAACCTCCTCAAACTTCAGCACTACACTTGTTCTATTGGTATTTAAAACCGGGTTGAAACCCACCGTCATTAAAAAATCTCCTGTATAGGTTTTGTTGCCATCAATAGGCGATTTTGTACCAGGAAACAAGTTAATCTCCTTGATCTGGTATTTCTTTGCTGCATCCAACCCATTCAATTTAACCGGATATTTACTGCCTTCGCCATAACGGTAATTAACCAGGTAATTAAAAATTACACCTTCCGTTTTCTGATCGTTTACATACAACATCGAAGCTATACTGCCGCCGCGCGGATCGGCCAAACGATATTGTTCACCCTGCCAGATAATGCCTTTCACATCATTATAGTTTTTAATGGCTTCCTGACAAAACTGAAGTTCCTTTTCAGGCAGTTTACTTACCACAATATCAAAACCCAATTTACCCATCATGGCAACATCGGTACGGAACTTTATTGGCTGTTTTCCCCAATCGGTTACATGGTTGGAGCTGCTGATCGCAGGGTAAAAATAAGAGTATTCCCATTGCATAAATATGCGTTCTAACGGATCGGTATTATCACTTGGCCAAAACTCTGTAAAATATTGTAAGGCAGCATAGTCCACCCTCCCACCTCCACCAGAGCATAACATCATCGGTACAGTTGGATACTTTGCGCGGATTCTTTGCAGTACACTATACAATCCCTTTACGTAATTAATGTAAAAATGAGATTGATTTTTTAGGTGTGCAGAGTATGCATTGTAAATTACAGCATTACAATCCCATTTAATATAGGCCAGTTTCGGATTTTTAGTAAACAGATCATCCACCACACCGAAAACAAAGTCCTGTACTTTCGGATTACTCAGATCTAGTTCTAATTGGTTTCTGAAATAGTATTCAGGTCTGTTTGGTTGTTTCACCACCCAATCCGGATGTTTTTCGTACAGTTCACTTTTAGGACTCACCATTTCAGGTTCAATCCAGATCCCGAATCGTGTTCCAACATTATCGGCTTCTTTTACCAATGAGGCGATACCGTTTGGCAGTTTCTTTTTATTCTCTTGCCAATCGCCCAAAGCCGCATGGTCATCATTACGTGGATATTTATTTCCGAACCAGCCATCATCAAGCAAAAAGAAATCGACGCCCAGTTTTTTGGTATCTTTTAACAACTCGGCCAGTTTCTGTTCGTTAAAATCGAAATAAGTGGCCTCCCAATTGTTCAAAAGTGTTAAGCGGCTGCCTTTACCATCTAATATCTTATAGTTGCGTGCCCAATTCTGCAATTTTCTGCTTGCATCGCCTTTCCCCTGATCAGAAAAAGTATACAAAAACGCCGGGGTTGCAAAAATTTCGCCCTGTTTTAAGCTGTACGGAGAAGCATAATTATTCATCCCTGCAATAATGCGCAGGTTATTCTGATAATCGACTTCCAGATCAATCTTAAAATTACCGCTCCACTCCAAAGCGCCGTATAAAACATTGCCTGCGTTCTCTTCTGCAGGTTTATCCATCGAAATCATGAAAACCGAGGGCTGAAAAAGATTTGCCCTTGTACCCAGTTTGCTGTCCAGGGTTTTAATTCCATGGGTTATTTCACTTTGTTCAGGCTGCATTTCCTTTGCCCAATCACCGTGGTACTGGTTCAGCCAAAAATGCGGCGATTTTAAATGCAGGTTGGCCGAAGCATATTTATGCAATACCACATTACCTTTCTCGCTGTGTTTAATTTCTGTCCATTGCTCTATTACATCCTGCTTGTAAAAAGATTTATAAAACAGTGTTACTTCGAAATTGTACACCGGATCTTTTAACCTGATCTTTAATAAACTTACATTATCATCAATTGCGGTAACGGTATGATCTACATACTTCAGATCGAGCGAATTATTGCCATCGGCATGGGTAACACTAATGGCAGGCTCTACCAGATTTCTAGTTCCAGATGGTGTATAAGCCGAATTTAACTGTCCGGTATAATCTTCTGTTTGCTTATACTGATCATTAACCTGGGCATATTCCTGTTTATTGCTAAGTTTTTTTCCAAAAAAAATGGTATTCACATCTTTTTTTGCATCGGCCTGTAAAACCAGTGCATTATGGGCCGTTTCGATAGGTATCATGGTCTGCGCTTTGCTATTAGCCATGGAAAAAAGAGAAATGGCCATTGCCAATGCGCCCAGCCTGAAGTATACTTTAGTTTGATGTGATCCGTTCATTTGTGTCTTCAATAATGTTTATCGGTATAGAGTTGATTAATTTATGGTTTGAGGTTTAAATACCCGGTTCCCATTCTGTAACCTTGCCTAAAATAACGGTTTATAATTAATCTACCAACCTGGCCCATCATCTTCACTAACTTCGGGTGTTCTTTTGGCGGATTCGGCTTACATGTTTGATCCTGATCTGATCGGTTCACCTCTGTTACCCAAGTTTATGGCCGCTATCAAGATTGATTTATGTTTATCAGTTGGTTTTTAATCAACCACGCTGATGCATAATTTACCAGGAGACACAGATTAATATGATCGCAATTCTCTGTTGTTTACGTGCTTTTGTTAAAAAATAACACGTTTACTGCATCGTCAATTAAGCCGATTTGTAACAACAGTTATTTAGAATCGTCTAAAACTTTTAACGAACTCAAAATGTTTAACTAAAAAAGAAAAGAACATGGGAATTTTAAAAACAGCAATTATTGGCGCTGCAGTATATGCAGGCGTAAAATATATCACGAAGAAAGATCCAATTACCGGACAATCTATCGTTGACGAATTATTGGATCGTGCACCACAATGGGCAGATAAAGCAAAAGGTTATACGGAAGACCTGAAAACAAGGGTAAGTAATGCCGCAGAAGATTTATCCAGATGAATAGCTTGTAGAAATAAAGAGCCTGAAGAGGCTAAATATCTATTTCTCTGATAAAAAAACGTTCCGATTTAAAACCGGGACGTTTTTTGTTTATAGTTATAATTTAACCACAGATAAAAAGGATGCACACAGATATAATCCGTGTTTATCTGTGCGCATCTGTGGTTAAAAATTCTTAACTTAATAACATTGTATCACGGCATTAAAAAGCATCAAACCAAAGTTTGGTGGTTAATAAATCAGCACCCTGACTGCTTACCGCATTTTTATAATTCTGTCCGTTTAAAGATTGTTCTGTACCAGGATAGATAAAACGCACCGGAATTTTACCACTCAAAACGGTATTAACAGATGCAGTTAATTGCGGATAATCTAATCTTCTCTGCTCGGCCCAGGCTTCCAATCCTTGACCAAACAAAGCAATCCATTTTTGCTCACCAATTGATTTTTTATAATTACCAGCATCATATTGTACTGAAGCCTGATTAATATAATCATCAACAGCACTTCCACCTATACTGTATTGATCAAATGATGCCCTGATGGCCTGTTTATACAGATCAGCTGCATTTTCGGTAGTAAAGCCTCTCGCAGCAGCTTCAGCCCTATCAAAAAGCAATTCGGCATAGCTAAAAATCACAGCAGGTGCTTTTGGTGCTAAAAAATAAGTTCCTGGTCTTGAGGAATTTGCCAAACCTATTGCACTGGCTTCTGAATTTGTTGAGCCGTTCGGAATACCTACGTACGTTTGAGGTGTTGCATTATCAGTTTTGCTTGCATAAACTGGTAGTCTTGGATCATTTAGCGCAAAAAGTTTATCTACGATGGTTTTACTGATCCGGTAATCATTCCTGGTTTCGAATGATGCTGCTAACGGATTTTGCTGTGGCGAATCACTGTAGAAAAGTTGTGCATTCTCCGATTTGCTATTAATATAAGTGCCACCTTCTGCAAGTATTTCATCAATTACCTGCTTAGATTTAGCTGGCTCTTTATCCGCAATGCGTAAAGCGATGCGAAGACGTAAAGAATTGGCAAACTTTTTCCATAAAGCAATATTGCCGCTATAAATCACATCTCCGCTTATAACTTTTCCTGAAGCTGGATCCAAAGCTGCCTGAGCAGTCTTTAAATCGTTAAGAATACCATAATAAACATCCTTTTGTTTATCGTAAACTGGCGTAACAAACTGTTTAATTTTTCCAGCTTGTGAATATGGTATATCCCCGTAAGCGTCGGTAAGTAATAAAAATACCCACGACCTTAATACAAGTGCAACTCCTTTATAGTTTGGATTGCCTTGTGCATCGCCCAATTCGATAATTTTATTAAAGCCAGCAATACTTTGTGCGTATCCAGTAGACCATAAAGAGGTAAAGCTACTGTTCGAAAAGATAAAACGATCTTCTTCGGTATACTGAACCTTAGCCCAATGTTGTACAAAAAGCAAGCTCGAGTTCATATTATTGGTTACCCCCCAGTACGTATCGGCTGTAGTTTTAGTAGTGCCAGTAAGTAAATAATCGGGTTGTGGAATTTCTGGAGCATTCGGATTAATATTCACATCATCGAGCTCTTTATTACAAGATGAAAATGCAATTGCCAGAATGGCTAGTATATATAGTTTTTTATTTTTCATGATGGGAATATTTAAAATTTAACATACAGGTTGATACCATAGCTGCGTGTGCTTGGATTAGATAAACTTTCCAACCCCTGTCCGTTGCCAGTATTAAAGGCTACTTCCGGATCAATATCTACGGTATTGCGGTGAATAATCCAAAGGTTACGGCCAACAAGTGATACTGAAACGCCTTGCAAACTTAACGGACGGAGCCATTTGGCCGGCAAATTGTAGCTAAGCTTAACTTCACGAAGCTTAACGTAAGAGGCATCGAATATATTTGCTTCATCGATATTCCTGAACGATTTATAATATTGTTGGGCAGGTAACACTTTTTCATTGCGTTTACCATCGGCAGTTACGCCATCAAAAACAATTCCGTCATCATAAACCGTTACACCTGTCGGAGCTGTTCCATTTACCCGTACTGTTCCGTTGGCTTTATCGTTACCAGGATAATAATAGGAGATTCCGCCATATTCAGCTGCTCTTCCTGGCAGTGTAGAGGCTAAAACTCCAGTATAAGTACCTGTTGCATAAGTACCGTTGTAAATAGAACCACCAATACTCGCATCAACCAGTACGCCTAAACTTATACCTTTATACGTAAAGGTATTGTATACCCCGCCAATCCAATCTGGTGTATATTTTCCCAATACCTGTTTGGTTGGGTTTGTTGCTGGTGCACCTGTGGCATTTACAATAATATTTCCATTGCCATCTCTTAAAAAGGCTGTTCCGAAAAGTGATCCATAAGGTTGTCCAACGGTAGCAATCACCTGCGCTGAGTTGGTAGCTACAATGTAATTCGTTAATAATTTCTCTGCATCGAGTTCAATTACCCTACTCCTGTTTGCTGCAAAATTGAAATCAATATCCCATGTAAAAGTTTTTTTGATTGGGGTGATGCCCAATTGTGCTTCTATACCCTTGTTGTTTATTTTTCCGGCATTAAGCAGTTTTGAGCTAAATCCGGTGCTTTGACTTACATCGGCTGCCAAAATCTGATTGTAACTATTGGTATTGTATGCACTTAAATCTAAACGTAACCTTTTGTTAAAGAAAACAGCCTCAACACCCAGTTCTGTTGAAGTGGTAGTTTCTGGTTTAAGGTTAGGATTAAGGTCGATATTACTTGTGGTAAGTTGAGGGTTTGCGTTAAAAGGCGCACTAAACGCATAAGTATTGATCAAACGATAAGGATCTGCATCTTTACCTACTTTAGACCAGCCCCCACGTATTTTCAAATAATTAAGGGCTTCACTTTTAATATCAAAGGCTTCGGTTGCTACAAAACTTCCGTTAAATGACGGGTAAAAATAAGACCTGTTCTGTGCTGGTAAGGTAGACGACCAATCGTTACGTGCCGTGATGTTGGCGAAAAGGTAATTTCTGAAACCGATCTGACCTGATGCATAAACACTATATGATTTTAAACGCGATAAATTATTAGATGAAATCAGGGGATCACGAGAGTTTTTAAGGGTATAAAGTCCTGCGATGGCTAGTTTAGGTGCACTTTGATCATTCTGCTCAATATATTGCCTGCGGATGTTACCACCACCCAATAATTCTAAGCTAAAATCATCATTTAACTGCTTGTTAAAGTTTAAGGTTGCATCGGTATTATTCTCGCTTACCGTAAAGGCACTCTCTGTGTAAGAGCCAAAAGGTGTTCCGTTCGTACCATAAGCGATTCTAACTTTACGCCTGTCGTTGTAATAATCCGTACCCGATCTGAAATTGAAATCAAGGCCATCAATAATCTTATAATTAAGGGCTAAGCTACCGATAATGCGACTGCGGTTCTGCGAAACTGTATTTTCGTAAGCTATCCAATATGGATTGCTGTAATAGCTGTTATTCCAGTTAAACGTTTTTCCATTTTCATCCAAATAGTTTTTTAACTGGTTAATATCAACCTGACGGCCAAACCACGTAAACTGCAACATGGTACTTGTTGAACGTGAACCTCCTGTGCCAGGCAAATTATCTGAATTAAGTTTGCTATAATTCGCATTAGCCGTTAAGGTTAGTTTTGGTGTTATCTTTAGTGACGTATTTAATACAAATGAGTTTTTACCCTGTCCGGAATTCGGCACAATGCCTACTTGTTTCAGGTTATTGTAGGAGATGCGGTAATCGTACCTTTCGCCTGCATCTGCGACCGATACCCCATTATTTAATGAATATCCGGTTTGAAAGAAATCGCGTACGTTATCCGGATGGGCTATAAATGGAACCGCAACTCCTTTTGAAAAAAACTGCGGAATTAATCTTCCATCCAGTTTTGGCCCCCAGCTCTCATCTACCCCATCATTAATACCTTTACCTGCGCCATCCACATAACTGAACTTCCCTTCTGATCCCTGACCAAAAGCATTTTGATAAACTGGCAGGGTGAGCAATGTTTCTAAAACGGCATTGGAGTTAATATCAATGCCCAATCCTTTTTTCGATTTACCTGTTTTGGTTTTAATCAGGATCACCCCTGCGGCAGCCCTGGAGCCATATAATGCCGCTGCATTTGGTCCTTTTAGCACACTAATTGATTCTATATCCTCTGGATTGATATCTGAAATGGCATTCGCATAATCTCTTGCCCCTGCAGAATTCAACTGAGAGTTATCTACCGGAATCCCATCAACCACAAATAATGGCTGGTTATTTCCGGCTATAGATGTTTCTCCTCTGATGACTACGCGTGATGATCCCATGCTCCCCTGACTGTTCGTTACCCTAACTCCGGCTATTTTTCCAGCCAGTGCATTTACCAGGTTAGATTCTTTAGCTTCGGCCAGATCTTGTCCTTTTAATTCCTGAACTGCATAACCGAGCGATTTTTTCTGCCTCGAAATTCCCAAGGCGGTAACCACTACTTCATCCAACGCATTATCACTTGATTGAAGAATGACCGAAATCGGCCCGGCATTTTTATTGATTTGTATTTCCTGGGTTTTAAAACCGATATAAGAAAATACTAAAGTACCTTGATCAGGCGCACTGATAGAAAAAACACCTTTCCCATCAGAAATGGTAGTTTGCCTGGTTTCTTTGATAAATATAGAAACGCCGGGCAGTGTCTCGCCATCTGCCGACTTTACCGTTCCGGTAACGGTGACATTTTGAGCAAATACCTGCTGCGTAATAAAGAGCAGTAAGATGAATGCCATTGATTTTAAAAATTTGATCATGTGTGTGTTTTAAAAATTGGTTAAAAGATAAATTTTGGACAAAACGAATCCCTAACGGTTAATAACCGTGTTTTATAAAAAAATAAAATGGGATGGTTAGATCAAAAGTGCCTGTTAAAACGGAGCAATTTTAACAGGACTAGCGCATTCGGGAGTCTACACAAGGATTTACATAAGGATTTACATAAGGCGATTTTAGCTTGTCTGTTTTTCTCATTTGAATGATTTTATTTAATGCATAATTTAATTTCAAGAAGGCATTCAGGGCTAAAAAAAAGCACCTCTTAAACCAGAAGTGCTCCATATATTTTATATTAGGATAGCGCAAACAACTGACTTAACTACCCCAGATTCATCTGGGATGGAATTAGCACCATTTCTAAAAATTAGATGGTTGCTAAGGTTTCACAGGGCCATTCCCTCCGCCTTTCTTGATAAGTATTTTAAAATAACTTGGGCAAAGGTATAATTAATTCCATTTATCCTATAGTTTTTATAGTTTTTTTATCGAAATATTTTTTCTTTGACAATACATCCATATCTTTGTCTAGTAATTTAGTCGACAAACACAGTCCCAATGAAACTTAAATCCCTTTTAACAGCCGTACTGGCAATATCAATAACCTTCACCTATGCTCAGGAACAAACGGCCCTGGTAAAAAAACAGGCAGCAAAACTTCAGGAGAAAAACCAAAAAACATTTGTTGCTCCCGGTAACTGGCGTGGAATAGCTAAAGTAAAGGAAGGATTAGAAATCCCTTTCAACTTCGAGATCAGCGAAAAAAACGGTCAGCAAAAATTATATTTCCGCAATGCTGAAGAGCGTTTCGAAGGTGGTCCTGTAAAACAAACTGCCGACTCGCTTTTTGTCAAACTGGATCAGTTTGATAACGAGCTTGCATTTGCTATAGTTGGCAATCAATTAACGGGTACGTTAAGAAAACAGGATAAAGCTGGTAAACCTTTAGTCATTATTGCCGAGCACAAAAATTACCGTTTTAAAACTGATAAACCTGCTACAGCAGACTATTCTGGTAGTTACGATGTGATTTTTACATCGCCAAATGGTAAAGAAGAAAAAACAGTAGGTTTATTTAAGCAAGCAGGGAACAAACTTACGGGTACTTTTCTCCGCGTAACCGGCGATTCTCGTTATCTGGAAGGTGTTGTAGAAGGAAATGAATTTCAACTTTCGAGTTTTATCGGCTCCTCTCCTGCTTATTACAAAGGAACTTTCCAGGCAGATGGTGCTATTAAGGGTGAAGTTTTAGGAGCAAGGGGTAGTCAGCCTTTTACCGGAACCAAAAATAAAGATGCAGCCCTCCCCGATCCTTACAAGCTTACTTATCTTAAATCAGGATACAAAACACTTGATTTTAGCTTTCCTGATCTAAATGGAAAAAAGATTTCGCTAAAAGATGAAAAGTATAAAAACAAAGTGGTGATTTTAACCATTACTGGTAGCTGGTGCCCTAATTGTGTTGACGAAGCTACTTTTATGGCGCCATGGTACAAAAAGAACAAAAACCGCGGTGTAGAAATTATTGCTTTGCATTATGAGCGTTCAACCGAGCCTGAATATGCAAAGAAAGTAATGACCCGTTTCAGAGAACGTTTTGGTATCGAATACGACCAGGTATTGGCAGGTACAGCGGACAAACAGGTGGTATCTGAATCGTTACCCGCGCTTGATTCATTTTTATCTTTCCCAACAACCATTATCATCGATAAACAGGGAAATGTAGCCCAGATCCATACAGGTTTTAATGGCCCGGCAACCGGTAAATTTTATGATGAATTTGTGAAAGAATTTAATGCGGAGATTGATACGCTGTTGAAGAAATAGTTAGTCTTACCGGGCGTTTTAACGTGATCGTCACCCTGAATTCATTTAAGGGTCTAAGTAAATGGATTGCGCAAGAAAAATCTTCATTGTGAGGTAATGACTATCCCTCGCAGTGTACTGCAAAGTGAACTCAATGATGACAGTTCATTTCAGGAACTTTTGGCATAATATTAATTTCTCCCGATTAACTTATTTAGTTTTCAGAGCAATTGGCTATTGGTATGAATCAACGAATATTTAAAAGCTTAAAACCCTTTTGCGCTAAAACATGTTATCCATATACAACAAAAACAATGGATATGAAAAAGTTAATGTATGTAATGGCCATTTCTGCCCTGGCCTTTCAGGCTTGTAATGGTGGAAATAAAGATGCCAAAGAAAATGCCGATAGTTTAAACAGAACAAAAGACACCACCTCGAACGTTGCAGCAACTGGCGGAATTGCAGTTGAAGAAGCTGATGCCAAATTCACTACTCAGGCAGCTGTTGGTGGTATGGCAGAAGTAGAATTGGGAAAAATGGCCCTCGAAAAAAGCAGTAATCCTCAGGTTAAAGAATTTGCAACCATGATGGTTAAAGACCATGGTATGGCAAATACTGAATTAATGGCCATAGCAAAACAAAAAAACATTACACTTCCAAGTACAGTAGATGATGAGCACAAGAAAAAAATGGAAGACCTAAGCAAAAAAACAGGTGCAGATTTTGATAAAGCTTATGTAAGCGCAATGGTCGATGGACATAAATCTACCTTAAAATTAATGGAAGATGAATCAAGAGATGGAAAAGACGCAGATCTTAAATCTTTTGCAACTAAAACTGCACCAATTGTTCAAAGCCATTTAGTCATGATCAATAAAATAAACGACAGTATGAAATAAGACTGCTGAACGTATTAAAAACGCCTGCCATGTGTAGCGTTTTAATACGTTTTTTTTATTAGTGAAATTCCCTTTTCATCTATCTATATCCTAATCTCAAATGCGTTTTTAACTTATATTATCTTAAACTTCTGGCGGGGTGTGCCAATCGATAAAGGTTTTTCTCTTTAACATTTCCAGGTAAGGGTAATTTCCGTTTAGTTGTTTACGCTGTTTTAGTTCATATAAAAAATGTCCGCCTAAGTCAACAATAATTTTAGCGGTAGCTAAATACCATACACTATGCGGTTGTTTCCAGCAAAAAGAATATAGGTTTGAGGTGAATTTAACCCCTTGTAATTCCTGATGGTAAAAATTAAGTATTTTTGGATTGGGTATTCCCTGCATCACCTCAGCTTTTCTAACCATTGAAAGGTGATCGGAATGACAAAACTCATAATCCTTTAGTTTCGCATCATCCACATCTGGCAGATGTTTCAATATTTTGAATCCTTTAAATTTTTTACCATTCAATACCCATATCAAGTTAGGATAAAAGGCTTCCCTACTATGGAGCTCGGCAGGTGTTATGGGAGAGTTTTGAAACTCGATGGTATAACCCGACGGTGTAAAAATATCTGCCCGGTGAGTATCGGAATTTGCAGCATCATAAAAGGCAACCTCTCTAAACGAAGGTGGAAAAGCCAACTTCCAATCCCGGTGCCACACCGTTTCTTTTCGGTAATGCTCCTTTTTAAATGAAGAAACAACCGGAGCGATTTCAACATGATGTAGATCTTTTCTTATTTCACTATTATCCATTCTCTGGCCACACAATTACAAAACAATTATCTTAGGGAAGCACAAATTTAAACTAAAATTTTTAGTACAAAAATAATCTATAGCGCTAATCAGAATAATATTTAAATCATTATGATTGAGCATTAGGCAGATACCAACTATCAAATAAATTTAATTCGATCTGCTTAAAATAGAATGATAACTTTGTAGGATGACCATTCAAGAAATACAGCAGCTAGAAGATTTTTTTACCCAAGCCGGCAAGCAACAGGTTCCAATTTATCTGAATCAGGCTACCGTAATTACCGATTATGCCCATTTTCTGGAGAGCCATTTTACGCCGTTAAAACTCAATCCTGATGCTAAAGTAAATGTGCCAATTCTACACAGGCTAAAAATGTTAAAGTTATTAATTGAATCAAATGCGTAAAAAACGGTTTAAAAATGGCTTAATCCAACGTTAAAAACCATATTGATCCAGTTTTTTCTGGCCGTTAAACCTTATTTTGAGCCCCATTTAATAACTGGTTTTTGTAACCTTTTAAAACTTAACCTACTTTAGTTTTTAAAATAAATATTTCCAACTATATTGGGCGTAATTGGTTATTCCTATACATTGCTCCTTATTTATGACTAAAAATATATTCATTGCTTCAGCCGAACCCTATACAGGAAAATCAGTAATTGCTTTCGGGATGATCAATATGTTACTGGCAAAAACCCAAAAGGTAGGTTATTTTAAACCGATTATTGCACAAGACGATCCGAATAAAAAAGATGAACATGTAGAAGCCATGTTAGATTATTTTTCGCTTCCTGTTAAATATGAAGATGCTTTTGCCTTTACCCGGCAAGAAATGCTCCATCAATCAGAAGATAGCGGAGCGATTATCAATACCATCATCAGTAAATATAAAAAACTAGAAGATAACTACGATTTCACCGTAATTGAGGGCAGCGACTTTTTAGGTGAAGGAATGGCCTTTGAATTCGAATCGAACGCCTTAATGGCCAAAAACTTAGGTGCACCTGTTTTAATAGTGGTATCAGGGAAAAACAAAACGGCAAGCCAGCTTTTTAAATCAGCCATCAATATCTACCGGAACTTCCTGTTGCGTGATGTACAGGTATTAGGTGTAGTGGCCAATATGGTGAATCCGGAGGAAGCGGAGCGTATTAAACAAGCTTTAATCAATCAGTTGCCGACGGAACTGCTTATCGCCGTTATTCCAACTGAAAATGGTCTGCAAAGTCCAACCATGAACGAAATTACTTTAGCCTTAGGTGGCGAAGTGCTTTTTGGCTCTGAATTATTGGATAATCAGGTTGATAATTTTGTAACAGGAGCCATGATGTTACCCAATTTTTTAAGGCACATTAAAGATAACCTGCTTATTGTTACTCCTGGCGATCGTGGCGATATTATTATTGGCGCGCTTCAGGCCAACTTATCAGCCAATTATCCAAAAATTGCTGGGATTGTTTTAACCGCAGGCAGTTTACCTGATGAGCCGATTATTAAATTGATTGAAGGTTTACAAACCATTATCCCAATTATAGCGGTACAAAAAGGAACTTTTGAAACCACTACAGCCATTGGTGGCATTCATTCTAAAATTACGATTGAGAATAAGAAAAAAATTGCGTTAGCGATAGAACTTTTCGAAAAGTATGTGGATATAAAAGCACTGGATGATAAAATTATCACGTTCAGCTACCAGGGTATTACGCCACACATGTTCCAGTACCAATTGGTTAAATGGGCCAAACGTGATAAAAAACATATCGTTTTGCCGGAAGGAAACGATGAACGCATTTTAAAAGCGGTTGAAAAACTCATCACCCAGGAAATTGTAGACATTACACTCTTAGGCGATCCGGTTGAAATTACCAATAGTATTAAGAGACTTGGATTAAATTTAGATACAAACGTTTTAAAAATCCACAACCCAGGACATTCTGCACATTACAATGATTATGTAAATACCTTGCATGAATTGCGCAAAGCCAAAAATGTAAACCTGGAAATGGCCAGAGATATGATGACTGATGTTTCTTATTTCGGTACGATGATGGTTTACAAAGGTGATGCTGATGGAATGGTTTCAGGGGCCGTTCATACCACACAGCATACCATCAGGCCTGCTTTACAATTTGTTAAAACAAAGCCGGGTGTATCGGTGGTTTCCTCTATTTTCTTTATGTGCTTGCCAGAGCGTGTGGCCGTATTTGGCGATTGTGCGGTTAATCCCAATCCTACTGCTCAGCAATTAGCTGAGATCGCAATTTCCTCGGCAGAAAGCAGTGCCAAATTCGGCATTGAACCACGTATTGCCATGCTTTCTTATTCTTCAGGTACATCTGGAGAAGGTGAAGATGTAGAACGCGTAAGAGAAGCTACCGCAATAGTAAAAGCAAAACATCCGGAATTAAAAATTGAAGGACCGATACAATACGATGCTGCTGTAGATCCACTTGTGGGTAAACAAAAACTACCGGGATCTGAAGTAGCTGGGAGAGCAAGTGTGCTCATCTTTCCCGATTTAAACACCGGTAACAACACCTATAAAGCGGTACAGCGCGAAACCGGGGCGTTGGCCATTGGCCCGATGTTACAAGGTTTAAACAAACCAATAAACGATTTGAGCCGTGGCTGTACGGTAGATGATATTTTTAACACCGTTGTAATTACAGCGATTCAATGCCAGGATATTTAATATGAAGATTTTAGTAATTAACTCGGGAAGTAGCTCCTTAAAATACCAGCTTTTTAACATGCCCGAAAAAGCCCCAGTTTGCAGTGGGCTGGTAGAGCGTATTGGCATTGAAGGCTCATTTATAAAACATACAGTTTATGCCAATAGCGAAAAACACAGCATAGAAGAAGCAGGTTTTATAGCCAATCATGGTGAAGCTTTAAAACAGGTTTTGGCACTATTAACACAAGGAGAATACGCAGTAATTACAAGTCATGATGATATTGCAGCTGTTGGCCATAGAGTAGTGCATGGAGGTGAACATTTTTCTGGGCCGACAATTATTACTGATGAGGTAAAACATCAGATCAAAAAACTGTTTTCCCTTGCTCCGCTCCATAATCCGGTTAATTATAAATGTATTGAAGTAGCCGAACAGACTTTTGTAAATGCCAAACAAATTGCTGTATTTGATACGGCATTTCATCAAACCATACCAGAACAGGCTTATCGTTATGCCATTCCAGAATGGTATTATAAAGAGCATAACATTAGGGTATATGGATTTCATGGCACCAGCCATAAATATGTAAGTGAACAGGCTATTAATTGGTTAAACAAAAAAGATAGTAAAATAATCAGCATTCACTTAGGAAACGGCTGCAGTATAACGGCTATTAAAAATGGTAAATCAATAGATACCAGTATGGGTTTTGGTCCCCTAAGTGGCTTAATGATGGGCACACGTTCCGGAGATATCGATCCATCGGTTATTTTTCATCTGATGGAGCATTCCGGATATACCTTAGAGCAACTGAGCACGCTGGTTAATAAACAATCCGGGCTTTTGGGTGTAGGTGGCTCAAGCGATATGCGCGACATCAGAAAAATGGTTAGCGATGGAAACGTAGCAGCAGTTTTAGCGCTTAAATTATATGCTTACAGGATTAAGAAATTTATAGGGGCTTATGCTGCTATATTGAACGGCATTGATGCGATTATATTTACCGCAGGAGTTGGTGAAAATGATAGCAACATGCGCGAGGCTGTATGTTCAGAGCTGAATTATCTGGGTATTGAAATAGATCCAGAGCATAACAGAGCATATAAAGGTGAAATAAAAGAGATTAACACAGCGGATTCAAAGGTTAAGATATTGGTTATTCCAACTAATGAAGAATACGAAATTGCACATCAATGTTTTGGGCTGATCGGCTAATTGCAAAACTTCCGAAGTTTGCACTATGGCCTTTGCGCTTTGCCAACTTCAGAAGTCTTGCCAAGCCTATCTCCTCGGTCTGTATCCTCACAGACCGAACCCATAAATCCATACCATTACAAAACTTCTTACAGTGTTATGCGCTATCAAAATAATCTGAATTAAATTTATGGTCGGTGAGCCACCGACCATTGAATAGGGAAAAGACTTCCGAAGTTTGCACTATGGCCTTTGCGCTTTGCCAACTTCGGAAGTCTAGCCAAGCTTAGGACGTTTCCAAAATAGACAAAATATTACCAGCAGGATCTCTAAACCAGGCAATGCTTGGTCCTCCATTTTCACGGGAGATGCCTTTACTGTCTGTTTTTAAATACTCTTCATTGTAAATCTCGAACTTTACTCCCCTGGCAATCAATTCGTCGGCGGATTGATCTATATTTTCTACAGGAAAATTAAGCACCGTAAAAGTTGCCGGAACATGATTTGGCTTTGGATAAAGTAAAACATTTGCTGATCCGGGAATAACCAATTCGATTAAGCCCATTGGATTATCTTTAACTTCGATACCCAGTACTCCCTGATAAAAATCTTTTGCTTGCTGTACATCATCTACAGAAAATGAACTGAATGCTTTTGAGTTTTGTAACATAAATCTTTTTTTAAATCAATTTTCACGAGAACGAACAGTTAAATTTAGCAGATTAAAACAATAGTAACCGGCTGCATAAGCGGCAAAGTACAGGCCCAAACAAGACAATTTTCTTTAGCTTTTCCAGGCACCCAATAAACGCCTGATGACAACAATCTCGGCAATATGATAAGCATTATGATCGGCAATTTGTAAGGCTTCACGTAAGATACTTTGTCCATCGCCATGCGGAATTGGCACATATAAATCTGAAGAATATAGCAAAGCAATAAATTCTTTCAAATCAGTATCAATCTGCTTTAAGGTGTTGCTCCAGGCCTGTTCATCTTCAGGTGCCAGTTCTTTAGGCCAATATTCGTCTGGCCATTTAGGCGATTGATGCGATCCATCCTTACTAAATTTAAGCATATCCCACTGAGCGATTCTAATGTGTTCGGCCAATTGCCAAATACTATAAGGCAAGTTGTTAGGCTTTTCGCCCAAAAGATTAAAAGGTAGATTAGCAACAGCATCTTTAAAGCCTACATGTGCTCCACCCCCATTTAATAATTTTTTAAGTTCCGTAACCAGTATCGATGTTTGATTTTCCATAATAACTTTAGCAGATTGTATTACCCTAACAAACGTGATTCTCATAGGTTTGTATAAAAATCAATTTTGGGGGCAGCATTTATTTTTTAATGCATAATTCTTTTAATTTTGGGCATGAACCTATCTTTTCCGATCCTCAAAGAATACACGTACCTCAATACTGCCAATTCAGGCATTTTATCGACCAATTTGGCTGAATGGCGAACCCAACATGACCAGGCATTTATAGCAGGTGGGAGCATTTTCAAGATGGAAAATATGCCCATTATTACTGACCTCGGAAATAACATTGCTAAACTTTTCAGTTCAAAACCTGAGAACACCTATCTGGTTCAGAATTTCTCAGTCGGTTTTAATACTTTATTAAGTGGATTGGACAAAAACCATCGTTTTCTATTACTGGAAGAAGAATACCCGTCTGTAAGTTACCCCTTAATCAGCATGGGTTTTGATTATCATAGTATTCCAGTCGATGAAAAACTAGAAGAAAATATCATTAATGCCATCGAAAAATTTAAACCTACCATTCTGGCTTTTAGTATGGTACAATACATTAGTGGTTTTAGAATGGATGAGGATTTTATCCGGAAACTAAAAAAAAGCTACCCTGACTTGTTATTAGTTGGCGATGGAACTCAGTTTTTGGGTACTACTGCCTTTAATTTTGAAAAATCGGGCTTAGATGCATTGATTGGTAGTGGTTACAAGTGGCTTTTAGCCGGATATGGAAACGGTTATGCCTTGCTTTCAGATCAGATGAAAGATGCCATTTATAATAAAAACAAACTGGCCGAATTACCTACAGCGCCTTTCTTAAAAGGCAAAGATCATTTATCTATGTGTTTCGAACCCGGACATCTGGATACCTTAAACTTCGGCACGTTAAACGAAAGTTTAAATTATCTTGGTTCATTTGGTTTCGATTGGATTGAAAAAACCACACAAACGCTCAGTAATCAAGCAAGATTGGAACTAAATTCAAGAGGACTAGTTCCCGACTGGATGCTCGACAGAAAGTATCAATCGACAATTATGAGTATGCCGCTTGATCAAAAAACAGTAGATAAACTTGTTGCCGCCAAAATACTCTGCTCACCAAGAGGGGCAGGTACAAGGATTTCCTTCCATTTTTATAATAAGGAAGAGGATTTAAACCGGTTGTTACAAGTTTTAGATGGCAAGAGCTAATCTACTTTCCAAATGGCATCTACAAAATATTGGTTGTGATCAAAAAAACGTTGAAGAGGTTTAAAGCCTGTTTTCGCGGCCAATTGATCAATATCACCTAAGGAATATTTTTGTGAGATTTCCATAAAAATATATTCATTTTCGATAAAATGAATGACATGGCGGCCAATATTTACAATCTGGTTTTTTAAACTGATAAGGTAACTTTTACAGGCACCTGATGCCGGATCGTAACTGGCATAATGTTCAAATTGATCAATATTAAAATCACCATCGAGTTCTTTATTGATGCGTTGAAGTAGATTGAGATTGAAAGATCTGGTAATTCCGCCTTTATCGTTATAGGCAGCTAAAATTTGTTGCGGATTTTTTTTGAGGTCGAAGCCGATAATGAGCAGGTCGTTTGGAGAAAGTAATTGCTTTAAAGACAAACAGAAACTTTCAGCATCGGCAATTGTCATGTTACCAATATTTGCGCCCATAAACAGCACCACTTTTCTACGTTCCGACAGTTCAGTGGCTTTTTTCAGCATGTCGAAATAATCGCCATTTAGCCCTTTAATATCCAACGAAGGAAGTTTTTTAGGCAGATTTTCTTCCAGATCTGAAATTACATGCGCTGAAATATCAATCGGAAAATAACTAAATTCCATCTGATCGTCCAGCAGTGATTTTAACAGATGAATGGACTTGGTGGCATCACCAGCACCCAACTCGATCAGGTCGAAGGCAGTACCATCTGCAGATATGGCTTGCGAAAGTTGCGCAGACTGATACTGGAGGATTTCCATTTCTGCATTGGTTAGATAATATTCTTCCATTTCCATAATCTGCTGAAATATGCGGTCTCCGGTAGCATCATAAAAATACTTGGAAAGCATAAATTTTGGCTCAGATCGTAGTCCTGTTAAGGTCTCCCGAAGAAATTGCGTTTTGTTGTCGGTTGTTATTTCAATGGTAGTGGTGCTCATGTTTATTTTATTTTACCAGGCGTATGCCCGTATATTGCCATCTTAAATGCGGATGAAAGAAATTTCGATAAGTAATGCGTGAATGATTTTGCGGAGTAGCTATGGATGCTCCGCGAAGTACTTTCTGATTGACCATAAATTTGCCGTTATATTCGCCAATGGCCCCGGGTGCTTTACTAAAGCCAGGATAAGGGAGGTATGCGCTTTCAGTCCATTCCCACCTTTCGCCCCAATTAAAGCTTTTTGCCGCCACTTCCCATTCAAATTCGGTTGGCAAACGCATGCCGCTCCAACTGGCATAGGCATAAGCTTCGTAATAACTGACATGACTTACCGGCGCATTCGGATCAATTGGTAAAAGTCCGCCCAAAGTGTAATTAAACCATTCTCCATCAATCAAATGCCAATACATGGGTGATGTGATGCAGTTGCTTTTTACCCAATCCCATCCTTCGGAGTGCCAATAATTAAAATTTTCATATCCGCCTGCTTTGATAAATTCTAAAAATTCGGCATTGCTGACTAATGTTTTACTGATGGCAAAATCGTGCAGGTAAACTTTATGTTTGTTCAGTTCATTGTCAAAGCTAAAACCAGTTCCTTCATAACCGATTTCGTAAATTCCTGCTGAGATATCGATCAAACCAGATTCATTTTCAATCGCTAAAATTTCTTTTTTATTTTTAGTGTAAACAGGGAATAATGGATTATTGCCTAGAATATATTTAATATCGGTTAATAACAATTCCTGATGCTGCTGCTCGTGATTAAAGCCCAAAACCAATAATTCTTTAACTTCATCCTTTAAAGGTGTGTTTAAAAAATTTGTCATGGTTTCATCTACATAAGCCCGGTATTGGTAAATTTCGTTCACGCTTGGCCGGCTTAAATTGCCCCGGTCGGTACGGATTACCCGATTGCCAACGGTTTCGTAATAACTGTTAAATACAAAATTATAATCGTCGTTATATACCTGATAGTTAGCCGAAAATGGCTTCAATATAAAGGTTTCGAAGAACCAGGTGGTATGCCCCAAATGCCATTTAGGTGGACTTACATCTACAACAGGTTGCACCACATAATCTTCAGTTTGTAAAGGTTCACAAATCTGCTCGGAATATTTCCGAATCTGTAAGTATTCTTCTAGCAGTGTCATTAATTTTTATCCAGATAATTTTTAAGGTCTGTGATGCTATTAACATTCAGTTCTTTTGATTGTTTTTGCCGCATCATTAAAGCATAAGAATTATTAAAACCGATTGGTTTTAGCCATTTGATTTTAAACTTTTTCTCAAATTCGGTAGAGACATAATCATAAGTTTTGTTTCTATCGTGCGCCATTTCCTTTGCAATTTTTGGATCAGGCTGTAATAAAACCAGTAAACCTGTTCCGGTATATTCAGGGTAAAAGTCAATCTGATCATTCATCAGCGCATCAAAACAGATTTTTGTTCCGCCCAATCCGGTTTTAGTAGCTACATCGTAATCTGTATTCCCTTTAATCAACATGCTGTACATTTCAGCAAGAATATATTGCTCGCCAAAAATCTTAGATCCTATGCGCACGGTACCTTTATGTCCATTTTGAGGCGCTTTGTATAAACCTGAACCAATGAGGAAATCTTTTGCCACCCGTTCTGGTGTTTGATGCAGGTAATCTGTTCTGTAATTCAGATCAGTCATGATCGAATCTGTAATTTTCCCGGAGAGTAGATTGAGGGCTTTTTCCAATTCGGGGAATTGTTTTAAAGCTTCATCACGAACAATCGGTGCAGCATAATAGGGCGGAAAAATATTCTTATCGTCTTTTAAAATTTTCAGGTCAAAAGCTTTTAAGCGGCCATCGGTAGAATAACCGCTGATTACATCCAGTTCTTTTGCAAAAGCAGCTTTGTACATCACTGCATCGCTGATCACGATGGTATGTATTTTTAAACCATAAGTTGATTTTAATCCGAGGTCGCCATCCTGCCTGCCCATAAATTCGGGAGTAAATCCAGCTGTTAAAGTAGAGCCATAAGCTGTTGGTAAAGCATAAAAACCACCCAAAATCAAAATCACGATAGGAAAAGCGTACAAGGCTTTCCTTAACTTCTTAAAATCCATTTTCTGGACAAGTGAAAGTAAAGCATCTAGTATAATTGCTAACAAAGCGGCTGGAATGGCTCCAGCCAAAATCATATTGGTATTATTGAGCGAAATGCCGCCAAAAATAAACTCGCCCAAGCCTCCTGCGGCAATAAATGAGGCCAAAGTAGCCACGCCCACATTTATTACGGTTGCAGTACGGATACCTGCCAGAATAACGGGCATAGCGAGCGGCAATTCTACTCTTAGTAAAATCTGGCCTTTACTCATCCCCATAGCCCTGGCCGCTTCTTTAACATGCTGATCAATGCCAATAATGCCCGTATAAGTATTTCGAATAATCGGCAGCAAGGCATAAATGAGCAGTGTTACGATTGCAGGTTTTGCACCAATCCCTAAAACCGGGATCATAAATCCCAATAAGGCAATGCTTGGTATGGTTTGCAACACCCCTGCAATGCCCAAAACCGTTCCGGAAAGTTTACGCTTTCTCGCAATCAATATACCTAAGGGTAAACCAATGGCAATAGCGAGGATTAAAGAAATAAAGGTTAAACCTACATGCTGTAAAGTCTGACTGAGCAGTTTATCAGACTGCCCCGACATAAATTGCCATATGGTTTGATGTTGCTCATTCATGCAGCTGTGCGTTTTGGTATTGGTTAAATCCTTTGGTTAACTGCTCGAAATTGATCGATTTGATTGCCTGATCAGCGCCTGAAACGAAAAGCTCAGACCGGTCATTATTCCTTAATAATTCCATGGCTTCCCATATACTTAAATCAGCAGATTTACTTTCTCCCTCATGAATGGTTTCTTCAGGTAGATAAGTCCAAATATCCTGGATATTAATTACTTTAAACTCTAATGCCAGCATTTGTCCGGCGAGAAAATTCCTTGCAAAATCGTTTATAGGCCGAAATAATAATTCTTTGGGTGTTCCAATCTGAACTACCTCACCTCTATCCATTAAACAGATCCGGTCTGCCAGTTCAAAAGCTTCCTGAACATCATGTGTCACCATCACAATCGTTTTTCTTTTCAACTCTTCGAGTGCTTTAAATTCTTTTTGGATACTGGTACGGGTAACGTTATCTAAGGCTCCAAAGGGCTCATCCATCAACAATACCGATGGATCGGTAACCAACGCACGGGCTAGCCCTACGCGCTGCTGCTGTCCGCCACTTAACTCATGCGGATACATCGCCAGCGTGCTTTCCGGTAGATGAAGTTTTTGGATCAATTCCTGCGTACGGCTTTTAATTTTTTCCTTATCCCATTTCAAAAGTTTAGGTACAAGTGCAATGTTCTCCGCAATGGTATAATGCGGAAAAAGACCAATATTCTGCATCACGTAACCTATACTCTTGCGCAATACATCAGGATCCTGATTGGTGATGTTTTCATTATTAATAAAAATCTGGCCTCCATCGGGCTCAATTAAACGATTGATCATTTTTAAAGTGGTGGTTTTACCACATCCACTGGTACCTAACAATACCAATGTTTCCTTTTCGGCAACTTTAAAATAGACTTGCTTTACCGCCTGGGTATCTCCAAATTTCTTGCTTATCCCTTTTAATTCGATCATACTATTTATCGAGTTTCATAAATAAGTTATTCAGCGATTCGGTATAGGTAGGGTGCGCAAAAACGCAATACCTAATCCTATCATAAGTAATACCGCCCTCCATTGCCATTTGCAGAACAGACATAATTTCTCCGCCTTCTGAGGCCAGGATAGCAGCACCCAAAATCTCTTTAGTGTCAGCATCTACAACTGCTTTCATCAGCCCCAAAGTTTCGTTTGTTTCGATACCGCGCGCAACATTCGACATTGGCAGAACGGCGACCTTATAATTCAATTTCTTTTCTTTTGCTTCTTTTTCAGAAATGCCTATCCGCCCCAGTTGAGGGTCGGTAAACATGCAATATGGTACCGGCCGATCGTGAATGGAATATTTCGTCCCTTCAATCAGGTTACGGTAAACAATGGTATAATCGTTATAGGCGATATGGGTGAAGGCGGGCCCACCTTTTACATCACCCAATGCATAAATTCCTTTAATATTGGTTTCCAACTTTTCGTTCACGATTACATGTCCTTTATCATCTAATTTAACACCACAATTTTCGAGGCCTAAATCAGCGGTTTGCGGTATGCGTCCGGCTGCAATTAATACATGACTTGCCGTAATGTTCTTTTTTGTTTTACCCGATTGGATTGAAAGATGAAGCTGTTTTTTATCCTGACTGATTTTATCAATCTTCACAGCCGTAATGATTTCAATCTTTTCATCTGTTAAGATTTCGGTAAGGGCTGATGAAATATCCTGGTCTTCTTTAGCTAATATGCCTGATGATTTTTCCAAAATGGTTATTTTACTACCAAAGCGATTAAACATTTGCCCAAACTCCAGTCCGATGTAATTGCCGCCGATCACCACCAAATGCTCTGGAACGGTTTCTATATCTAAAATTGTTGTGGATGTAAGATAATCAATTTCATCAAGTCCTTCTATATCAGGTATGGCAGTTTTTGCTCCGGTATTGATAAAAATCAAATCAGCAGTTACTTTTTCTTCACCACCATCGTTAAGGGCAATGGTTAATTCTTTTTCAGCGCTGAATTTTGCTGTTCCGAAAATGAGCCGGAGTTCCTTTGTATTGTTAATTCCCTTTTCTGACGATGCCCTAAACTGTTCTACAATATCATCTTTGCGCTGTTTTATCTTCTTGAAATCAATTTTGATGGCTCCAACTTCTACGCCAAGTTCAGTTGCTTTTCTGGCTTGATAAACTGCCCTTGCAGAAGCAATCATAGCTTTTGTTGGTGTACAACCATCGTTTATACAGGTGCCACCCACCAATCTTTTCTCAATTATGGCTGTTTTTTTGCCCGCTTCAGCAAGTTTTTTGGCTAATGGTGTACCTGCCTGCCCCGCTCCGATAATTATCGCGTCGTAATGTTTCATTGATAGGATTTGTTTTGTTGTAATGATAACCTGAATAAGTAGATCAATGTTTGACCAGGAATAATTTATTCTTTAACTGGAATATTATTAAATTTCAAATAAAAAAGTTACAAACTATATTCAAAAATCTACGTTAAATAATCATAGACATTTAATTGATAAACATAAACCAGACCGATATGTATACTCAAGCCGCAGAAAATACGAACCTTACTGTTTATATCCAGGATGATACTTCGATTGAAGATAAAAGAGAAATTTTGTTGAATGGTTTATTGGATGACCTGAATAACGAAACTGAGTCTTTTAATTAGGCCTTTATATACAATGTTAGGGAACACGTATGTTAAAAGCAGCTGGGAATAAAACATAAGCCAAGTAAAGAACTACTTTGGGTTCATTGGATTACTTTCATAACCCAATAATACTCATTTATTTAGAACCCGATTTACAGCATTTTCGATATTTCCCGTATGATTCCATATGTAAACGTAAAATAGAGCAACTGTAACAGAAACCATATTACCTATTAAATAATAGCTGTTAAATTTTTCTGTCTCCCCTGTTTTATCGTCATGTTTTAACCTTGTTGCTAACTTTAATGCGCTAAAAAAAGTTAGCGCATGAGGAATACCATTAAACATAAAGATTGTCAGAAAAAGACGTTCGATGAATCCCTTGCTAATTGATCTAATATCTATTTCCGACTTTTTGTAATACTGTTGTGCAATAAGCGAAAACAAAAAGGCAAGTATTAACTCGCATGCGATAATCAGTATGCCTATAATTAAGATTGAGATCATGGTAATTCTGAGATGTAATTTATTAATGATTTAGCTGAAAAGTACTCTTCTATTTTAAGGCTTTTTTCTCTTTTCCATATTTGAGAACGAGTTTTTCCTAATTGTTCTGCAACAACTTTATAATCCCTTAATTTAATGAATTTGGTAATCAGATCATAATCTTTGCTAATTTTCCAATCATCAACGATGCTTTGATATAAAAACATGCTATTTACTAAGGCTTCACTTTTAGTTTTATTTCTAAGATCAAAATAATACCTAATGTTTGAGTTCTTATGGAGCGCCAATGCTTCACGCGCCTGTGTTAATCCATCACCAAGCATTTCATAAGCAATGATTTTATTAATTGGTGTATCTATTTTTCCTTCAACCAATACAAATCTTAGTTTAAATCCAGCGTTGAGATGTACAATTTTCTCCTCAATAGAAAATATCAATTTCACAGCTGCTTTAGCATCATTAACTATTCCCTGGAATTCATCTCCTAAAGTAATTGTCATCGGAGATAGCATGAGTTCATTATTTTCATAATTAGTTTCACTAACTACTGTTTTAAAGTTACTCATGAGTTTATTTTGATCACTTCTTCTACTATCAACTATATCCGCCATTAATACAAAGTAGTCTTTCATATCATCTTTTTAATTTACCATTAATTATATCAAATATAATGAAACAATTAATATTATTTCACAATTAATGACACAAAATAAATTATTTCACAAAAAATGAAATAACTATTTAATTCATATTTGATCTATAAAGTAATTTCAAAGAGTACCTATATATGTGAATGTTAAAATTAAGAATAAGTAAGTCAATCGGCTTCCAGTCCAGATCTAAAAAGAAAAGGGCAAACAAATTAATGCTTACCCTTTTCAAATCTAAATTAACGCTCTCGCGACGAAAGTATAAATTCTTCATAAACCCGTTTGTAACAAATTTATTTAATTAAAAGTTAATGTATGATGATTTGCGCCCGTCGAAGGTTATCGGTAGTCTGCAAAATTTTATCCCTTAATTTTGGATTGTAAGCAGGATGTGATTTTAAGAAATCTTGCACTATGGCATTTGCTTCTTTGTTATTGTAACCCGAGAATATAGCCGCTAACCACGATTGCGGAAAAAATATATCGCCAGTTTGCTGTATTTCTACTAATAAGTCTAAGCTTTCTTTCAAATAATGAATAGATGTTTTTTGCCTGATGGGGTGATGCAAATAAGATAAAGCCGTAGTTACCCAAGCTTCTTTCTGGCGGTTTTTCCGGTCTTTTAAACCATTAAAGAAACGATCTCTTTCCTTAACATTTAAAGATAATGCGGGCATTAAATAAATTAGCCGGTTTTTACGGTCTTCATTTTTGGTCCGTTCCAGCTGATCTTTTAAGATCGTGTTAACAGTATCTGATTTAAGCGCCAACGTTAAAGCTAATGCACTATAATCATCTTCTAACAATTTGATTCCAGTTGGCGCATTTTGCTTGAGCCAAATATTATACATTCTTTTTCCAGCTTCGGCACTCAGATACACATTTTGATAAGCATTGAACAAAATTTTCTTGTTGTTTTGCATTTGCTGTTGCTCCATTGCGTCCCAAATTGTTTTTTCCATCACCGCATGGATACCCGTTCGTTTTTCGTCAGTTAAAAATGTCAAGTAAATATTGGTCATGTACCCTGTGATCAACCTCAGGTTCATCTCATTCTTTTCCGTTGCTATACCTTTAAGCAATACATTTAAAAGCTCCTCAGGTTTATTACTTTTGCCCGAAAGCATATTTTCATAAGCATTGATATAAGCTGATGCACGTTCTAAAGGATCAGTAATATTATAAAGATTTGCCATCATCTCTTTCTCCATCGGGAAAAGGCCATATCCCGCACCATTTGCATTAAACAAAATATATAACGGCTTTGGAAGACCTTTTGCTTCATTTAAAACAGTTTGTGCATTCATTGCATTTACTACCAAAAACTTACTATAGGTTGGATAAACCAGCTTAATCGTAAAAGATTGTGGCCACACCCGGGCCTGCCCCATTTCACTGTTCTGACTTAAGCTTAAGTTACTTATTTTATCGCCACTGTATTTAATATCATAACTAAAAACCGGCCGGCCAGGTTCATTTACCCAAACTTTATTCCAACTCAGCAGATCACTTTTACTGTATTTACTTAAAATGGCAATCAAATCATTCCAGGTAGCGTTGCCATAACTGTATTTTTTCAGGTATTCCCTGATCCCTTTTTGAAAGTTCTCTTTGCCCATTAACAGCTCCAATTGACGCATCATAATTGGTGCTTTATGGTAAATAATATTTCCATACATCGATCCAGCTTCTTGTAAGTTATCCAATTGCTGGCGAATGGGATTAGCGCCCCATGTCCTGTCTACGCCATAAGCTGCAGGATAATGGTCTTGTAAAAACTTAAGATCAAAAGTATTTTTGCCCATTAACTTTTCAGTTACCTTATCGGCCATAAAATTGGCAAAAACCTCTTTCATCCAAACATCGTTAAACCACTTCATGGTCACCAGATCGCCAAACCACATATGCGCCGTTTCGTGCGAAATCAGATTTGAACGGGAAATGAACTGATCTTTGGTAGCTCCCTGATCTAAAAACAATGAGGATGCTTTATATTGTACCTCACCAGGGTGCTCCATACCGCCAAACTGGAAATCTGGAATACTGACAAAACCTATTTTCTGAAAAGGGTATTTTATCGCGGTCCAGTTTTCCAAAAAATCGATGGCATCGCGATGGGCTATAAAAACAGAATCTACGCTGAACTTAATTTTAGCTGAATCGGTTTCCCGGTGCAGAAATTCCATATCACGGGTTTTCATTTTCTGATTAACAAGTGTGTATTTCCCTGCAGTAAAAGAGAATAAATAGGTGGGCAATTTATCTGAATGATTAAAATGATAGGTGGTAAAATTATCTTGTACCAACGAATCTTTTTTTACCGCATTAGCCATTACTTTCCAATTGGTTGGAACAGTTAATGAAAGTAAAAAGTTAGCTTTTAAATCAGGCTGATCAAAGCAAGGAAATACCGTTCTCGCATGATCAGGAACAAAAAGCGCATATAAAAAATCTTTATTCCTGTTTAGCGATTCATTACCCGCAATAAATTCGATTTCGATATGGTTATTCCCAACCTTTAAATACGCTTGCTTGATTAAGATATGTTCCGCTTTAAAATCGATAGGTATGGATTTCTTATTAACAGTAAGCGTTTTCAAATGATCAGCATTTTGCTTAAAGTCAATTTGTAATTGATCCAATTTATTCAGCTTAAAATCAATATTTTCGGTCGATTGAATTGATTCTGATTGCGCTGCTGGTATTCTAAAATGAAGCTGATACTGAATGTTACTTATCGCGGCACTTCTGGAGTTTGCCAGGGCAAGAGAAACACCGGGTTCAACAGCAACAGCCTGTGCGGCATGCTGCGCGAAACAGGTGGAATTCAATAGTAAGAAAAGGCAAAGATATTTCGTAATTGTAGTCATGTAAATAAAGATTTATTCTCCTTTAATCATCTGTAAAATGGTTCCGTAACTCATCCAAACCATGGTGATTACCACAGCTAAACCTGTTAGTGTTAACCAAAGTGGTTGTTTATAATTTGCGATAATTTTAGTTCTATAAGCCGCAATAAGCATAATCCCCAATGCAATGGGTAAAATAAAACCATTAATAGCACCCACAGTAAGCAATATTTTTACGGGTTTACCGATCAGGATAAAAATGATGCAGGAGATGGATATAAAGGCAATGATAATTTCTCTATTAAACTTTAAGATCAGTGGGTGAAAGCTTTTGATAAAAGAGATGGAAGTATAAGCAGAGCCCACTACAGAAGAAATTCCTGCAGCCCAGATCACTACACCAAAAATTTTATATCCTATTTCGCCGCTGGCCAATTTAAAAACCGAGGCGGCCGGATTGGATGGATCTAAGGTAAAACCTTTACTTACTACGCCCAAAGCAGCAATAAATAACAATAAGCGCATGATAGATGCCAGTCCGATGGCACTTAATGCACCTTTATTTACGGCACCCAAATTTTGGATTCCGGTTTGCCTGGCATCTAATAAGCGATGAGCGCCCGAAAAAGTAATATAACCACCAACGGTTCCACCGACAATGGTTAATACGGCGGTAAAACTAAACTGTGTAGGGTTTACAGCCCTTAATGCGGCTTCTGCCAATGGTGGCGAACTAGTATAGGCAATAATTAAAGCCAGTACAATCTTAATCAACCCCATGGTTTTGGCAAAAACATCCATTGCTTTGCCCGCTTCTTTGTAAATAAAGATCCCTATTGCCATAATAGCACTGATTACAGCGCCCTGCCCTACACTAATGCCAAATAACACATTTAATCCTAAGCCAGCACCAGCAATATTACCAATGTTAAAAGCCAAACCACCTAAAAAAACCAGAAATGAAATAAAGTAACCTAAACCCGGAAAAACCTTATTGGCTATATCTTGAGCAGGTTTATCAGCAACTGCAATAATCCGCCAAACGTTTAACTGTGCGATGGCATCTAATATGATGGATAGCAATATAACAAAGGCAAAACTAGCGCCTAGTTGTTGGGTAAAAACTGCTGTTTGTGTTAAAAATCCAGGACCGATGGCCGAAGAAGCCATTAAAAATGCAGCTCCTAAAAGTACACTCCAATTGTATTTAGGCTTCATATTGATGGAGCTTTAATTAAGATGCCTTCTTTTTGTAATCGTTCAGTTATTAATTTAGCAAAAGCAACAGCGTGTTCACCATCGCCATGCAAACAAATAGTCTCTGCTCTTACGGCGATACGATTTCCGTTTGCACTCTTTACTTCCTGCTTTAGCGCGAATCCCAAAACCTGATTTACAGCATCTTCTTCGTTAGTAATTAAAGCGTTGTTTGCTGAGCGTGGAGTAAGCAAACCATCATCCTGATAACTACGGTCGGCAAAAACTTCTGATGCGGTAACTATGCCTACTTTTTCAGCTTCAGCTATCATCTTACTTCCTGCTAAGGCATATAAGATCAGGCCTGGATCAAAATCGTAAACAGCCTGCACAATAGCTTTTGCTAAAGCAGTATCCTTTGCTGCCATATTATATAATGCACCATGCGCCTTAACATGATGTAATTTGCTACCTGCAGCTTTTACAAAAGCACTTAATGCACCAATTTGATATAAAGTTAGCTGATAAGCTTCATTTGGGCTAATCTTCATTTCTCTACGACCAAAGCCCTGCAGATCGGGCAAACCAGGGTGCGCACCAATGGCTACTCCTTTTTTTAAGGCTAAAGCTACAGTTTGCTGCATTACAGCCGGATCGCCGGCATGGAAACCGCAGGCAATATTTGCCGATGAAATATAATCCATTAGTTTTTCGTCATTGGGCATAACATAATTCCCAAATGCTTCTCCCATGTCGCAATTAAGATCGATCATTTTCATGTTTTGATATATTTAAGACTTATTGCAGTGGTAATTAATGATAAATCCTGTTCACGTTCCAGGTAAAGTTCTTCCGCTTCGTCTCTCGAAATTTCAGAAAAATGAATGGTGTCACCGGGTTTTAACTGGGCACATAAAGGCAAATCGACCGCTGCAACATGGGCAATACGTGGATAACCACCTGTTGTTTGACAGTCTGCCATGAGTATAATCAAGTCGCCACTTCCGGTGACCTGAATAATCCCGGGAGTTACTGCCGTACTGAGCAATTCCTTTTTAACCTTTCTCACCAATGGTTTTCCAGATAAATGATAACCCATTCGATTACTCCTTCTATCGACGGTATAAGAATTGGTTAAAAATGAAATAATGGATGCTGCATCAAACCAGCCGATTTCATTGCCCAGCACAACTCTGATGTTTTGCCTTTTCTCTGGTAGCAAACTTTCGCGCGAAATGCGCCAATTTGGATAGGTTAACGACCGATGAATTAATTTTTCTAATATCTCTTGTGATACATCGCTAATAGTGGTACCACCGATCAAAACATCTGCCTTTTGCAATGCTCTTCCCTTAAAGCCACCAAAAGCAGCAGCAAGAAATGTACTTTTACTTTCCATTAGATCAGGCACATTCCATCCACCAGCAACAGCCAGATAGGTACGCACCCCCATTGCATTATGGATCAGCTTTATAACGGAGCCTGCCGGAAAAAACAATGGCTTTTCTGCAGGCATTACTTGATCATTAAAAACCAGGAAAGCTCCATCACCGGAATAAGCCACTAAAATAGCTGTTTCAGCTTTAAACGAAGCATCGGCATAGGTAAACTCAATGGTCGCATCATTATCATTGTTGCCAACAGCTTTATTGGCTAACCGGTGAGCCAATTCATCCATCGCGCCAGAAACAGGTACAGCCTGCGAGAGGTATCGGTACCTGCCCAGATCCTGAACAGTGCTTAACAAGCCCGGCTTAATGATGCTGACTTTCATACTCATATTCAGCATAAGCATTAAACTCATCTATATCAACGGATTTAAAAGTAACCAGGTCGCCTCCCTTTAAAAGTGATGGCTGCGAACGGGTTACATCAAACATCTTTAATGGAGTTCTTCCAATAACCTGCCATCCTCCGGGTGTTTCCATTGGATAAATGCCCGTTTGATTGCCTGCAATACCTACTGATCCTGCGGGTATTTTAGCATTTGGAACTTCTTTTCTAGGCGTTGATAATCTGGTATCCATACCGCCCATATAAGCGAAACCTGGTACAAAACCGATCATAAAAATAGTGTATTCGCCAGCCTTATGAATATTGATTACCTCAGTTTCAGTAAGGTTATTGGTGCGGGCTACTATTGAAAGATCCGGACCAAAATTGCCTCCATAACATACCGGAATAGCCACTTTATCAGCTATTACTTTTGATTTTTCTCTTTTTATTTGTGCAATTTCATTTAAATAAGCGGATACCTTTTCGAAGCAAACCTCTCCCGGGAGATCTGATAACATCACACTTAACGGATCAAAGAAAACAGTTAATGTAGTGTAAGCAGGAACGGTAGTAATAAAACCAGGAAAAGGATTTTGCAACAGCAATTGATTAAAATCAGTAATCAGACGCAACAAACCGTTATCAATAGCCATTCCGAACGTTATTGTAACTGATTTTTCGCTCAATCCGTAAATTTCTATGGGAATACCTGTTTCAAAACACCCTAACTGCTCATTCATACAAAAACAGTAAGATTTAATAATAAACATTCTTCATCATACGAAACTGACAGCTAAACTGCCGCTATAAAAATGAATATATATTATTAAAATAACAAAGATTTTGAGAATAGGATAAAAAAAGCAGAACTATCAGCTTGAAATTACTAAATCACCGATAAAATGTTAATCTAATTTTTCGTCGCTTCAAGGCCTTTTATCAATTTCAATAACTCATCCTGCTCTTCGGCTTCTAATTCGATTATGCCATTAAACATTTCAAAAATTTCATCACGGAGGTTAGAACGCATTAAAAGATCGGTAAGACGTACAATGGTTTTCTTTTGATCGGTATTTAAACTACTAAACAATTTAGGCTCCACTTCATATAATGCCTTAATTAAACTAACCAACTCCGGTTTCCTTAATTCTTGCTCTCTTTCGCTGGCATAAACAGGAAATATCTCATCCTCTTCGTAAGTTTCAATCAGGCAGTTGGCATATTCTTTTAAAAACGGTTTACGTTTACTTTTAAGATATTCCGTTAGTGCTTTAATCAAAAATCTATATTCGGCCGAAGATTTAGCAGCACCAAATATGGCCACCTGCCCTTCATTTTCGAAACTCTTAAAATCGAAATCACGAAAAAAATCACTATCAATATAAACACTATGAAAATAATCGTCGCTCTTTTTATTTAAGGTGGTGTAATCTTTATAAATCTCTTCTCCACTGGTTAAGAAATAGTATTTAGAGAGTTCTTTGTGCAGATTTTCTTTCCAATGAACATATTTAATCTTAAAATTAACGGCAGTATCGGGATAAAAAAGATTAAACTCTTCTACAGTTTTAATATTGCTGCTAAAATCTAATGCTTCACCATTTACAATAATCGAGTAATTTTTGTGTTTATTCAATTCAATAAACCAACAGAATTCGTTTATCAAAAAAGGAAGTACTGTTTCTTCTAAATCCTGTTGACTGATCTTCAAATTAGTAAATGAAACGGTTGTTCCAGTTTCTCCAGTATTCTCCGGAACGCTGGAAAAATCATGGCTGTAACTATTTAAAGCACCAGTGTTAATGTGTATTTCGCCAGAACAAAATCCTTTTTCGGATTGGTAAGTGGTTTGCCAAACAGCATTATTCGCAAAGGTAAAAAAGGTAAGTCTCCCCACCCCATTACGGCCATGCATTTTCGAGGTGTGCTTTGGTGCTACAATCTGAATAGATTTTTCAGATTCGAAAAACGGATCGAATTTTTGTTGTAAGCGATCAAAATTAATTCCATAACCATTATCAGCAATAGTTAACTGCTCCAAAAGGCCAAGCGCATTGGCTACATAATCTATACGGATGGTATTCGCATTGGCATCAAAACCATTCCATATGTACTCCGCAATAGCCTGCTTTTCATTATAGTTCTTAAGTACTTTTTGTATTCCCTTTGAAGTGATATTAACGTTTACCGACATACTTACTAAATTAATTAGCAAATATATCATTATATTTTAATCATTCAGGATGTTAATATAGTAAGTTTATACGCGCACATTAAACGGCTTCTTTTAGCGTATTAAATATACTATCAGCCAGCCATTTATCATTAAACGATGTCACCTGTATGAAATGATTGCTCTAATCCAGCTTCTCTTCTATCAATAATTTAATAATCCCATCAGCCATTCCTACTTTAGGTACATAAATCTGTTTTATACCCGTCCACTTCATTAAAGTTAAATAAATTTCGCAAGCGGGGATAATTACATCCGCACGATCGGGATTTAAGCCCAAAGTATTGATCCTTTCTTTCAATGAATAACTGGTTAATTTATTATACATCGAATTTAATTTCTGTAACGATAAAGGCGCATTTTCCTTCTCATCCGACATGCGAAACAATTTATTAATATTGCCACCCGTACCAATACCAGCTAAGTGTTTATATTCTTTTGTATGCTCTTTTACCCAATCTTTCATCTCTTCCCAGGTTTCTTCCTTATCCTGATTGTCGAGCATTCTGATTGTACCAATATTAAATGATCTTGATACTTCCGGAGTACCCTTTACAAAAACAGATAATTCGGTGCTACCCCCACCCACATCAATATACAGGTAGTTTTTATTTTCGTCTAATTCTTCTTCTATATGGTTGGCATAAATAATATTCGCTTCCCGCTGTCCCTCGATAATTTCCAGGGTAACGTCTGTTTGCTCCTTAATCAGTTTTACAATATCCTGTCCGTTGCTGGCTTCACGCATGGCAGATGTTGCACAAGCTAAATATTCGGAAACATGATACACATCCATCAGATTTTTAAAAGCGGTCATGGTTTTTACCAGGTCTGCAGATTTTTTCTCGGAAATATATTGATCCAGGAATGCATCATCTCCTAACCGGAGTGGTACACGTATCAAAGTATTCTTTTTGTATTTATATTTTCCGTCTTGTTTGCTAATATCTGCAATGAGTAACCTCACCGCATTCGAACCGATATCTATAGCTGCGTATCTTAACATTATGATTGATGCTTGGTTTTTAAATAGTTGTAGATGTCTACCTGTGCCCTTATTTTTTTACTTAATCTGTTTTTGTGGTATTTGTTATTGTTTAAGGCATTAATTTGCCTCGATTTGGTATTGTCTTGCAGTTGCAGGTCAATAATGTCTTGTATCTCCTGTTTAACATCATGATCCAGGACTGGAAAACCTACTTCCACGCGGTGCTCGAAATTTCTGCTCATTAAATCTGCAGAAGATAAATACATATCGTTTTTACCATTATTACCGAAGATATAAACCCGGGCATGCTCCAAAAACTTATCGATAATACTAATAGCGGTAATATTTTCACTAAAGCCCTTTACGCCTGGCACCAGGCAGCAGATACCGCGTATAATAAGCTGAATTTTAACCCCGGCATTACTCGCATCGTAAAGTTTGGAAATAATGCCTTCATCAGCTAAACTGTTTACTTTTAGCATGATATAAGCAAGTTTACCCTGTTTGGCATTTCTAATTTCGCGGTTGATGAAATTAACCAGCTTAGAACGGCTCTCCAATGGTGAAACAATAAGGTGTTTGAAGCCCCTGGTTACGGTACGCTTGCTCAATGCATCAAAAAGTTTGACCAGATCATTGGTAATCTCTTTCTTTGCGGTAAAAATGCTATGATCGCAATATAAACCTGCAGTTTTCTCGTTAAAATTCCCAGTAGCTAAATTGGCGTAGTAAACCGGCTTATCCTTTTCAATCCGTTTAACCAAGCAAATCTTAGAGTGTACTTTGTAATCGGTTAAGCCATAATTCACCTTAACACCCTCCTCCATTAAGCGGCTTGTCCAGTAAATATTAGCCTGTTCATCAAAGCGGGCCTTAAGTTCTAATAAAACAGAAACAGCCTTTCCATTTTTAGCAGCGTTAATTAAGGCATTGATTACTTTCGAGTTTTCAGCTAAGCGATATAAAGTAATCTGTATCTCCGTAACCTTTGGATCAAGGGCTGCCTCACGCAAAAATAAAATGATATAATCGTACGATTGGTATGGCAGATTCACCAGATAATCGCGCTGAGCAACTTTATTGAACATGCTTTGGGTTCTATGCAGATCGTGTACCTTAAGCGGTACGTTCGGTGCATATTCCAGCTCCTTTTTACCTACATTCGGGAAAGCGATAAAATCGCCAAATTTATGGTAACGGTTGCCAGGGATTAAACTATCTGCCTCTAGCTTGAGTTTGTTTACTAAAACGGTAAGCATATTAAGCGGCATGGCCGAATCATAAAGCAGGCGCATTGGTTTCCCTTTTTTGCGTTTTTCTAAACTGCTTTTTAAATCTTCGATAAACTTATCATTAATGTTCTTATCAATATCCAGTTCGGCATCCCGTGTTAACTGGATCGAATAAGCCTCTAAATTATCGTAAGTAAAAACATAGAAGATATCATCTAAACAATACCTGATAATATCTTCGGCAAGAATAATAAACTTTAGATCGTTTGTTTCCGGCAGCACCAAAAACCGGGGTAAATTAGGCGGAATTTCGATTAATGCATACTTTTCTCTAACTTTTGTATCCTTTTTAGAAAGTTTAACAAAGAAATATAGATACCGGTCTTTCAGTTCTGGAAATGGCTTATCCATATCCAGCATAATCGGAACCACATTTGATAAAATCTTATCCCTGAAATGATTTTTAACGAATTCTCCCCTGCTTACATTCAGTTGAGTATCGTTTAAAATAAAAATCCTGTTTTGAGCAAGTTCGTTAATTAAGGTAGCCTGAAAAAGCTGGTCGAATTTTCTTTCCTGTTTTACAACGATATTTTTAATCTCATTCAGAATTTTCTTTGGATTAAATCCCAAAAGTGCCTTTGCTTTATCGTTCAGATTGGTTAACCGGGTCATGGTAGCCACCCTAACACGATAAAACTCTTCTAAATTGGAAGAAAATATAGATAGAAATTTAATCCGTTCAATCAGCGGAACTGTTTCATCGGCCGCTTCTTGCAATACACGTTCATTAAAGTAAAGCCAACTGATTTCGCGGTTAAAAAATGGAATCTTCTTATTACTCATTTAAAAAAATAAAAAATCCCTGCCAAACAGGGATGTTCAAAACTGCACATTAATTTGTTAAATCGATGTTAATTCATTTACATGTTAACGTTAACAAATTTATTTTCCAGCAGGATTTTTTACTACTTTCTTAACCGCAGGGGTAGCTTTCGCAACCGTTTTTTTAACAACCTCATTAGCCGTTTCCGGCGCTTTACTTACTGCTTTTTTAGCTACTTTAGTGGCTTCTTTAACAGCCTCTTTTGCTGTCGCCACTGATTTTGCCAATACCTTTTCTGCTTTTTCTTCAGTTTCTATTGCGGCAACTTTAATGCTTTGCACTACTGGTTTTGCCTTCGCAACAGCTTTTTTAACAACTTTTTCCGCAGATTTTTCAGATTTACTTATCGCTTTGGCAGCAGGTTTTTCCGCTGCTTTTGCTTTCTCTTTAGATGCATGTAACAAATCATCAATTTTTTGTCCCACATCTGCTTTTACAATGGTAAATTTTTTGGTTAATTTTTTAGCCACCCGCTTACTTGCCTTACCAACCTCTGTACTAATTTCCGATACATCATGACCTAAACTTTTAATTACTTCTAAAAACTTATCCGTGATTGACTGCTCAAGTTGTTTTTTAACTTCTTTTTTTGTGATCTTTTTTTGAGACTTTGGTTTAGTGGTTTTCATATTATTTTTCGTTTTTTTGTGAGGATGGATTAATTTCTATTAAATCTACTTATTTTTTTACTTTAAAGCTAAAACCATGCCTTCTTTTGATATTGTAAGTAAAGTTGATGCGCAGACATTAGACAACGCCATTAACAATGCTAAAAAAGAAATCCTTAACCGATTCGACTTTAACGGATCGAAAAGCACCATCGATCTGGATAAAAAAACAAACGTAGTAACCATCGTTACTGAAGATGATATGCGATTAAAAGCAATCGAAGATTCCATTATTTCGCGGATGATGAAACAGAATTTAGATCCGAAAAGTTTAGATTTTGGCGACGAGCATCAGGCTTCAGGCAACATGATCAGAAAAGAAATCAGCATAAAAGAAGGTTTGGATAAAGAAGCAGCAAAAAAAGTGGTGGCGAAAATCAAAGCCAGCGGCTTAAAAGTTCAACCATCTATTATGGATGATCAGGTTCGGGTTACCGCAAAGAAAATTGATGACTTGCAGGCCGTGATCAGCCTTTGTAGAAATGAAGATTTTGATCAGCCACTGCAGTTTATTAATATGCGTAACTAGAAAGGCTTAATTATCTGAACTGGTTAATCGGTTAACTGCGAAAGAGGCTTAGAAAAATTCAGCTAATTTTTTAAGTGGATTTTGAAAGAATTCACTCATTTAATCATTTAAAATTCAATCATTAATCAAAATGGAAATCAGCGAAAACGGTTTTATATTTTCTGATAAAAAGGACCTTTTAGATCTGGAAGCCATACATTATTATTTAAGTGTAGAGTCATATTGGGCAAAGGGCATTCCGCTGGATACCGTAAAACGTTCTATAGAAAATTCGCTTTGTTTTGGAATTTATAAAGATCAGGAACAGGTAGGTTTTGCACGATGGATAACCGATAAGGCTACTTTTGCATGGCTTTGTGATGTTTATGTTAAAGAAAACTACCGCGGCTTGGGTTTAGCTAAAAAACTGATGTCGTTTATGATCTTTCATCCCGATTTACAGGGATTAAGAACATATCGCTTAGGCACTTTGGATGCACATGGATTGTACAAACAATTTGGTTTTGAACCAGTGGAAAATCCGGAGCGTTTAATGGCTATTGTTATCAAAAATCCATATGGAGTAGCACAATAACCCTTACAACAAAAACCTTTTTCCAGTGCTCTTGTTTCTAATCTATTAAATATAGAGAAAACATGAAAAAGATATTTTTATTGTCAACAGCTTTTGCCTTGGCACTTTCCTTTCAGGCCTGTCAAACTGCAGATAAAAAATCGGCTACTACAAAAGACAGCGTTTCTGGCGATACTACCATGGTAAATGGTAACCATGTTGCCGGTGCCGAGAGTACAGAATCTGGTATTGATGAGGCAGGCGCTACATTTTTAAGAAAAGCAGCTGTAGGTGGTATTATGGAAGTTGAAGCAGCTAAGATTGTAGCAAAAAATGCAAAAAGTACCGAAGTAAAAGACTTCGCAGCTAAAATGCTTGCCGACCATACCAAAGCGAATGCAGAATTAAAAGCGTTGGCGGTTAACAAAAAAGTGATTACTCCTGATGCACTGCCCGCCGATGAGCAGATCCATTTGGATGGAATGAAAAAAATGACCGGTACAGCATTTGATAAACATTATATGGCTATGATGGTTACCGATCATGAAAAAACAGTAGCATTATTTAAACAAGGGATTGAAAACCGTGACCAAAGCATTAAAGAATGGGCTACGAATACTTTAAAAGTAATTGAATCACATGATGAAATGGCCAAGAAAATTGCAGCTGGCTTAAAATAGAGTAAGGTAATTTTTTTTAGATCGGTCGTCATTTCGAGCGGAGTGCAATAAGGTCGAGGAATCTGTTCAGATAGATATCTCCACTCTTTGGTGCTCGGGTCGAGGTGACGGCTTTTTTATTAAAACTGCTAATAAAGCTCTGCAATAAAATAGCTGGAAAGCATTAAATTTTAATAGAATTTCTTTCAATAAAAAAATTAAAATTAACTTTCACCGTTTAATACAAAAATACATAAATGAATAAGAGTAGAATTTTTAGCGCGCTATTAAGCATTGCGTTCGTAAGTGCAGTACCAACTTTGGCCAATGCGCAAAAAGCCAATTGGCAAAACCTTGATCTTAAAAGTGATAGCACTTTCGGAATCAGTACGGAAAAAGCATATAAAGAACTTTTAAAAGGTAAAAAATCTGTTAAAGTAATTGTAGCCGTAAATGATGGCGGTGTAGAAGCTACACACGAGGATTTAAAACGGATTATGTGGGTAAATACCAAAGAGATAGCTGGCAATGGTAAGGATGATGACAAGAATGGCTATATCGATGATATTAATGGCTGGAACTTTATTGGTGGCCCTAAAGAATCTGTAAACTTCGAAACTTTAGAATTAACCCGTTTAGTTCGTCGCGACCAGGTACGTTTTGCCAATACCACAGATGCGAATGTAGCAGAAAAAGATAAAAAAGATTTCGAGGTTTTTAAAGCAGAAAGAGCCGATTTAGAAAAACAATTAGCGGAAGCTAAGGAAAATCTGGCAGGTATTACTGGTTTTAAAAATGCTTTAGATGCAGTAGTAAAGAAAATCGGTAAAGAAAATCCAACCGCAGAAGATTTTAAAAACTTTAAACCAGCTACTGAGGTTGAGGGCAGGATCCAAAATGTACTAAGTCAACAATTAGAAAAAGGCAGTTTTAAAGATTTTTACGAAGATCAAATTGTAGAAGGATTTGATTATTATACACGCCAGGCCAAATACAACTTAAATCTTGATTATGATCCACGCTCCATAGTTGGCGATGATCCTAACAACCCTAAGGAAAAATTTTATGGCAATAATGATGTTGCAGGCCCTGATGCTATGCACGGCACGCACGTAGCTGGTATTATTGCAGCTGACAGAACCAACAAACTTGGCATTTTAGGTGTAGCAGATAATGTTGCCATTATGGGTGTTCGTTGTACGCCAAATGGTGATGAAAGAGATAAAGATGTGGCAAATGGAATCCGTTACGCGGTTGATAATGGCGCAAAAGTAATTAACATGAGTTTTGGTAAAGCTTATAGCTGGGATAAAGCTATTGTTAACGAAGCGATGAAATATGCAGCATCTAAAGATGTACTGATCGTTCAGGCTGCAGGTAACGAAAACAAAAATATCGATGTCGAAAATAATTTCCCTAACCATAAAGATTTAGATGAAAAAACCATTGCTTCATGGATTACCGTTGGTGCTTCAGGTCCTCAAGACGATGAAACACTAAAAGCCAGTTTCTCTAACTTTGGTAAAACACAGGTTGATGTTTTCGCTCCTGGTGTTCAGATTTACTCTACCGTACCGGGTTCTAAATACAAAAACTTAGATGGAACGAGTATGGCCTCTCCTGTTGTGGCTGGTTTAGCCGGATTAATCCGTTCTTATTACCCTAAATTGACGGCAGCGCAAGTAAAAGAAATTATCGTTAAATCGGTTACTAAAGTGAACCACAATGTAGAATATGCTAAAGGCGAAGGACCAGATGCCGAAAAAGTTTCTGTTCCTTTTTCTGATCTTTGTATCAGTGGCGGAATTGTAAATACTTACAATGCATTAAAATTAGCGGCAACTTATTCAGGTAAAGCAGTTGCTAAATAATCTTTCAGTTATCGTAAAAGAGTTTAAGATTTAGAGAAGTCAAGTTTTAAAAACTTGACTTCTCTTGTTTTAGCGCGTGGAAAATATTATAAAATATAACTCAGCATACCGACCATTATTAGGTAAACAGATTAAAACTTTTTACCTTTTAAAACCCTGATTTCTGATCCTTCAGCAAGAATTACAGAATCGGGAATGGCACTGTTTAAGAAAGCAAAATCATCGCCATAATTAATTCCAAAATCAACATTGATTTTATAATCCTTGATGGGATATGCTTGCCAGCGCGGATGTTCAACACCATATTCAGAGGTTTTATTCTCTGCGATTTTGGTATAACCCCAATAATGTTCAGTAATAAATTCTTCCTCGCTGCCAGCCAAAATATCTTCTGCCTTTGATGTAGCAGTAACCGCAAAACTATTCCAATTTCTGTTTTTCCAGGAATACGCTACTTCCAGTTGATCTTTCTGTTCAACCCAAAGGTGTTTCATGGCCAGTGTTTGATAGTTTTCTTTATAAAGGGCATTGGCTACAAAAGTGATAGCAGGTTTTGGAACAAATTCCTTAATAAATACAACACCTCGTTTCCAAATGCCACCATCTTTAAATTTGACGTAGAACCTTAGGTTAACTTCTTCAAAATTAGTATGAAAAGGAATATTAAAACCACGCAATTTTACATCCACAAACATAAATCCCACTAAACTCACGTAATATTTGCCTTGCCAATCATCCAGTATGGTATGCGGAGGCAAGTATTTCGAAAGTATTTCTTTATCTACGGCATACTGTGCCAAAGCTAGTTTGCGCCATTCAGCAGTAAGAAATACTTTCGGATTATTCAAAATTATAGTATGGCTTGTCTGATTCTAATCAGTTTGGTTAAAGTTTCTTCCAGCAGGTCTAAATGAAGCATATTTGCTCCATCTGATTTTGCATTTGCAGGATCAGGATGCGTTTCGATAAATAAACCATCAGCACCAACTGCAATTGCTGCTTTGGCAATGGTTGAGATCAACTCTGGTTTACCTCCGGTTACACCGCTACTCTGATTGGGTTGCTGTAACGAGTGTGTACAATCCATCACTACAGGAACGCCAAAACTTTGCATCTCTGGTAATCCACGATAATCAACTATCAGGTCCTGATAACCAAAAGTATTACCTCTATCAGTCAAAATGACTTTGTCGTTCCCAGCTTCTTTTACTTTTTCTACAGCAAATTTCATTGAACCAGCAGAAAGGAATTGGCCCTTTTTAACGTTAACTACTTTTCCGGTTTCTGCAGCAGCAATTAATAAATCGGTTTGGCGGCATAAAAACGCGGGGATCTGCAGCACATCCACATAAGCAGCGGCCATCGCCGCCTCAGCACTTTCATGGATATCGGTAACGGTTGGAACACCAAATTCTCTACCAATCCTTTCTAAAATGCGCAAAGCTTTTTCATCGCCAATACCTGTAAAAGAACTTCCTTTACTTCTATTCGCCTTGCGGTACGAACCCTTAAAAATATATGGAATCTGTAGTTTATCGGTAATCGTAATAATCTTTTCGGCAATTCTCATGGCAATATCCTCGCCTTCAATAGCGCATGGACCCGCCATTAAAAAGAAATTTCCCGAATCTGTATTTTTTAATTTATCTAAATAGTTTAACATGTAAAATGTATTATGGAAGATGGAAAATGTATGGAATAAAATCTATAATAGAAAATGGGACTGATAAGCAGATACATCATCCATCTTACCTCTCCCATCTTCCATCAATCTCTAGTTTCCTAATTCTGACATGAATTTAATGCGCATCAATTGAATTTCTTCTCGGGTATAATCTGTTTCGCCCAATTCATTAAGTGCTTCATCGATAGAATCGCTTTCAGCTGCCCTGAAATAATCAAAAACTTCATCCTGTCTGTCATCATCAATCACTTCATCAATGAAATAGTTTAGATTAAGTTTAGTACCAGAGTTTACAATTGATTCTACTTCTTTCAGGATTTCTTCGTAAGTAATGCCTTTAGAATCAGCAATGTCTTCCAAACCGATCTGTCTGTCGATATTCTGAATGATCGAAACTTTCATTTGCGATTTATTGGCCTGAGTTTTAATAATCAGATCAATTGGACGTTCGATATCGTTATCCTCGACATATTTTTTGATCAATTCGATAAAAGGCGTACCGAATTTCATCGCTTTACCTGAACCTACACCAGAAATCTGGCGAAGTTCTTCCATGGTAATCGGGTAATGTGTACACATTTCCTCTAACGATGGATCTTGAAAAACGACAAATGGTGGAACACTTTTTTGCTTCGCAATTTTTTTACGCAGCTCTTTAAGTAAGGATAAAAGATGGGTATCTAAAGCTCCGGTACCATGTTTTACATCATCATCATCATCGTCGGCACCGTTCTCTATTGGTTCATTTAGTATGAATTTAAGGCTATAAGGATTAACAATAAAATCTCTCCCTTGCTTGGTTAACTTTAATAAACCATAATTATCAATATCCTTAAACAGGTAATTGTTTAAAACAGCCTGGCGGATAATTGATTTCCACATCAACTCACCTTCTTCTTTGCCAATTCCAAACTCAGGAACCTTACTATGTTCGTATGCAATGGTTTGTGCCGTTTCTAAGCCTAAGAAAACGTTTAGCAAGTGTGCATCGTCGAATTTTTCTCCGGATTTCTCAATAAACTTTAATACAGTTGATAACTGGCTTTCAGCATCAAATTGTTTTTTAGGCTTTTTGCAGTTATCACACATGCAGTTACAGCCTGTTTCGTTAAAGTTTTCGCCGAAATAATGAAGGATCTGCTTACGGCGACAAACACCAGATTCCGCATAATCGATCACTTCCTTTAATATTTGTGTACCAATTTCTCTTTCCGAAACCGGCTTATCTTTCATAAACTTAGCCAGCTTATCTACATCTTTTTGAGAGTAGAAAGCAATGCACACGCCTTCGCCACCATCACGCCCGGCCCGGCCAGTTTCCTGGTAATAGCCTTCCATACTTTTAGGTACATCGTGGTGAATTACAAAGCGAACATCAGGTTTATCGATCCCCATACCAAAAGCAATGGTTGCCACAATCACCTCAGCATCTTCCATCAAAAATTTATCCTGCGTTTCGGCCCGTACTTTTGGATCTAAACCTGCATGGTAAGGCAAAGCACTAATTCCGTTCAAATTTAAGGCTTCGGCAACTTCCTCTACTTTTTTACGGCTAAGGCAATAAATAATGCCTGATTTACCCGGATTTGATTTGATGTATTTAATAATCTCTTTGGCAATGTCTCTTTTAGGGCGGATTTCATAAAATAAGTTCGGCCTGTTAAATGACGATTTAAACAACGTTGCCTCCATCATTCCAAGATTCTTCATAATATCCTGCTGAACCTTTGGAGTAGCAGTCGCAGTTAGTGCAATAATTGGAATGTTATTTCCTAATCCAGCGATAACCTGTTTAATTTTACGGTATTCTGGTCTGAAATCGTGCCCCCATTCAGAGATACAATGCGCTTCATCAACAGCAACAAAAGAAATTTTAATCAGATTTAAAAATTCAATATTGTCCTGCTTCGCCAGAGATTCGGGCGCAACATACAACAATTTAGTCTGCCCGCTTAAGAGGTCAGATTTAACTTGAGTAATTTCAGATTTGTTTAAGGATGAATTAAGAAAGTGAGCAATACTGTCATTTCCACCGAAAGCCCTTAACTGGTCTACCTGGTTTTTCATCAATGCGATTAGTGGAGAGATCACAATTGCTGTCCCCTCGCTCATTAAAGCAGGTAACTGATAGCAAATAGACTTCCCTCCGCCTGTAGGCATAATAACAAAAGTATTGTTGCCCTCTAAAATATTGGTAATGATCGACTCCTGATCACCCTTGAAATTATCAAACCCAAAGAAATTTTGAAGGTTATCAAATAACGACTTTTTCACGTCCATTTTGTGTAATAAAATATGCGATGCTATTTTTGTATCCAAAATAACATAATTTTACAAGAATTTCAAGTATTAACAAACAATTATTTTCTCTTTGAAAAGTAAAAAATCAATAATCCAATCAGCTATAAGCACTTTAGAGCTTGAAGCGGCAGCTATATTAAATGTTGCCAAGAACATAAACGCTGATTTTGAAAAGGTCGTATCAAGCATCTTACATAGTAAAGGACGGGTAATTGTTACTGGTATAGGAAAAAGTGCAATCATTGCTCAAAAAATGGTGGCCACTTTTAATTCAACTGGTACACCTGCTATTTTTATGCATGCTGCAGATGCTATTCATGGCGATTTAGGGATGATCCAGCTTGATGATATTGTAATTTGCCTGTCTAAAAGTGGAAATACGCCAGAAATAAAAGTACTTACCCCTTTGTTAAAAACAGCTGGCAATCTGCTGATCGGGATGGTTGGAGAATTGAATTCTTTTTTAGCCGAGCAAGCCGATCTGGTTTTAAATACTTCTTTCGAAAAAGAAGCTTGTCCACATAATTTGGCACCCACTACCAGTACAACGGCACAATTGGCTCTGGGCGATGCTTTAGCAATCTGTTTATTGGAATGCCGGGATTTTAACGAATCAGATTTTGCAAAGTACCACCCGGGAGGATCCCTGGGAAAAAAATTATATTTAAAAGCCAGGGATCTTGCTTTATCAAACGAAAAACCCTCCATACATCCATCAGCTCCGGTTAAAGATGTGTTAATAGAAATTAGTAAAAACCGTTTGGGTGCTGTTGTTGTTGTTGATAACGATGAGAACGTGCTAGGCATTATTACCGATGGTGATATCAGGAGGATGTTAGAAAATAACAATTCTATTGCAAACCTAAAAGCCGAAGATATAATGGGCAAAACACCAAAGAGCATACAATTCGATGCTTTAGCAGTTGATGCATTAGACATTATTAAGCAAAATAACATCACACAATTGCTAGTTCTGGAACAAAATACTTACTTTGGCATCATCCATTTACACGATCTCCTCAACGAAGGAATAGTGTAATTTTTAAAATAAAAAATGAATAAAGATTATTATGCATTAATTATGGCTGGCGGTGTAGGAAGTCGCTTTTGGCCAGTAAGTAGAACAGAATATCCAAAACAGTTTATCGATTTTTTCGGTGTTGGAAAAACCCTGATTCAAAGCACTTACGAAAGATTTCTAAACATCTGTCCTCCTGAAAATATATTTATCGTTACCAACGAAATTTATGCAGATTTAATTAAAGAGCAATTACCTCAATTATCAGATAACCAGATTTTGGCGGAACCTTTAATGAGAAATACAGCCCCTTGTGTTGCTTATGGAAGTTTAAAAATTGCTGAGTTAAACCCGAATGCAACTATTGTGGTTGCCCCATCAGATCATACCATTGCGAATATTGATGGATTTGTAGCATCTATTGAGCAATCTTTAGAAGCTGCATCAAAAAATGATTGTTTAATCACATTGGGCATTAAACCAAATCGCCCGGATACAGGTTATGGTTATATTCAGCACACTGATTATGTTCTAAATACTGATACCGATCTGCATAAAGTTAAAACCTTTACCGAAAAGCCAAATTTAGAACTGGCAAAATCATTTTTGCAGAGCGGCGATTTCTTGTGGAATGCCGGGATCTTTATCTGGTCGGCTAAGGCCATACTAAATGCTTTCGAGAAACACCTCCCAGACATGTATGAAATATTTAATATTGGCAGGTCTGAATTGAATAAAGCTGGTGAAAAAGAATTTATAAATAACGCTTATTTCCAATGCACCAATATTTCGATAGATTTCGGAATTATGGAAAAAGCAGAAAATGTTTATGTGCTTCCGTCTGATTTTGGCTGGTCTGATTTAGGAACCTGGGCCTCAATTTATGAAATGGCTGATAAAGATTATGTGGGTAATGCCGTTATTCCTTCAGATCAGGTTCTGATGTTCGATTCATCGAACTGTATGGTGAATGTTCCAAAAGATAAACTGGTTATCTTACAAGGACTGCATGATTACATCGTGGTTGAAAATAACAATATGCTCATGATTTGCCCAAGAAACGAAGAGCAAAGGGTTAAAGAGTTTGTGGCAGAGGTTAAATCCAGATTTGGAACTAAATTCATTTAATAAATAAATATAGGAGTTATAAAATGGATGGTGCTGAACAGTTTCCGCATCATCCGTATTACATTTCCCATCTTATCCTATTGTAGATAGCTTCTGAAACAAGTTAATTGTTGTCCGGTTAAATCTAAACCGATTTACAGAAACGCTAGTATTAAGCCAAAAATACTGTTTATATCACCTTTGAAAGGTAAGCCACCTGTGTTTCCATTTTAAAAATTCTTATCAAAATCCGGCTGTCCGATTAAAACTATTCGTTTATTGAAGTTTGAAAGATGTTTACAAATTGATAGTGATTTCGTAGCATGCTGTCTGTTAGGTTTTAAAATTCACTATGGATATTAGAATTATTGCTTAAAATGGTATTTATTGTTACTTTTGACTATGACAGCATTTATTTGTGAATATGAAAGCATTCGTTCCTGAAAGTGATGACGATCTTTTAAATGCTTTCCATTCAGGAAATAAAGAGGCCTTTGAAATTATTTACGACCGTTACTGGCTGCTGCTTATTCGCCATGCCAACCAGATGCTGAATGATGAAGAAGAAGCAAAAGATGTAGTTCAGGAAGTGTTCACCGCCCTTTGGTCAAGATCTGACAGCCTTCCCTCTTATCCCAATTTAGCAGCTTTCCTCTATGCAGTTACGCGTAACAGAATTTTAAACCGCCTGAAACATTTTAAGATAGAAGCTAAATATTTAGCACAGGTAGAGCATATTATTCAGCACCCTTCACAAATGCCTGACAGCAGAGTGCGGGAACAGGACCTTAAACGTGTGATTGAAGAGGGATTAAACAGCCTGCCACCAAAAATGCGAGAAGTGTTTGAATTGAGCAGAAAGCAGCATAAAACACATAAAGAAATTGCTGAACAATTAAATATCTCTGATAAAACCGTAAAAAAGCAAATAAATAATGCTTTACGGATCCTGAAAAGCAAAATGGGTGATTCATTTAATATTTTCTTAACTTTTTTTTAATCCTGCCTACTACCAACCCCTTCTTTAGTTGTTATCACTGTAATTAGCCACAGTAAGCGCAAATAAAGGATGGAAAATCATCAGAACGAGCACAATAATTTACTTAAAAAGTATCAACTGGGAATTTGTACACCGGAAGAGAAGGAAATTGTTGAATATTTATATATTTTTTCGGCCAATTATGAAAAAAAAGACAGAAAAATTATTGAGGATGGCCCGCTTCGCAATGAGATCTGGAGAAGAGTGCTGTTTGTTAATGGCATAAAAGATTTTGAGAAACAAAATACGGTATCATCTCCACAAATACAGAGACCTGCGCTATGGAAAAAAATATCCATTGCGGCAGCATTATGTATTACGGTTGGCACTGCAATTTTTTATGTAGTAAAAACGCAGCCGAAGCAGCAACAGGTAGTTTATACCAAAGATATTGCCCCCGGAAAAAACAACGCGACACTTACACTCCCTGATGGAAAAGTCATCATACTTTCTGATGCCCGTACTGGTGAGTTGGCAAAAGAACAAGGGGTGGTTGTCCGCAAAACCAGCGACGGGCAAATTGTATACGAAGTAGTTGACCGGGGTATAACCAGTAACGATCAAATCAATACCCTGTCTACTTTACGTGGACAAAATTATGAAGTGCGTTTACCGGATGGAACCAAAGTAATCCTAAACGCGGCTTCTTCAATCAAATATCCTTCATCCTTCCTGGGGGCACTCAACCGTAAAGTAGAGTTAACAGGGGAAGCATATTTTGAGGTAGCGAAAGATAAAATCCATCCCTTTCTTGTATCCAGTAAAGGACAAACGGTGGAAGTATTGGGTACCCACTTTAATATTTCGGCCTATCCTGATGATAATCTTTCTAAAACGACACTCCTTGAAGGAAGCGTAAAAATCAACAACCAGTTACTAAAACCTAGTCAGCAGTTTATACGCTCGGCCACAACAGAACAAATCATAGCTGTAAACCCTGATGAGGCCGTTGCCTGGACACAGGGCTACTTTATGTTCAATGATGAACCCCTGGAAAATATCCTGTCAAGAATTGCCCGATGGTACAATGTGGAGATCATTTATAAAAACCAGGAGATTAAGAAAAAGAAGTTCCTGGGGAGTATAACCAAGTACGACCAGCTCTCTAAAACCTTGAACCTTCTGGCCAGGACCAAAGATGTATCATTCGAAATTACCGGAAATAAGGTTTTCGTTGATCATTAAAAGGCTAACAATATCACTAATCAACTAATCAACCAAACCAACCAACATGAACAACCGCCATCACGATCCTTAGGAAGGAACCGACGAAAAGGGTTTTTAGCATATTGATCTTTCAAAAACAAAATAGCCAAGGATGGTGGAACATCCCTGGCCGTGTTTTGCTAAAACCTAATCTTATCAGGTAATGAATCAATTCAATTTTAACAGATATCAAATGTATAAAAATTATAATAAGATTTTATGCAAGCCTTTGCGCTGCTTTTATAAAATATTGTTTATCATGAAGTTAACAACTATTATACTCTTAGCAACGTTGCTTCAGGTGAGCGCCACCGGATTCGCCCAAAAGGTTACTTTTGTGCAGAAAAACAGTACGCTCAAAGAAATTTTCGGAGCGATCAGAAAACAGACAGGTTACGATGTCGTAGCCTCTTCAGATCAGCTTTTTCAAACGGTAAAAATAGATGCAGGCTTCAGGAACGCTCCGCTGGAAAAAGTACTGGATAAATGCCTGGAAAATCTCCCGTTCAGTTATGCGATAGACGAACATTCGGTGATTATCAGCAGGAAAGAAAAGTCAGTAGCCGAAAAAATTATCAGCTTATTCACCCCTAAAATAACAGTAAGCGGGGTGGTGAAAGTAAAACAGGGACCGCTCGGGGGCGTATCCATAATGGTAGAACGTACACACAGGGTGAGCCGGACAAAAGATGATGGTAGTTTTTTGATCGAAGGGCTTGAAAAGGAAGATGTACTGATAGTGAGTTATATTGGCTATCAGCAGCAGAAAATACGTGTGGCAGATGTTGAAGGGGTAATTAATATTGAACTGAAGCCTAGTACAAATGTCCTTGATGAAGTGCGGGTGCTGGCTTATGGACAAAAAACTTCTCAAAGAACAAATACCGGATCTACAGTCTCTATAGATGCAGCTGTATTGGAGAAAACACCCACTCCAGATCCTATTGCTGCATTACAGGGCAGGGTCTCGGGCATGTTGATTACCAATAACAGTGGCTTGCCGGGCGCACAAGTGAGTGTGCAGATAAGGGGGATCAATACATTGAATCTTGATGGAAAAGCCAGAATGCCGCTCTATATCGTAGATGGCGTTCCTTTTACTTCAAGCTCTATTGCTGGTTTAACCAATCTTGGCATATTGACTAATGGATCAAGTGAAAGTCCATTTAAAAGTATAGACCCCAGTTCAATTGCAAATATCGAGGTCCTTAAAGATGCAGATGCTACGGCGATCTATGGTGCAAGAGGAGCTAATGGAGTGATTCTGATTACGACAAAAAGAGGTAAAGCGGGCCAGATACAAATCGGGGCCGACGTTTACGCTTCTATTGCTAAAATTCCACATTTCATCGATATGCTGAATACGGAACAATATCTTGACATGCGCAGACAGGCTGCAATCAATGATGGGATAGAAATCACCGAAGATGCATTCCCTGATTTAACCAAGTGGAGTCAGACGAAATATACCAATTGGCAAAAGGAGTTTTTTGATAAAACGGCGTTAACGCAAAATGCAGAGCTGAATATCACTGGTGGAAGTAATCAGACCCGTTTTTTGCTGGGAGGAGGATATAGAAATGAGAAAACGGTATACAATACTAAGGATGGGCTAAAAAGTGGGAATATCAGATTCAATGCCGATCACAATTCGAAAAATAATAAATTGAATCTTGCCTTGACCCTCAGCTATTCAGGAGATAGGAACACGGCTATCGCCCTCGATCCTGTTGCTTTTTACGCTCTGCCACCCAATTACTCCTTATATAATGAGGATGGCTCTTTAAACTGGGGAGTGCCTAATCCGATTGCCACTTCATTAAGCAAGATGGAAAGCAAATCTAAAAGTGCCATCACCAATTTTGTGGGAAGTTACAAAGTATTGCCTGACCTGACGCTGAAAGCCAGTGTAGGTTATACTGATTTACGGATCAGGCAAATGATGTTGACTCCTATCGCTGCACAAGACCCTAAATCTTCTAATCCTCAAGGGTACACCTATTATGCAAATAACAGAAACAACTCATTCACCTTTGAGCCCCAGGCAGATTATGTCCTTCATCGTGGAAACAGCACTTTCCGCGCTTTACTTGGTGGCACCTACATTGATAACAGATCTTCAAATTATGCCTTAAATGCTTATGGCTTTACGGATGATGCTTTGTTAGGCAATGTCTCAGCAGCCCAAAGGTCTGATACCACGCAACTGGGAAGTCAGTATCGCTTTCTTTCCGCCTTTACCCGTATAGGGTATGAATACCAGAATGAGTTGTTCGTGAATGCAACATTGAGACGGGATGGTTCCTCTCGCTTTGCACCCGGTAAACAGTTCGGCGATTTCTGGTCGCTTGGTGCAGCCTGGATTTTTACAGAACGCCAATGGATGAAATCGGCAATGCCCTTCTTAAGCATGGGTAAACTGAGGGCAAGTTACGGACTGAGCGGTAATGACAATATAGGTGATTACAGTTATTTCGTGAATTACGAAAAAACCTTCAACAAATATCAGGGAACCGGACTTTTTCCTAAAAACCTTTTCAACAGTGATTATCAGTGGGAAGAAAATAAAAAATTCGAAGCCGCAATAGAGCTTGGTTTCCTGAACGATGCGGTGATGCTTACCGTAAATTATTACAGGAACCGTTCAGGTAACCAGCTGGTAGCGTATCCTTTGGCTTCACAAGTTGGAGTGGGCGACGTAAATCAGAACATGGATGCGCAGATACAGAATAGCGGATGGGAATTTATGTTGAACACTTCGCAGATTAAACACAAAGATTTTAGCTGGACCTCAAGCTTTAATTTAAGCGTTGGAAGAAATAAATTGCTATCGTTCCCTGACCTGGAAAATTCCTCATATAAGGATCTATATGCCATCGGCAAATCCTTATCATTGTTCTGGGGATTCGACTTTCAGAAAATAGATCCTCAAACCGGTAAACCTGTATACAGGGATGTGGATGGAAATGGCACTATAGAATATCCAAATGATAATGTTCCGTTAAGTAACCTTTTGCCAACATTTTACGGAGGTTTTACTAATAATTTCTCTTATAAGAGATTTGATCTGGATATTTTCCTAAGTTTTAAAAAGAGCGGACGAAATAGTATCCTGAATTTGAGCCCTGGTGCTACTTTGGATAACCAGCCCGTAGAAGTACTCGACAGATGGCAAAGTCCGCAAAATCCGGGTAGCCGCATCGCTTATACCACAGATGGTGCCGTGATCTACACTTATAATTCAAGTTTAGCTACCGCCTTTAATAATTCTTATATCAGGCTTTCAAATGTTTCATTTGGATATAACTTCTCAGAAAAACAAGCCGGGAAATTGGGGATGAAAAATTTGCGTGTATACGCGATGGGTAATAATCTGTTTACCCTGACCAACTATCCTGGCTTTGATCCTGAAACAGGTATCAGTATGCCTACCCTGCGGTCGTTTACTTTTGGTCTAAAAACAACTTTTTAAAATTATACAATGAAAAATTTGATATACCGCATAGCTTTCCTGCTGATGCTGACTGTGGTTAGCACATCGTGTAAAAAAATATTAGAAGTAAAGCCTGAGTTCATCAGAACTACAGAACAAGTATATGCCAATGATAAATCTGCTGATAGTGTAGTGGTTGGTATGTATGCTCAATGGGCAAGTAACAGTAATTTATTTGATATCCCTGTGGCCGGAGGACTTTCTTCTGATGAATTGAAGCCAGCAGCATCATTAGACGATGACTTCCTGAATATGTACCATAACCGTTTAGATCCTGTCAACTCCTCTACCAAAACCTATTGGTCAGATTATTACAGTGTAATCTATACCGCAAATTCGATCATAGAAGGTGTCGCAACTTCGAAAGGCATGACTACTTCAGGGAAACAAAAAGCTATCGGTGAGGCATTATTTATGCGTGCTTTTTGTTATTTCTATCTCGTCAATTTTTTTGGCGATGTGCCATTGGTAACCAGCACAGCTTATAAAGAAACTAAGAATTTTCCCCGGACACCAGTCGCTAAAGTATACGCACAAATACTGGAAGACCTGCTAAAAGCCGAGAGTTATCTTGGTGATCAATATCCTACCGCTGGTCGTGTAAGGGCAAATAAATGGGTGGTTAAAGCATTGCTGTCGAGGGTATATTTATATACCGGTGACTGGAAGAATGCCAGTCTTAAAGCTTCCGAAATCATCGAAAATGATAGTCAGTATAGCCTTGGTGTGATGGAAGGAACCAGCGCAGATGATGCGGAGATGGATATTTTTCACAGCGATAATAAGGAATCTATCTTTCAAATGTGGAATGAAATTGGATATGGTTTAGCGGGGCAAACCCTGGGTGATGGTGCTTATGTTGCCGTTGCGGATGAAGGTAGCAATAGTCTTATCGACGCTTTTGAAGACGGCGATAAACGCAGATGGAATTATATTAATGAGGAAACTGGCGGTTACAGGATCTACAAATATAGATTAGACCTTGAGAATTCAGAATATAAGGAATATACTGTAGTTTTCAGGCTTGCGGAGCAATACCTGATTCGTGCAGAAGCCTTAGCTAAACTCGGACAACTTGATGCTGCCGTTCAGGATGTGAATACCATCCGTAATCGTGCGGGGCTTGAAAATCTGGATGATGGACAAACCGAAAGTTCGATTCTTGATGCTGTAGAACAGGAAAGAAGAGTGGAGTTGTGTTTTGAATGGAGCGATCGCTGGTTTAACCTGCGCAGACTTGGACACCTTGACCAGGTGATGTCAGAAAATAAACCTACCTACTGGAAGTCTACCGCTGCCCTATACCCGGTACCAAGGGCAGAAATACGAAATAATCCAAAACTGACACAAAACCCAGGTTACAACTAAATCTATAAGAATGAATACATATTATAACAGATCGATCCAATTTATACTTTTCCTGTTGCTGATTACAGGCAGCACTGTGTCTTTAGCGCAGAAGAAAACTCCGAATTATACCTTAAAGGGAAAAATAACCGGCATGAAACCCACTGATAAAGTGACTGTTTATCTTGAACGTTATATAGGCGATGATATGCAACAGGATTCTGCCCTGGTGAAAAACGGAACCTTCAGTTTCCGCGGGAACGTAAAAGATCCGGTATGGTCAGTGCTTTCTTATTCCCTGACCACTAAAAGAAAGTACCAGAAAGACGAAGCTGTGCGCCCGTCCTGTCAATTGTTTATTGAGAAAGGGGTTTTTAATGTCTCTTTTCCATTGGGAAACATTTCACAAGCCATATTTTCAGGTTCTCCTTTGAATACAGAAAAGGTAGCTTATGAAAGTAAAACAGCGGAGCTTACATTGGCTTTGAGTGATGCAAGGTCTGCTTATTTCAACATTGAGGACCTGATGAGTGACAGCACACAAAATAAGGAAAAGCTCAGACAGCAGATGAAGACAATAGAAAAGGCATCAGATTCGCTGGATCAGATAAAAATAACAACAGACAGTTCATATATAGCCCGTCATCCCTCCAATTATTTCAGTCTTTACCTTTTATCAGAGTCTTTCAGGCACGGAATGCCTTTTGAAAAAACCATGGACTTGTTTAAACAAATTATGGCCCCTTTGAAACTGACTGCAGTTGGAAAAAAACTGACTGCAGACCTTAAACGTGCACAAAAAGTAAGTGTTGGGATGGTGGCACCAGAATTTTCCCTACCTGATTCTACCGGAAAGTTAGTCAGCTTATCTTCCTACAAGGGAAAATATGTGCTTGTCGATTTCTGGGCCAGCTGGTGTGTACCTTGCAGACAGGAAAATCCTAATGTAGTTGCAGCCTACAAAAAATTTGCTGTACACAATTTTAATGTACTGGGCATCTCTTCAGATTTTGATAAAGGCTCATGGATGACCGCCTTGCGTGAGGATAAATTATCCTGGCCAAATCTACAGGATGTTGGCTCCAAAGTCGGTAAACTGTTTGATGTGACTATGATCCCGTCGAATTTCCTGATTGACCCGAACGGCAAGATTATCGCAAAAAACCTGCGGGGAGTAGCACTGGAGCGTAAACTGGCAGAAGTGCTGCCACACTAAATCAGGCAGATCACAGATCATCGCACAGCGCGGTATAGCTGATGAAAAACCAGCATTATAAATTTTATTACCCATATGAAAATATACAAAATTAATATAGCCCTGCTTATCGCAGGCAATTGCCTGCCTTTGCTTGCGGGAGCACAACACAAGCCTGCTAAATCCACTGTTGCTGTTCACCATACTGTTCAGCCGGGTACAAAACTGATTCCTTTGGATCCTTCGGTACGTACCGGAAAGTTGGCGAATGGTTTTACCTATTATATTCGCCATAACAATGAGCCTGAGCACAGGGTAGTGATGTATCTTGCCAATAAGGTAGGATCTATCCTGGAGACAGATGAGGAGCAGGGACTTTCACACTTCCTGGAACATATGAGTTTCAACGGAACGGAGCACTTCCCTAAAAGTGAGCTGATCAATTATCTCCAGAAAGCCGGCGTCAGGTTTGGTGCCGATTTAAATGCCTACACCAGTTTTGATGAAACAGTTTATCAGTTACCGCTGCCCACAGATGATCCTGCGGTGATGAAAAACGGGCTGCAGATTATGCGCGATTGGGCGCAAGGACTAACACTGGAGACTGCCGAGATTGAAAAGGAGCGCGGTGTGATTATGGAAGAAGAAAGGTTGGGTAAGGGCGCTGAAGACCGCATACTAAGACAAACCCTTCCGGTGATGGTAAATAACTCGCGTTATGCCTCACGTTTGCCTATTGGTAAAGCAGATGTAATCCTTCATTTTAAACCAGAAGTGATCCGCAATTATTACCATAACTGGTACCGTCCGAACCTGCAGGCCCTTATTATTGTAGGTGATATTGACGTGGCAAAAATGGAACAACTGATCAGGCAAAAATTTGCTGACCTGAAAAACCCGCCAAATGAAAAACCAAGGGTAAAATATAGTTCTTCCTTAACAGGAAAAAACCAGTTTCTTGCGGTAACGGATAAAGAATTGACCAATACGGTTATAGAAGTTAATTCCAAGCATAAAGAGCAGAAAATTTATACAGAGAATGATTACCGTGCTTCACTGCTGAGAAATCTGTTCAACGGAATGCTGAGCAGGCGTTACATGGAATTATCACGGCAAGCCAATCCTCCGTTTTTAGAAGGTGGTGCCGCAATTCGTGAAGTTATGCCAGGGCTGGAAGCATTTAAACTTTATGTTAGCTGCAGGCCCGGAGAAGTGGAGAGTGGATTTAAAGCGGTTTGGAGGGAAACGGCCAGACTGCAGCGGCTGGGCTTTTTTAAAACAGAGCTGGAGCGTTCCAAAAGGGAGTATCTGAATGATATGGAAGCGATGATGCAGGAAAAGGATAAAATGACTTCCAATACCTATGTAAATGCTTATATGAACCATTTCCTTTATGGCGGGGCCGCTCCTGGATTAAGCAAACAAAATGAAATGGTAAACCGGTTTATTCCTACAATTACGCTTGCAGAGGTAAATGCACTAGCCAAAGAATACATCAGGGAAACAGACAGGGATATCATTGTGACCGCACCTGAAAAGGATAAGGCAACTTTACCGGCCGAGTCTGCTGTTTTAGCCTGGATAAAGGAAGTCAATGCAGAAAAGATGGATGCTTTTAAAGACGATGTAAGTACGTTGCCCTTACTGGCTCATATGCCGGTACCCGGAAAAATTGTGAAGGAGGAGAAAAATGCCAAAACCGGACTTACTTTCCTTACCCTCAGCAATGGTGTAAATGTGATCCTGAAGAAAACGAACTTCAAAAATGACGAGATTGTTTTCCAGGCTTTTACCGATGGGGGAACATCCTTATACGGTGATGCGGACTATGAAAGTGCAGCTAATGCCTCAAATATTATCTCTTCAGCAGGTGTAGGGAATTATAATGCCAGTCAGCTGGAAAAATACCTCTCAGGTAAACAGGTATCGGTTTTTCCTTTTATAGATGAGCGTATGCAAGGCTTTATTGGGAGTACAAATGCCAAAGATATGGACAGTGCCTTTAGTTTGCTGTATGCCTACGCTACAGAACCGCGTAAAGATGAGCAGATTTTCAAAGGAATTATCTCCAATGCAAAAGCGGCCCTGGTGAACAAAGACGATGATCCTGAATCGGTTTTCAGTGATACAATGACTACAGTTTTGGGGAACTACAATGTCCGCCGTACGCCTGCTAACCTGGAGAAGATTGCACAGATCAACCTTGATCGCGCATATTCGATATATAAGGAGAGATTCGCCAATGTAACGGGGATGAAATTTGTCCTTGTAGGAAATATAGACGAGGCAAAACTAAAGCCTTACCTGGAAAAATACATCGCTTCCCTTCCTGCAAACGGAACCATAGAGGCAGCAAAAAATCTGGACATCCATGCCCCTGAAGGCTTGATATCCAAAACAGTATATGCTGGTAAGGAGGACAAGGCCATGGTTTACCTGGTTTTTTCTGGAAAGTTTGATTATGATTACGCGAGTACCCTGAAGATGCAGGCACTAAAAGAAGCTTTGGAAATCCGTTTACTGGAAAGATTGCGGGAGGAAGAAAGTGGGGTTTATTCTCCGGCTGCGGAAGTAAGTACCCGTAAATTGCCTGATGGCAGATATGGTATATCTATCTATTTTGGCTGTTCACCTGCAAATGTAGAAAGGATGATTGCCTCTGCGGTAGATGAGGTTGAAAAGTTGAAGAAAGTTGGCCCGGCACCTGAAAACATTGAAAAGTTTAAAGCCGAAGACTTACATACGATGCAAACCACGATGAAAACCAATAATTTCTGGCTGGATTACCTGACTGGACAACTCAGCAATGGAGAACCGCTTGACCAGATCAGTAACTATAACCAGATCATCAAAGGAATGACTGCAAAAGAGGTAAAAGATATTGCAGATAAATACCTGACCGGCAAGAATTATATCAGATTGGTACTGCTGCCAGAATCGGCTAAAGCAAAATAATTAATCACCCCTGCCCTTTCCATCTGTAAATACAGAACAAAGGGCAGGGATAATTACTTATATGATTAAATGATGCGACTCCCCCCTATTTTTGCATAATAATTAAAGAATCGCAGTATATATTTTCCATCTCACATCACCCATTTTCCATCTTACCTCTTCCATGCTTTACATCCGCTCTGGCGAAGTAATTCCCAAAATCAACATTCCAGCATGAATGATATCAGCAGTTTTTTTGCTCAGGTTTAAACGGAACTGTTTCGCTTCACCTTCTTCCGTTTTTACAATTGGCGGTACCTCATGGTAAAATTTGTTAAACAGCTTAGCCAGTTCATATAAATAGTTAGCCAAACTCGCCGGACTGTAAGCTTTTGCCGCAATGGCAATCTCCGCAGGATATTTTGCCAATTGCAGAATCATTTCCAATTCCACATCGCTTATCCCGCTATACGCCAAACTCCCAACACTAAACTTGTAATCCGATTTGCTCAATAACGATTTAATCCGCGCATGCGTATACTGAATAAACGGTCCGGTATTCCCCTGGAAATCGATACTCTCAGCCGGATTAAACAATAAACGTTTTTTCGGTTCAACCTTTAAAAGGAAATATTTCAAGGCACCTAAACCTATATTTTTATATAATTCTTCTTTGTCTGCTTCACTAAAATCGTTGGTTTTACCCAATTCTTCGGTTTTTTCGCGGGCAGTGGTTACCATGCTTTCAATCAGCTCGTCGGCATCTACAACGGTTCCCTCGCGGCTTTTCATTTTACCGTTTGGCAAATCGACCATTCCGTACGATAGGTGGTACAAACCTTTTGCCCAGCTTTTACCCAGTTTTTCTAAAATCAGGAACAACACTTTGAAATGGTAATCCTGCTCATTTCCGACCACATAAATCGACTCATCCATATTGAAATCATCGTGTTTCATTTCGGCAGTACCTAAATCCTGCGTAATGTAAACTGAAGTTCCATCCGCACGTAAAACCAATTTCTGGTCTAAACCATCTGCAGTTAAATCGATCCATACCGAACCATCTTCTTTTTTAAAGAAAACGCCTTTAGCCAAACCTTCATCAACCGTACCTTTTCCTAACAGATAGGTATTGCTTTCGTAATAAAATTTATCAAAATCAACACCAAGGTTTTTATACGTTACATTAAAACCAGCGTAAACCCATTCGTTCATGGTTTTCCAAAGCGAAACTACCTCTTCATCCCCTTGCTCCCATTTCAAAAGCATTTGCTGCGCTTCCTTAATTAGTGGTGCATTTTTCTTAGCTTCTTCTTCAGTTTGTCCTTCCGCTTTTAAAGTATCAATCTCTTTTTTATACTCTTTATCGAAAATTACATAGTATTTTCCAACCAGGTGATCCCCTTTTAAGCCTGTGCTTTCAGGCGTTTCGCCATTGCCCCACTTTTGCCAGGCCAGCATCGATTTACAGATGTGGATCCCACGGTCATTAACCAGGTTTACCTTCACCACATCGTAACCGTAAGCTTTAAGCAGTTCAGAAACCGAGTAACCCAACAGGTTATTACGCACATGCCCCAGGTGAAGCGGTTTATTGGTATTTGGCGATGAATATTCTACCATTACCTTTTTACCATTCGGTGCATATACACCAAAATCAGGCGATAAAATTTCTTCGTTAAACTGTTTTAAGAAATAACTTTCGGCAATGCTTAAGTTTAAAAAGCCCTTAACTACGTTAAATTTGGTAATATCAGCTACGTTAGCGACTAAATATTCGCCAATTTCTGTGGCTGTTTGTTCTGGCGATTTTTTCGAAATTTTAGTGATTGGAAAAACAACAATAGTTGCCTGTCCTTCAAATTCTTTACGGGTTTCTTGTATGTTGATTACACTTTCGGCTACTTCTTCCTTATAAAGTTCAAAAATGGCTTTCTGTGTTTCGGCAATAATAAAATTCATGCGTCAAAAATAGAGAAAAAAGGTGGAAGGTAAAAGGTTTCCGGCTGGCAGTTCAATTCTCATCGTGATAAAAGGTTTGAAAAGGTACCTTAGTGCTTATCTGTACCGATAGTCCTTCTTTCCGCTATAGTCCCGATTGAAGGAATCGGGAGCTGCCGCTTCAATAAGGTTTATCTGGCTGGTTCTATGCAATAAAAAAGTCAGAGGTCCGAGGTCGGAAGACAGGGTGCCTATAAAATAACTTCATTGATCTTCTAACTTTTCCAGTGCTTATTTTCAAACTATATCTTCAGACTTTCGGACATCGTACTTTCGGACGCTAAAAAATTCCAATAGTTTAGAGATCTTGGTTCTATGCAATAAATAAACCTTTTTAAGCATCAGTCTATCTCAAATCTATCATCTCAATTCTCATATCTGAATTTTTCTGATAGATTTGCAATAACTAACTTTTTTATGAGCGAGCAGAACCCCAATTTTAAAGTGAGCGTAACCACCGAAATCGGCAGATTGCGTAAATTATTAATACATAGTCCTGATAGTGGATTAGGCAAAGTAGTACCCTCTAAGGCACAAGATTGGCTTTTCGAAGATATTGTCCATTTAGATACCATCCGTAAAGGCGAATACGATTATTATATTAAACTGCTGATGTATTTTCTTGATCCTGATAAGATTAAAGGAAAACTGGCTGAAATAGATTCAGAAGCATCCAACCGTAATTATTATAAACCTAACCACCCTGACTTCCACAATTCAAAGTCTGTAATTGAGATTCAGAACCTCTTAAGTGAAATGCTGGAGGACGAATCCATCCGTAAAAAACTGGTTGCCGCTGTTTGTGCGATTGAAGGTTGTACTTATAAAGTTCAATTGGAATTAACGAATACCGATCCGAAACAACTGGCAGAGATTTTTATCTCCGGAACATTGGCCAACGATACCATGATTTTTGCGCCAATCCCCAATTTAATTTTCACCAGGGATGTGGGCATAACCATTAATAACCACATCCTGTTAAACAAACCGGCAAAAAAAGCTCGTGTGCGCGAAACACTTTTAATGCGTTATATTTTCTTCAACCATCCTTTGTTTGATAGCTACCGCAATAATATTCTCGAAATTCCGGACGTGACCATGCACTTTTTACGCCCGGGCGATGAACCTGCTTTCAGCACCACTTTAGAAGGTGGTGACGTGATGATGGTAAGCCCTAACCATGTATTGATTGGCTGTAGCGAAAGAACTTCTGAACATGGTGCCAATGAAGCGATTAAACTATTGTTCGATCAGGATGTGGTGGAAAAAGTTACCGTGGTAAAAATACCAAGCAAACGCGATTATATGCACCTGGACACAGTTTTCACTCAGGTTAAACGCAATACCTGGGTCATTTTGAATTCCATTGCCCATTCACCAAAATATAATCCTTACGAGCCGATCAACTTTTTAAAAGAACCAGAAAAATTGGAGGCCACTACTGCTATCCAGTTTACTAAAGCCAATCCACAGGAACCTAAACATTTCGAACATGTAGAAGCTTTATTAAACGACATTAGCCAGAACGACTTAAAAAGCACTGAACCCACGCAGATTATCTACAGCGGAAATAACCAGTTCCCTTACGATTCGAGAGAACAATGGACGGATTCATGTAATCTTTTAGCCATTAAAGAAGGTGTAGTTTTAGGTTACGATAGAAACGATAAAACTGTTGAAGCCTTTAAAGCCGCTGGCTTTGATGTGGTGGATGTGAAAGATTTGATCCAGGATTTAGAAAGCGGCAAAGTAAATGCTGAAACCATAACCGATACTTTGATTTTAATGCCATCTGCAGAATTATCACGCGCCCGTGGTGGTTTTCATTGTATGAGTTTACCGATATTGAGAGACAATTTGTAGCATGTAAAACGTAAGATGGTAAATGAATGACGGGCAATCGCCCGGAACAGTTAACCAATTAACCGGTTTAAACAATTAACCCAAAAATGCAGACGACCAATCACATTTTAATGATCCGCCCTGTTGATTTTAAATTCAACGAGCAAACGGCAGGAAACAATAAGTTCCAGGTTGCTTCTACCGAAAGCGATGTACAAAAAGCTGCGCTAAAAGAGTTTGATGCTTTTGTAACCTTATTGCAGCAAAACGGTGTTGATGTTACCGTTATAGATGACACTTTGGAGCCTGAAACACCTGATTCTATTTTTCCGAACAATTGGGTTTCTTTCCACGATGATGGCTCAGTATATCTTTATCCTATGTTTTCTGAAAACCGCAGGTTAGAGCGCAGAAATGAAATATTAGAAGGATTGAAAAACCATTTCGAAGTCAACCACATCAGTGATTTAAGCTTTTACGAACAACAACATGCGTTTTTAGAGGGTACCGGAAGCATGGTACTAGATCGTACCAATAAAATTGTTTACGCCTGCTTGAGTGTGCGCACTGATGAAGAAGTGCTGAACAATTTTTGCATGCTTACCGGATACGAGCCAGTTGCCTTCCAGGCGGTAGATGGATCAAATTTCCCGATTTACCATACCAATGTGATGATGTGCATTGGCGATCGTTTTGCAGTAATCTGCCTGGATTCAATTAAAGATACTGATGAAAGGTTAAATGTAACTATTAGTTTAAAAGGCACTGGAAAAGAAATCATCGAAATCAGTCTGGAACAGATGAACAGATTTGCAGGCAACATGCTGCAGGTAAATAATACCGAGGACGAAAGTTTATTGGTGATGTCAGAACAGGCGTATCTATCCTTAACTGCTGAGCAGATTGCTGCATTAGAACAATACAGCAGGATCATTTACGCACCCCTTTATACGATTGAAAAAAATGGCGGTGGTAGCGCGAGGTGTATGCTGGCTGAGATACATTTGCCTATTAAATAGTTTATTCCCTAATATCCTTGGTTGGCGGCCCACCAGCCAAGCCAAATAATATATATGAGGTTGGTGAGCCACCAACCTTGGGATTGTGAACCCGCTTTCTCCTCGCCGTGGTTCGTGTCTCCACGAACCATTATATTTTTGCCACGGAAGCTCGGAGCGCACGGAAAACCCATCTGACAAATGCACACTCGCTATTAAACCTTAAATAGCAGCACTCTCCTAAATACATAAACCTGATCGGAACGAACACGAGTGCAACGAGTAAAGTGAAGAGCAGGGCTACTGAAACCGATAAAAAAGCAACCTGCTTTCCAAATGATCAGAACATTATTTCTCGCCCTTGTCTCATATCTCCCAGCCATTTTTATTTTTGCCACGGAAGCTCGAAGCGCACGGAAACCCATCTGACAAATGCACACTCGCTATTAAACCTTAAATATCAGCACCAGCCCAAATACATAAACCTGATCGGAACGAACACGAGTGCAACGAGTAAAGTGAAGAGCAGGACTACTGAAACCGATAAAAACAGTAACTTGCTTTCCAAATCATCAGCAAACATTCCTTTCTATTAAACCTAAATATAAAGATTTCTCCACTGCGGTCGAAATGACGATCCGCGTGATTCCAATTAGTTTTATTACTTTCGCCAAAAATCCAGTATCAAGATGTCTTTAGCACAAGAATTACAGACCCGTTCGGGCAATAAATGCGAATTATGCACCGCTGAAACCAATTTATCAGTGTACGAAGTGCCACCAACCAGCAATGCCAATAGTGATAACAGTATTTTAGTTTGTAAAACCTGTTTAGACCAGATTGAAAAAACAGAACAGCTGGCACCAAACCATTGGAAAATATTAACAGAAACCATGTGGTCGGAATTTGCCCCGGTACAGGTTGTTGCCTGGAGGATGTTGAGCAGGTTAAGAAATGAAGGATGGGCAGCAGATAGTCTGGATATTTTATACCTGGAAGATGAAACTTTGGAGTGGGCTAAAAAAACCGGCGACCACGAGCAAGACGGAACAGTAGAATTCCATCAGGACAGCAATGGCACGCGTTTATTTGAAGGCGATACCGTGGTTTTGGTTAAAACACTGGATGTTAAAGGCTCTACTTTGAGCGCTAAACTGGGTACTGTAGTTAAAAACATCCGGCTAGTTCATGATAACATTGAACAGATTGAGGGTAAAGTAGAAGGACAAACCATTGTAATTTTAACAAAATACCTCCGCAAAGGATAAAGCGCTATTTGATGATCCATTAAGCTACTCGCTATCAAACCCAAATAGCAGCACCAGCCCAATTTAAATAAACCTGATCGGAACGAACACGAGTGCAACGAGTAATTGGAGAGCAGGGCCAACCCTAACCTATAAAACAGAAACCTGCTTTCCAAGTTATAAGTTAAATATTATTCTCCTCGCCGTGGTTCTTCGTGTCTCCACGAACCATGGTATTTTGCCACGGAAGCGCGGAACGCACGGAAAACCCACCGAATAGATGCACTCGCTATTAAAACATAGTAGCACCAGCCCAATTTAAATAAACCTGATCGGAACGAACATCCCGATTTTTATCGGGATAAAGTGGAGAGCAGGACCAACCCCAACCTATAAAAACAGGAACTTGATTTCCAAATCTTAAAACTTAATATATTATCAGCAACTGTTTTACAGACCATTAACAAAATAAAACCATCTACGTTCAATCCAAAACAACTTCTCGTCGTTTTTTGTAATCAGGCTAAACGTTTCCTTACAGTAAAAATATTTTCAATACCGTTTAATTCTCGATTTAAAATTACATTTTTGCAAAAATTATTTAAAAGTAAATGCAGAGTTACTCAGAATTTCTCGATCTAAGCGTTGGTTTTCCACAGGAAGGCTTTGATGTTATAGATGATGAATTATATTTTCAGGATTTAAACCTGATGGAAATGATCGAAACTTACGGGACTCCCCTACGTTTCACGTATTTACCGATGGTAAGTAAGAAGATTCAGCAGGCGAAGATTCTTTTCCAAACCGCTATTTTAAAGAACAATTATCGTGGCGATTACAAATATTGCTACTGTACAAAAAGCTCGCATTTTAAGCATATTGTAGAAGAAGCATTAAAAAATAACATCCACCTGGAAACTTCTTCGGCTTTTGATATGCCAATGGTTGATGCCCTGGAGAAAAAAGGAGTATTAACGAAAGATACCACTATCATCTGTAACGGCTTTAAAACCTACCAATACAAACAATATATCATTGATATGTTGCACGATGGTTATACCAATATTATCCCTGTTTTAGACAACAAAGAGGAGTTTAATCTTTTTGATGATGAGGTTGATATTGATACCCCTTGTAATTTAGGTATCCGTATTGCCGCTGAAGAGCAACCCGACTCGCAGTTTTATACTTCGCGTTTAGGTGTGCGTATGGAAGATATTATCGATTTTTACAACAACAAAATCGTGCATAACCCTAATTTCAGGGTTAAGTTATTACACTTTTTCATCAACTCAGGCATTACCGATTCACCATATTACTGGAACGAATTGGAGAAATATGTAACCCTTTATTGCAAGTTCAAAAAAATCAATCCTGATTTAGATACCCTTGATATTGGTGGTGGTATGCCATTTAAAGATTCGCTGGTGTTCGATTTCGATTACGAATATATGGTTAACGAAATTGTGAAAAGGATTAAAGAAATCTGTGCTATCCACGAGGTAATGGAACCAGATATTATTACCGAATTTGGTAAATATACGGTTGCGGAGGCTTCTGGTATCCTTTATAAAGTACTGGGCCGTAAACAACAGAACGACCGCGAACGTTGGTTGATGTTAGATGGTTCTTTCATCACCAATTTACCTGATGTTTGGGCATTGAACCAAAAATATATTTTGTTGCCGATTAACAATTGGGATGCGGAATATGAACGGGTGAACTTAGGTGGTATTACCTGTGATGGACAGGATTATTACAACCAGGAAGCACACATGAACAGTGTATTTATGCCGAAAACGCGTAAGGTGCAGTATTTAGGTTTTTTCCATACTGGTGCTTACCAGGAAGTATTGAGTGGCTATGGTGGTATTCACCACTGTTTATTGCCTAGTCCGAAACATGTTTTGATCCGCAGAAACCGCGACGAAAGTTTCAATTTTGAGGTTTTTGGAGAGGAACAGAACAGCAAGCAAGTATTGAAGATTCTGGGTTACTAAGTCAGTTTTCAATTGGCAATTTTCAGTTCTCAGTTTAGGTTATGGAAACTATAAACTTTCCACAATAAGCTAAAGCAAAGCACAAGTTTCTTATTTTTACAATATATAAATACCTTAGTTGAATAAGCTAAGGTATTTTTTTGCCTTAAACCTTTTACCTTACACCTAAAACCTAAAAAAAAATGCAATTCGGTAAAGTAGACGATCCTTCGATTATAGATTATACCCTTCCTGCTGATGCTCCTGAAACAGCAGCAATTTTAGCCGCAAATAAGCCTAAACAATCTTTCCAAGCTTACGTGGGTTGCGCTAAATGGAATAAGGCCGATTTAAAAGGTTTTTATCCAAAAGGAACCAAGGATGAATTGACTTATTATTCTACCCAGTTTAATTCGATTGAATTGAATGCCACTTTTTACGGCATGCCTACCCGCGAGCAGGTAATTACGTGGACACAAAAGACACCTGCAGATTTTAAATTCTTTCCTAAACTAACCAATACTATCAGTCACTTTAAAAGGTTAATCAACGTTAAGGAACCCGTAGAGCAGTATTGTGATGCCATCAGTAATTTTGAAGATAAACTAGGAATGGCTTTTCTTCAATTGCACGATAACTTTAAACCGAAAGATTTTGAGAGGTTAAAAATCATGATCAACGAATTTCCAAAAGTAATTCCACTGGGCGTTGAAGTGAGAAATACGGAATGGTTTACCAACCCCGCCATTGCGAATGAATTTGCCAAACTTTTCGAAGATAATGGTATAACCAACATCATTGTAGATACTTCGGGCAGAAGAGACATGTTACACATGCGTTTAACCACGCCAACTGCTTTTGTACGTTTTGTAGGCGCCAATGATGATAAAATCGATAAAAAACGTTTAGATGACTGGATCGAAAGAATAGTAACCTGGAAAGAGCAAGGTTTACAAAGCCTTTATTTCTTTGTACACCAAAATGTGGAACTTTCGTCTCCACTATTTTCAGCCTATTTTACCGAGAAACTTAATAAAGCGGTAGGCACCGATTTAAAAATTCCGGTAATGGCGAATCAGGCTTCGCCAAGCTTGTTTTAGTCGAGAAGAAACCTATCAGGTTTTAAAAACCTGATAGGTTTAAATTTATTTCCTTCTATAAATCGTCACTGTTAGTCGAGATTTGCAATCTCGTCTGAATGAGTTGTGGATTTATAATCCACTTAAGAGTTCTCAAGTCGGGATTACAAATCTCGACCAACAATATTTAATTTCTCTTATAAACCGTTTCGGTAGCTTTTGCTTCTTCCCCTTCCGGCGAAATATTGTAAGCGGTTAATACGATTTCATTTTCGTTAATTATTTCAAGCGTTGTTCTCCAGCCCCAAAGCTGTTCACCATATTCCGGACTGCCGTATTCGCCAAAAACAGAAAAACCGTTTGTTGTAGCCTCACCGCTCGAAAGCATAATCTGCGTGCCCATGTGAAAACTATCAACCCAGCTTGTTGTAAATCTTTGGTAAGGAATATCGAAACCGACAATCATTTTGCCTTCAAAAGTTTTTCCTTCCAAACTTCCCTGGTAATCAAGAGAAATAAAACGGTTACCCAAAATAGAAGTAATTTTTGCTTCAGTTGGAGATTCATCTGCCAGCACATCTTTTTCAAACCAGGTTTTGGTTATCCCACTCCAGGTACCAATTAAATTTTGAAGCTTTTGGTGAGCACCATCTGCTAAAGATTGCTCGAATTTACTTTCCGCCATATCCAAACTTATAAAATATTGTTGTAATGTTTAATGGTTTGCATAAAAGATTTTGAACAGAAAATTGTAAATTGTTAACTGAAAACTATCGATGTATGCTAAAGGCTTTAGATCTCAATCAGGTAATGGTTATCGATATCGAAACTGTACCTCAATATCCATCTTTTCAGGATGTACCACCCCATTTCCAGGAACTTTGGGAGCAGAAAACTCATTACCAGCGAAATTCTGACCAAAGTCCGGAAGAATTTTATGAAAAAGCAGGCATCATGGCTGAATTCGGTAAGATTATCTGCATCAGCCTGGGTATTTTTAGTGTACAGGGCAAGTCATCCTCTTTGCGCATCAAATCTATTTTTGGCCATGATGAAAAAGAGATGTTGCACCAGTTTTCTGCTTTGTTGAATAAACAAGTACCCACTTTGATGTTCTGTGCACACAATGGAAAAGAATTTGATTTTCCTTATTTATGCCGACGGTTATTAGTTAATGGCATAGAAATTCCTGTTCAATTACAGCTTTCTGGCAAAAAACCCTGGGAGATTAACCACATCGATACGATGGAACTTTGGAAATTCGGCGATTACAAACATTTTACTTCCTTAAACCTTTTGGCCGCTATCTTAGATATTCCTACCCCTAAGGATGATATCAACGGTACGCAGGTGAGGCAGGTTTATTATGAAGAAAAAAATCTTGATAGAATTGTTACCTATTGCCAGAAAGATGTAATTACTACCGCCCAGGTATTGTTAAAATTTAAAGGTATGGATATAATTACGGGAGAAAACATTACCATTGTAACCTAATGTTAAACGTTGAGCATTTAAATATCGATTTTTATAACCAAGATGAAAAAACCTGGTTTAAGGCTGTAAAACAAATCAGTTTTAATGTAAAAAAAGGAACCGTATTAGGTATTGTTGGCGAGTCAGGCTCTGGAAAATCAGTTACCTCTTTCTCCATTATGCGCTTGCACGATGAACGTGCGGCAAAAATTACGGGAGAAATAGATTTTGAAGAAATTAGCTTGCTCAATCTCAGCTCGAATGAAATCCGCCAGATCAGGGGAAACCAGATCTCGATGATTTTTCAGGAACCAATGACATCGCTTAACCCCGTTTTTACCTGCGGATACCAGGTAGCAGAAGCCATTATGCTGCATCGAAAGGTAGATAAAGCAGAAGCGAGAAAACATACCATTGCACTGTTCAACGAGGTACAGCTACCCCGCCCAGAGAAAATATTTGATAGCTACCCACACCAGATATCAGGCGGACAAAAGCAAAGGGTAATGATTGCTATGGCTTTAAGTTGCGATCCAAAATTATTGATAGCCGATGAGCCCACTACAGCATTAGATGTAACCGTTCAAAAAACGATTTTACAACTCCTGCTAAAACTCAAGCAGGAACGGAATATGTCGATGATCTTCATTTCGCACGATCTAGGTGTAGTAAATGAAATTGCCGACGAAGTTGCTGTAATGTACAAAGGCCAAATTGTAGAACAAGGCCCGGCAAAATCTATTTTCGAAAATCCGCAACATCCATATACCAAAGGTTTGCTTGCCTGTCGCCCCTCACCTGGCCTACAATTAAAAAAATTGCCTGTGGTGGCCGATTTCCTTACCGGAAAAATTGATGATGCTTCGGCACATTTACAGGCTTCAAATCAACTCACAGCACTCGAAATAGCTGCACGCAGAGAAAAACTTTACGCCCAGAAACCTTTACTTCAGATTAAAGACCTGTGTACCTGGTATCCTATCCACAACGGTCTTTTCGGCAAAACGACTGATTATGTTAAAGCGGTTGACCAATTGAACTTTGAGGTTTTTCCTGGCGAAACCTTAGGGCTGGTTGGTGAATCAGGTTGTGGTAAAACTACACTGGGCCGCACCATTTTAAGACTAATCCAGCCAACATCCGGCGAAATCATATTTAATGGCGAAGACATTACACACATTTCGAGAAATAATCTCCGTAAATTAAGGAAAGACATTCAAATCATTTTTCAGGATCCTTATGCTTCTTTAAATCCAAAATTAAGTATCGGTCAATCGATTTTAGAGCCGTTACAGGTGCATAAATTGTATGGTAACGATAAAGAGCGTAAGCAAAGAGTATTGGAGTTGCTTGATAAAGTAGGCTTAAAAGAAGAACATTTTAACCGATATCCGCATGAATTTAGCGGCGGACAAAGGCAGCGTGTGGTTATCGCCAGGGCTTTGGCTTTGCAACCTAAATTTATCATTTGCGACGAATCGGTATCTGCTTTAGATGTTTCCGTTCAGGCGCAGGTTTTAAACCTCATCAAAGATCTTCAACGCGAATTCGGGCTCACTTATATCTTCATTTCTCATGATCTGGCGGTTGTAAAGCATATTTCAGACCGCATTTTAGTGATGAATAAAGGAAAAATTGAAGAAGAAGGTTTTCCAGAGCAGATATTTTATGCGCCAAAAGCAGCTTATACCCAAAAACTGATCGAGGCTATACCAGGACACCAATAATAGAAAATGCTTAAATATATTTCAATTGCTTTTACCATAATTTTTCTTTCATTAAAGGTTTCTGCGCAAAAAATGGAAATCATTCAGTCGACTACTATTTTTGAAAAGGCTCCATTCGAGGCTTGTCACGCCTCTACCCTCGTTGATTTAGGCAAAGGAAAAATAATGGCAGCCTGGTTTGGCGGTAAACACGAAGGCAGTAAAGACGTCGCAATCTGGTCATCTATAAAAACAGGTACACAATGGAGTCAACCGATCGAAATAGCAAATGGGATAATAAACGATACGAGCCAGTTTGCCTGTTGGAATCCTGTTCTTTTCAAAACAAAAAACGGAACTTTATTTTTACATTATAAGGTGGGGGCAAATCCAAGAACCTGGTGGGCAGAATATAAAACATCTGTTAACAACGGCAAAACATGGTCTAAAGCACATAAATTGCCTAAAGGTTTTCTAGGACCAATCAAAAACAAACCTATCCAATTACCAAATGGAACAATTCTTTATCCCTCAAGTACAGAAAGTTTAGATGAAAAAACATGGGCAATCCATATTGAAAAATCGGACGCTGATGGTAAAAACTGGAAAAAGATTAATATTAATTGCGATACTTTTGGTGTAATCCAGCCCTCTATTCTCACCTATCCTAATGGGAGACTCCAGTTATTGTGCAGAAGCAGGCAGAATGTGATTGTAGAAAGCTGGTCGGATGATAATGGCGAAACCTGGTCAAAACTTAAGGCTACTCAATTGCCTAATCCAAATTCGGGTAGCGATGCCGTAACGCTAAAAGATGGCCGGCAATTACTGGTCTACAATCCGTTAACAGCAGGCAAAAACTGGTGGGAAGGCAGATCGGTATTAAAACTGGCCCTATCAACTGATGGTGAAAACTGGGAAGACATTTATACCTTAGAAAACCACGATAAAGGCGAGTATAGTTACCCGGCCATTATTCAGGATAAAAAAGGGAACATACATTTAAGCTACACTGCCGAAAGAAAGAAAATTACTTATGTGGAGATCAGCGTAGTCCATAGTCCATAGTCCATAGTCCATAGTCCATAGTCCATAAGATGGAATGAATGCTAAAAATAAGGTTTAATCTGGGATATTATTTATTTGGTTCATGGTTAATCGTTGATAGTCAGTAGCAATTTTCCCTAACCAGTCTTGGCTATTAACTATGAGCTATTAGACCATCAGCCAGGTAGCCTGTTTGCTGTACTAATGAACCAATGGCCAATGAACTATTGAACGATAAACCATCATTCATTTTACATATTATACCCTATATTTTCCATCCTGAGCATCTTTTCTGTATCTTCGGTAAATTCAGTTTAGCATATGGCAAAGAAAAAATCGGCAAGTATAAAATTGGTTCTGAATCAATTGGTTAGTGATGTTTTTGAAAAAAACAATAATCAGCTGCTTAATTACAAGCAGGTTTCGGCCAAATTAAATTTGAACGATCAGGAATCAAGAGAAACCATTCTCGAGATCTTAAAAGAAGGGAAAAGTGCAGGGATTTTCTTAGAACCAGAAAAAGGTAAATTTAAACTTAAAGAACTGCAGAACTTCATTATCGGTACGGTTGATATGACTGCCGATGGATCGGCATATATCATTCCGGAAGATGAATTTGAGAAAGATGTTTTTGTAGCTCCACGAAAACTCAAAAATGCATTGCATGGTGATACCGTAAAGGCTTATGTTTTCGCCAAGAAAAGCGGTCGTAAAAACGATGGAGAAGTTGTCGAAATCCTTAAAAGAGCAAAATCAGATTTTACAGGTGTTATCAAGATATCAGATCGTTTTGCATTTGTAATTGCTGATGATAAAAAAATGATGCACGATATTTTTGTGCCCCTGGCCGATACCCACGAAGCCAAAAACGGTCAGCGTGTATTGGTAACCTTATCAGATTGGCCTGAAAGTGCAAAAAATCCAATCGGAATTGTTAAACACGTACTGGGTAACCAGGGCGAGAACAATACCGAAATGAATGCTATTTTAGCCCAGTATGGTTTTCCATTAGAATTTCCACCACAGGTAGAACGCGAAGCCAATGCCATTCCTGAAGAAATCCCTGCAGCAGAAATTGCAAAAAGAAAAGATTTTAGAAAAGTATTAACTTTTACCATAGATCCGGCAGATGCGAAAGATTTCGATGATGCCATCTCTTATCAAAAACTTCCTAACGGAAATCATGAAATTGGAGTACATATTGCTGATGTTTCACATTATGTAATCCAGGGAACTGATTTAGATAAAGAAGCATATAGTCGCGCTACTTCCGTTTACCTGGTTGATCGCGTAATCCCGATGCTGCCTGAACGCTTAAGCAATGGAGTATGTTCACTTCGCCCCCATGAAGATAAATTGTGTTTTGCTGCCGTTTTCGAACTCGATGAGCAAGCGAACATCCAATCTGAATGGTATGGCAGAACAGTAATCCACTCGGATCGGAGATTCAGTTATGAAGAAGCCCAGGAAGTAATCGAGAATAAAGAAGGTAATTACGCTCAGGAAATATTAAAACTTAACGAATTAGCCTATATCCTTCGCGACCGTAAATTCAAAAACGGCGCCATCAGTTTCGAAAGTACCGAAGTTAAATTCAAACTGGATGAAGCCGGCAAACCAATTGGTGTTTACGTAAAAGAGCGTAAAGATGCCCATAAACTGATTGAAGACTACATGCTTTTAGCCAACCGTAAAGTTGCCGAATTTATCGCAAAGAAAACTAAAGGAAAAGACAAACTGACCTTTGTTTATCGTGTGCACGATTCACCAAACATGGAAACTTTAAATACTTTTGCAACTTTTGCTTCGCGCTTTGGTTATAAAATCAATACCAAATCAGATAAAGAGATTGCCAAATCGCTAAACAATTTAATGGCGGATGTGGAGGGCAAAAAAGAACAGAATATTTTAACTTCGCTGGCCATCCGGTCAATGGCAAAAGCAATCTATTCAACTAAAAAAACCAGTCATTATGGTCTGGCTTTCGAATATTACACCCACTTTACTTCCCCTATCCGACGTTATCCCGATGTAATGGCACACAGGCTTTTACAAACTTACTTAGACGGCGGTAAATCAGCCGACATGGAATTTTACGAAGTCGCCTGCGTACATTCTTCGGCTATGGAGAAGAGGGCCGCAGATGCCGAACGAGCCTCTATTAAATATAAACAAGCCGAATACTTAGAAAATAATATCGGTACGGAATACAAAGGGATTATTTCTGGTGTTACCGAGTGGGGAATGTATGTAGAAATTGAAGAGAATAAATGTGAAGGCATGATTCGTTTAAGAGACATATCAGATGATTTTTACGTACTTGATGAGAAAAACTACTGTATTGTAGGCCAACGCAAAAAGAAAAAATACCAACTTGGAGATGAAGTGATGATCAGGGTAAAAAAAGTAGATCTTTCCAAACGTCAAATCGATTTCACCTTAATTCCTGATTAAAAATTAAGACATTTGTGCCCGAAAACACAATGTTCAAAGCAAAGCATGCATACTACAGAACAATTACAGCAAATTTTATATACTGCAATACAAAATTTAAAGCTTCCGGATCACCCTAAACAGCTTTACGATCCGATTACTTATATTATTAACCTTGGCGGAAAGCGTGTAAGACCGTTGTTGGTTTTAATGGCCACCGAACTATTCGGCGAGGATGCAAACCAATCCGTTCACGCAGCAATGGCCATTGAGATTTTCCATAATTTTACGCTCGTTCACGATGACATTATGGATAATGCGCCATTGCGCAGAGGGCAGGCCACTGTACACGAAAAATGGAGTACCAACGTAGCCATATTAAGTGGCGATGTAATGATGGTAGAGGCCAATAAAAACCTGGCTAAAGTAAATCCAATCTTTCTTAAAGATGCGTTGGATACTTTTAATGCTACTGCTCAGGGTGTTTGTGAAGGTCAGCAGTTAGATATGGAATTTGAAGGTCGTGATGACGTGAGCATTGAAGAATACATCAACATGATCAGGTTAAAAACTGCGGTGCTTTTGGGCGGTGCGCTAAAGCTTGGGGCAATTATCGCCGGTGCTTCAGAAAAAGATGCAGACTTAATTTATCAGTTTGGCGAAAATATCGGCATTGCTTTTCAGCTACAGGATGATATTTTAGACGTTTACGCTGATCCGGAAAAATTCGGAAAACAGGTTGGTGGTGATATTATAGCCAACAAAAAAACATTTCTGCTATTAAAGGCATTCGAGCTTGCCGATGGAGAAACCAGAGCATCATTAGATACCTGGACAGCATCCAAAGAATTTAACACCCAGGAAAAGATAGATACAGTGCGCCAGGTTTACGATACCTTGGATATTCAGGATATTGCTAAAGAAAGCATGAACAATTACCTCAGCAAAGCGCTGGCCGTATTTGCGCAGATTAGTGTGAGTGAAGAAAGAAAATCAAATCTCTTAACGCTTACTGATCAGTTAATGGCAAGAGAGCATTAAGGTATTCGTCATTTCGAGCGAAGAGCAACGAAGCCGAGAAATCTATACCTAAAGATCTCTCCATTTCGCTGCGCTTCATCCGATAGCTATCGGATCGAGATGACGTACTTCATATATTTCCTTAAGCTTTCACCAATTTATATTTAATCCAAAAATCAGCAGATTTAGCAGCTAATTCGCCACCTACCGTTGGTCTCTGACCACCACCCATTTTTCCTCCGCCTCCCATACCGCCATGGCCACTTCTGCCCATGCCGCCGCCGCCCATTCCGCCTCTGCCTCCAGATTTTCCTCCACTTCTGTTTCCTCCTTCAGGAGTACCTTCTCTTTTAAAACTGGATTTACCAGGTTCATTTATTTTAATATTGTAAACAAGCGGTTTTTTAAGATCCAGACCGACCTGTAGTTGCGCCAATGGAATGCTCAGTTCGTAAATCAGATCTCTATTTGGATGAATGCTCATTCCCGTTTCAATACCATCTTGATTTATCGCTGGCAACTCACCATCAGGAATATTTTTAAATCCTGCAACCTTAATACTTTTATTCATCATCGCCTGATCATGCATCTCTTTATCAGGGGATAAAGCATTATGCTCATGATGTTCTTCCCCTTCTTTCGGCATTGGTGGTCTTTCCATCAGCGGAAAAATTAATTTCATCCCGTCCTTCTTTTTCCCTGCGGTATTAATATTTAAAGTAATGCCACCTCTTAACACACTAAAAGTAGTTTGAGGATCTAATGATTCTATAATAATATATAATTTTTTGTCATCGTTGGCCAAAGCGAAGGCTAGTTTGGTAGCATCGTTGTATTCATTTAGTGGTTCGTTCCATTCATTCGATACACCATCGGCCTTAAATGGTTTTACCATGCGGATATTTTCTTCTACCTCCTGTGCATACAATAACCGGCCAGAAATAAGCGATAGAATTAATAAGGATATTTTTTTCAGATTCATTTGGATTAATTTTTAAATCAATGCCCAAATCTAATGGTCGCAAATGTTAATTTTTGTTATTTAACAGGGTTTAACACATTAGTCCGGAGTCGACGGTCTGGAGTCCGAAGTCTATTAACCGATTTTCCCACGATATGGCACCCTGAGGGGTAATTTATAATATAAAAATTAAGTATATAGTTTTCTCAAGCTATCGTCATTTCGAGCGGAGTGCAACGCAGTCGAGAACCACGGAGTGCTCAACGAAGCTAAATCTGCCTAGATAGATCTCTCCATTTCGCTGCGCTACAGTCGAGATGACGATCATTCTATTGGAGTCTGTCGATGGTAACGTAGCCGAAGGGCTAATAGATAGTTGGGAGTTGAGAGTCGATCAACCGATTCCCTCAATATGTCACCCTGAGCGGAGTCGAAGGGCCAGTAGATAGCTTTGGTGTTGACAACAATTAACCAATAGCTCACTAAACAAAAAAGTCCCGATTTGTATCGGGACTTTTCATTATAAGTTCGTTACTAATTATTCTGCAGGTGCAGCTTCTTCAGTAGTTTCGTCTTTTTTAGCAGCTTTTTTAGCTGGTGCTTTTTTAACTGGAGCAGCTTCTTCAGCTACAACTTCTTTCTTTGCAACCGCTTTTTTAGCAACTGGTGCTTTCGCTATTGCTGCTTCGATTTCAGCTTCAGTGATAGGAAGGATAGAAACATAAGATTTGTTATCTTGTTTCTTTCTGAAAATTACAGTACCATCAACTAAAGCAAATAAAGTGTGGTCTCTACCAATACCAACACCTTTATCAGGGTGGTGTTTTGTTCCACGTTGACGTACTAAAATGTTTCCAGCGATAGCTAATTGCCCACCGAAAATTTTAATACCTAAACGCTTACTATGCGATTCACGTCCGTTTTTCGAACTACCGGCTCCTTTTTTGTGTGCCATGATTTTATATTTTGTAACTCGCTAAAAAGCGAATTATTGGGTTAACAATTAATTATAGAGTGATGTCAGAAATCTGAATCTTAGTGAAAAACTGGCGGTGACCATTTTTCTTTTTGTAACCTTTTCTACGTTTTTTGTGGAAAATAATTACTTTATCACCTTTTAAATGAGATACGATCTTAGCTGAAACTTTAGCACCTTTAACTGCAGGAGCACCTACAGTAATTGCACCACCATTGTCAACCAACAATACATTATCAAATTCAATACTAGCGCCTTCATCTCCTTGTAATCTGTGTACAAAAAGGTGCTGGTCTTTAGCAACTTTAAATTGCTGCCCTGCTATATTTACTATTGCGTACATTGTTTAAATATTAGTTTTTTAATTTTTATTTAACGAGGTGCAAATATAGAACAAATTCAATTAACACACAAATACATATCGAAAATATTTTTAACTAAAATCATACAGGATCAGGATTCGGAAGATTTAAGAATCTTTAAGATTGATTTGACGACTATGTTAATTGCATTTTTCGAAAATCATGTTTCAATAATCCCCAGGCTAAGCCTCTTACTGCCTATTGTAGCGAGCACTTATATTGAAGCGCTGAGCCAGTACAAAAGACTAAGTTTCTTCCCATTTTACGCTTATACGCTTCGCTTCCCCGTGCCTCGTTGCTGTAGGGTACCGATCAATTTCATTAAGTAAGGTTTTTAAACACGGATTTTTATATCTGTGTGCATCCTTTTTATCTGTGGTTAAATTATTTTCACCTGTGCCAATGGCTTAACTTAATGACACCGGGTAACGCTTCAACCGGGGCTATCGGGCCAAAACAGCATTTCATTTTCGGGGTTGCAGGGTGCAGGAACCCTTGTTCCTAAACCTGATTGGAGCGAACACGAAGTGCAACGGAGTAAAGCGTAAAGCAGGACTGAAGTCAGCCAAGAACCACCATCCGCTCATTTCCAAACATTTTCCTGATAGTATTCCTTCAAAGTTAACTGTCATTCTGAACGCAGTGAAGAATCTTTACTTAATAGACGTAGAACCTAAGTTCAGCCCAGAGAGATTCTTCATTACATTCAGAATGACAAATTATTCTTTCCGCTTAAGATAATACGAATAATTCTCCGTGTTAATCTGTGCCTCCGCAGCTAAAGATCCTATTTATTTTCCTTCGTTAAAAAATGTTAAAACACTTTTAAATCTACGAATAATTCGTAGATTTACGAAAATTAAATAAACAACTTAAACCAAAACCCATGAAACCAATCTTAATTATCTGTTTAGCAACAGTACTAAGCTTTTCAGTAAAAGCCCAAAACCCTGATAAAGCCCTGGCAAGAGTAAGATACACTTTTATCCACATAAGTGATACTACCCAAAGGGATAAACCACACACTGAAAATATGCTGCTTGTAACCGGAAAAAATGCTTCTGTATACACCAGTTATGATAAGCTTAACCAAGCATTGAATACCCAGAAGCAGATTCAGGAACAAATGAAAAATCAAGCAGGCAACTCCAATATCAAAATCGAGGTGAAAAGCGAAATGAAAGTTCCATTAACACAGGAAGATTATTTCTTTTTTGCAAATGAGCATAAAATGATTACCAAAGAGCGCTTATTTAACAATTACCTGATTGAAGAAACTGCTCCACAAATTGACTGGAAAATTTTAAAAGACACCATGAGTTTTTCAGGGATACCATGCCAGAAAGCAACAGCAACCTTTAAAGGTAGAAAATGGATTGCCTGGTTTGCCACAGAAATACCTTTTCAAAGCGGTCCGTGGAAATTAAACGGGTTACCAGGTTTGATTATTGAGGCTTATGATGAGAAAAAAGAAGTAAAATTTACCTTCGCTGGTCTTGAAAACGTAAAAGACGATGCCAACCAAACAAACTCAGGTGAGGATGGCAAAATTGTAACGCCCAATGGCACAGGTGTAGTAAAAATGGTGGGGATAGATGTAAGTACCGCTTACCTGGGACCAGAGATTAAATTACCTGCGGATGCCATTAAAACTACCAGAAAAGAACTAGACAAACTTAAAGCCGCAAGAGATAAAGACCCTCAAGGTTTTATGCAGGCCCAAATGGCCGCAAGTGGCATGCAAGGTTCTTTTAAGGCTAATCCTGCGCCACGCCCGACTGGAGGTACAGCTGTCGGTAAACCAGAGATCAACAACCCAATCGAAATTCCAGGGAAGAAATGAGAAGCTATGTAATAATGCTGACGTTTTTGCTCACAGCTTTTTCGGCTCTGGCACAAAAGCCAATCAAAGGTTTGGTTAAGGATAGCTATGGAAAAGCGATTGAACTGGTTAATGTAAGCCTAAAGGATCCTGAAGGGAATATCATAAACTTTACGCGAACTAACCGGAATGGAGAGTTTAATATCCCTTTAAAAAACGACCAGATTACGGGCTACAAAATTGAAGCCTCGAGCATTGGTTATAAAAAACTGAGCACGGTTATAACTGACGTAACCAAAAGTTACGAACTCATTATGCAAAACAGTGAAACAGCACTTGAAACCGTGACGGTAAAAAACCGTCCATCCTTAACGGCAAATGGTGATACCTTAAATTATAGGCCATCTGACTTTGCCTATAAACAAGACAGAAGTATTGGCGATGTGCTCAAGAAAATGCCGGGAATCGAAGTTGCTGAAGATGGCAAAATCAGCTACAACGGTAAATCGATTTCGAACCTCTATGTAGATGGCGATAATTTGTTAGACGATAAATACAATATTGGCACCAAAAGTATCCCTCATGGCGCAGTTGATAAGGTACAGGTGATTCAAAACGATCAACCCATTAAAATGATGCGTAAAAATAACATGAGCGATGATGTTGCCTTAAACCTGGTGATTAAAGATGAAGCCAAGCTTAAAGTAATGGGCGATGCTACCGTTGGCGCCGGCGTTCCCAACCGATTTGATGAAAACCTTACGGCCATGCTTTTTAATAAAAAACTCAAATTTATCAATAACATCAAAGGCAATAATATTGGCAATGATCCGGGTATTGACCTTACCTCGCACAACCTGGCTGATTACTTAAAAAAGCTAGATAATGACACACCAGGCGGCCTGCTTTCTACCGGAGCCGCGGGAGTGCCCTCCTTGCCACAAAGCAGGTACCTTTTTAATAAGGCAGGATTGATTAACCTGAACAATCTGTACAAGTTCAATCCCGATCTGCAATTAAGGGCCAATATTTCATATTTGTATGATCAGCGGCATCAGGAGTACAGCAAATTTTCGGAAACTTATCTCCCCAATCAAACTATCCGCTATGCAGAAACGCAGCGCAATGCCATTAATCCACAAAAATTAAGGGCGCAATTTAACCTGAACGGAAATGCAGAAAAATACTATCTGAACAATAATTTTGTCCTCGATTATGCGCCTTTTAAAACATCGTCGGCTTTTGTAATCAATAATGTGGCGGCCAATCAGGTATTGCGGCAGGAAACACTTGATATTTCGAACGAGTTCAATTACCGTAAAAAGATAAAGTCAGAAGATGTAATTAACCTGTACTCCTATTTAAACCGTACTACACAACCTGAAAACTTAAACATAACGCCGGGTCTTAATGCTGATATTTTAAACAATGGGAACAGTTATCTTGGTTTAAGCCAGTATATCAAAATACCAACCTGGTACACCAATAACTATGCTTCTTTTGCTTTTGTAAACAATCATTTCGTTCAAACGTATAAGGCAGGTTTTAATGTGCAGCAACAAAAGCTCAATTCGGAACTTTACCGCACACAAAATAATCAGCAAACCGAACTCGTATCTGGCAATACCGTAAATGACCTTGATTGGCTAAAAACCAAGATATACGCCGATGCGACATACGAATTTACCAATGATAAATTAAAGGCTGGATTAAGCTTGCCTTTGAGTTACAACCTGATTAAATACAGTGATGAGATCAATCAATTGGATAAGCACCTGAATAAATTGTTTTTAAACCCTTCTCTGAATATAAAGTATCAAACTAGCGTTGAAAATTATGTGACAGCAAATTATAGCTTCCGTAACGATTTAGGAAGAATAGATGATGTTTACCGGGGCACAGTGTTAAAAAACTACCGCTCTCTTTTTGCCAATAATGCCCCCATTTCGGAATCGAAAACCCACAATATTGGTGCAGGGTTTAATTTCAGAAAAGTCATGCAAATGTTATTTGTAAATTTGACTGCCAATTACAGTGATGCCGAATTGAATACCATTTCTTCATATAGCTTAAGTAACAACATCCAGCAAAGGTTGGTATTGCCATTGAGTAACCACATCCGCACCCTATTTTTTAATGCAAACGCCAGCAAATACCTTTTTGCGCTGAAAAGCACAGTAAGTGGAGGCATTAGTTTTTCGCAGAGCCAATATGATCAGTTGCAGAACAACGAACTTTTTGCATTTAATGCACAAACCATTTCTTACAAACTGGGAATAGATGCAAAACTTACCAACTTTATCGATTGGTCTTACCTGGTAAATTTTTCTGTAACCGATAATAAGGCTAAAGTAGCCGATGCGATTAAAACGAATTTTCAGCAGCTCAGGCAACAGTCTACCCTGGCCATCACCACTTTTAGGAATGTGTATATAAACTTATCTGCCGAACATTTATTTACTCACCAATCTACACAACCCAATTTAAAATATCTTTTTGCGGATATGACTATCAAATACAAATACCTGAAAATGAAAACAGATTTTGAATTTGGCATCACCAACCTGGCGAATATCAAAAATTTTGATGCGGTTTACCTTTCAGCCAATTCTCTTACCACAGGAACTTATTATATTCCTGGAAGAGTTGCGATGTTGAAAGCTACTTTTAGTTTTTAAGTACACAGGTCGTCATCTCGACTGGAACGCAGTGGAATGGAGAGATCTTTTAAAGATTCTTTAAACCAAGTTCAAAGATTTCTCTACTGCGGGCGAAATGACGATCTTACTAAATTCAAATCGGCTAATCGTCATCTCGACTGAGACGAAGATATCTACAGTAGATTTCTCGACTACACTACCCTCGAAATGACGGCAGTTGTTCAAAATTAGGGTTTTGTAGTAATCTGAATAGCCTGATTATTTCTATCAATTTTCATATCAGAAATTTTATTGAGGTTCAGTTTATCCAGTTCTTCTTTTGTGATCTTATTTCCATTCAGAAAATAAGAGGTGTTTTCTGCAACCATTATTCCATTGGCATTTGAATCCTGATTTCCATCTTTCGCATCAGAAGTAGTGGCGGTTGATTTTATGAAATACATAAACCCAACCCCTTTTTTTCTGGACATCGGCAGTTCTTCCAGATCTCCACCATTTTTAGTAAAAACTTTTACATCGATATTTTTATGATCCGATTTTACCGTATCTGTAAAGCTAAAGTGCTGTACAAAAGTTTTGCCTTTAAAATCACCGTCCGTTTTAAAACTCATGATCTTCACTTTTTTGCCTAAGCCCTTTAACATATCCTCAACCGATCTCCGCGAAGAATCTACCCCATTGGTAATGCTTTTGATAATGAAAGTCATTTTATTAACCGTATCAGGTTCTTTGAGCGTATTAATCAGGATTTTCTTTTTTGCTTTTGGTTTTAAAACTGTTTTTGATTTTAGCTGTACTTCGGTCACCTTTTCAGGCAAAACATCATTCACCATGTTGGTTAAAGGTGCTAAGCTTTTCTTTATATTCTTTTTATCAATAGTAAAGGCGAGTGTGACGCAGAGCAATATCGGTAGCACAAATAAATACCGAGTTAAATCCACTTTCGGTGAACGTTTGGCATTCATCATTATAATCCTTTTTTTAAGATCAGATAGATTAAAATTATTCACAATAGCTACTGATGGTTGTAAAGCACCTACATCTAGCAAACTGTACTGATAAGCTTTTTTATCAATACCTTTCCTTAAAATTTTTGCATCGGTAATAAATTCAATGTTTTCCCTTACCGCTTTTTTCATTAACCAAACGCCTGGATTAAACCAGTAAAAAACTACGCAGATTTCAGCCAGGATAATATCTAAAGTATGCCATTCTTCTACATGTACGCGTTCATGCTCGAGGATATTGCTTAAATCTTGTTTTTTATGCAAACGCGGATTGATATAGATAGTCTGCCAAAAGCTAAATGGGCTTACTTCATCATTTAAAATCCGCACTTTATAATCGTTTAACTGATTTGGCGAAGATTTTTTATGCATCCTGTAAAGTGAAACAAACTGTATCAGTAACCTCATGCCCATTAATACAACACCAGCATAAAAGAATATGGTTAATGCTTGCCAAAATATCGAAACGGCATTCTGTTGCACCAATTGACTAATTTGTTGATTGAATTTAGGCACGAAGGCAGGTATAGCTTTCTGATCAGCAAAAAATTCAGTGAGGTTAATAAACGGGTAGGCCGAAGAAAAAATGATCCCAAACAGCAGAAATACCCGGTTGATGGAATAGAAAGTTAACCTCCGCAATACCAGGTAGTAACTGGCCGAAAATAAGAGCAGTACTAGGTTAATTTTCAATAAAATGAGAAAGAAATGTGGCATAGCCTTTTACTTTTCAGGGTTCTCGATTAAATTTATAATCTCTTTAAGTTCTTCGGCACTGATCTTCTTATCCTTTGCGAAAAAGGCAACCAATTCTTTATAGGAACTTTGAAAGTAATTATTAACAAACCCGCTCATAAAACGCTTTTTGTATTCTACTTCTTTAACCTTTGCACTGTAGCGGTTGGCATTGGCAAAACGCTCGCTTACCAGAAAGCCTTTACGTTCCAGATTCTTAACCGTTGAGGCCAGCGTAGTGTATGGTGGTTTCGGCTCGGGCAGCACATCCATAAAATCTTTGATAAAACCTTTTCCAATCTGCCAAACAGCCAGCATCGCTTCTTCTTCCTGTAATGTTAACTTTTCCATTATTACGAATATATCGTAAATATACGAAAACATCCTAAAAGAAAAAAACTTTAATAAAATGCTAACATTTAGCACTTTATTAAAGTCTTTTATTGTTTACTAGTTTATTGGCTATTAGATCATTAGTCAATAATTAACTGGTTAATTGTTCAAATCGGTTAATCGCCTCTAAATGCCCGGCTCCAAACTCCACCTAAGTAACTTTCAACACCATTAACATTGCCAGTCAATAGAAAGGTCGTCCTCTCGATCCGATAGCTATCGAATGGAACGTAGTGAAATAGAGAGATTTAGCTGGATAGATTTAGCTTCGCTGAGCACTCTGTGGTTCTCGACTGCGCTGCGCTCCGCTCGAAATGACGACCGTTTATAATGTATTTTCATTCTTCGACTTCCGACTCCGTTCCAAACTACAACACCCTTAGACTCCGCTCAGGGTGACAAATCGAGGGGAACCGATTGATTGACTCCAAACGCGAAACTCTTCACTCCAAACTCACTTATTTTCCGCTTCTTCTCTCTGCCTGATTTAAGGTTTCAATGATCACTTTTCTCATTTCTACCGCGGCATCCAGTAATTTAGGATTACCGTCGAAATCACCGTAGATTACAACATGTTTAGATTTTTCTTTGTATTTGAAAAGCAGGTCGTAGCGTGGTACGGCCATTGATTTTGCACTTTTTTTTCCAATGGTATCCGGAAAATTCCAAAGTCCGATTTCGTTGGCTTTACCATGCATATATAGGATATCATCGCTTTTTAAAAAAACTTTCTTGCGAACGATAGAATCTGCACTGGTAACATACTGGTAATCGCCAGTCGCAGAATTATAATGGTTTTCTAATGAATCTTTTATGCCCCACTTGTATTCCATTGATACAAAATCGTTTTTTCTAAAGGGGGCGTTCTGAATGATCGGTTTGTAATAGATGTAACAATAAATGATCATCGGTACAATGATGGTGATGGCTAAAAATATTTTTTTTCCTCTGCTTGACACTTTTCGTATTATTTATTGAATGAATGAATTTTTAATGATTGAATAAAAGAGCGTTAAATAAGACTCAGAACTGAAAACTCTGGACTTAGGACTCCTTAAGCTCCCCTTCCCACTTACTTACCACAGCGGTTGCAATACTATTACCCACCACATTGGTTGCAGAACGGCCCATATCCAGCAAAGGATCGATACCGATTAATAAGGCTAAACCTGCTTCTGGAATATTGAAACTGGCAATGGTACCGGCAATAACCACCAACGATGCTCTTGGCACACCGGCAATACCTTTACTGGTTAACATCAGAATTAACAACATCGAAATTTGCTGCTCAAAACCCAAATGAATACCATAAGCCTGCGCAATAAACAGAGAAGCAAAGGTCATGTACATCATCGATCCATCTAAATTGAACGAATAACCCAATGGCAGAACAAAACTTACAATTTTATCTTTACAGCCAAAACGCTCTAAAAGCATCATGGTTTTAGGATAAGCTGCTTCGCTGCTTGCTGTACTAAAGGCCAGGAGTGCTGGCTCTTTCATATCGTTTACCAAACGGAAAATACGTTTCTTCAGTACTAAAAACCCTAAGAAAATTAAAACTGCCCAGAGTATGGCTAAACCCAGATAGAATTCGCCTATAAATATGGCATAGGTGTTCAATACATTTAAGCCCTGTTTAGCCACAATAGCAGTCATGGCTCCGAAAACAGCCAATGGGGCGAAATTCATTACATAACCGGTCATTTTTAAGATTACATGCGCAATAGCATCGAATGCTTTAATCACAATTTGTCCTAAATCGCCAATGGCAGCTGTGGCTACACCAAAGAATAGTGAAAATACAACAATCTGCAAAATTTCGTTGGTCGCCATTGATTCGGCAATACTTTTTGGAAAAACGTGCGCAATGAAATCTTTTACGCTCATTGCTGCTTTCTGGATACCTGTATTCACCAATTGATCTGGCAATGATAATTTCATATGCCTTCCCGGCTCAAATAAATTTACCAGAATCATACCCAATATCAGCGACATCAGCGACATGGCCAGGAACCAGCCTAATGTTTTGCCTCCAATTCTGCCTACAGCTTTAATATCTCCTACTTTGGCTACGCCGACCACTAAGGTTGTAAACACCAATGGCGCAACAATCATCTTAATCAGCCGAAGAAAAATATCGCTCAGCAGGGTAAAATATTCTAGTTTTTTCTCCCTGATGTCTTCGTTCTCTTTTTTGATTTTGGCATTTGCTTTTCGCTCAGCCTTAAGTTGTGTATAACCTGTGCTGATTGTATCGGTAGTTTTAGCAATACTAACCTCTATACTTTTAACTTTCGCATCGGCATTGAGGATCTTCTGGTTGTAAACATCGATTGAATTGACGTTTAGGATATAGCCGAGTATAATACCAGCTATCAGTGCTAAGAAAATGAAAAGCGTGAGTTTGTTTTTCTTCATGAATATAAAAAGTTTGTGCCAACTTAATTTGGTAAAACTACGATATTTACGGCGTGTAACAAATTTTGATAATGGGCGACATTAAAAAATATATCAATGTTGTTGAGTTAAGCCACCCGACAAAGCGGAAAAAATTTAACTATGGATAGAAAGGATGCAGACAGATATGAAAATCTGTGTTTAACTGTACACATCTGTGTGTTAAAACTTTTAACTCAATGACATTAAAAAAATATACTATTTTTGATTTCTGCTGTAACAAAAAACGTACATCAACATCTAAAACGCAACTATAAACCCCTAAATGGAACAAAAAGACAAGTTATTTAAAGAGATCTTTGATTCGAATTCCAAAAAAATATTCCATTTATGTTATGGTTATACTGGTGACACTGACGCCGCAAACGATCTTTTACAAGAGACTTTTTTAAAGGTCTGGCAAAACCTGGATAAATTCAGGAATAAATCTTTAATATCTACATGGATTTACAGAATTGCCGTAAATACCTGTTTAACCTATTTGAGATCTGAAAAAAGACAGGCAAAAGATGAATTAACAGATAATATCATTGAAAATAAGATAGAAGAATTTTCAGAGAAAAATGAACAGGTTGCCCTGCTTTATACCTGCATTTCTAAACTCGAAGAAAACGATCGTTTAATTATTACCATGGTTTTAGATGAGTTACCATATCATGAAATTGCCGATATCTCAGGAATAAGCGAAGGAAATTTAAGGGTAAAAATTCACCGAATTAAACAAAAATTAACAGAACTATATAACCAGTATGCAAGCGTTTGATCAAATACAGGAGTTGTGGCAAAAGCACGAGGTAGAAGTTAAAGTTTCTGCTGATGAAATGCTGCAACAAGCGAAGAAAGAAGTAAATGGATTAAAGTTGAAATCTGCCTTGAACATTTTGGGTATGCTGGCATCCTTTATTGCCATTGCTGCATTATGGGTATTTTTTCACTTCGAATCGTGGACTACACACGTAGGAATCAGCATTACCATTATTGCTATTGGTGTTTACACCTTAATTCTATACCGCGATTACAGGTTAATTTCAAAAACTGATTTCACAGCTCACCCCAACGAATACTTAAACAACTTAAAAACTTATCAGTTAAACCGTTATAAACTTTATAACACTTTATATTGGTTTTATATGATTGCACTTTCATTGGGTCTCATATTTTATTTCGTAGAAATTCTTGCGCACTTTACAGTCGTTCAAAAAGTTTTAGCTGTTGGCTTAACTGCACTATGGATATTATTTTGCTCAACTATTTTAAGAAAAGCAGTAATCAACAGGGAAAAAGAACGAATAGCTTTATTGATCGAGAAATTTGAGCGCATTAGCGGACAGATTTCTACCCCCGAATAATTTTAGGCACGGTTTTTTCATTGTAAAAAGCAACACATGAAAACATTATGATTTACCCCTTCTATCAATAGAATGCGATAAATCATGATCGGTTCAACACCGTTGAAACTAAAATTATACAAGTGAAAAAAATATTAATTGCATTTTTATTTTTGCTGGCATTGCCCTGTACCTTTGCTTTTAAGCAGGATTTTTCTCAACCCGTACAACTGGATTGGGAAACTCACTTTAAAGGCAAAGCCGATATGCGTTCGCCGTTTTTTGCTTTAACAGCCATGACATGGAAATACAGTTATGAGAGCACTGTTTACCGTAACCGTGTTGCCATTAAGCTTCAAAACGATGTAAGTATCGATAAAAACAGATCGTGGGTAAAATGGGATAAGATTAAAGATCCCGAAATCAGGGCCAGTCTTTTACACCACGAACAAGGGCACGCTAATATTCAATATGTTTTACTTTTAGAAGCCGAAAGGGTATTGAAAAACAGAAACTATTCTGTCAACAACTATAAGGCTCAAATATCTGAACTCGCCAATCAGATCAGCAATTATTTTGATACCATGCAACGCAACTATGATGAAGAAACCGAGCATGGTAGCAACCATAAAATGCAGGCCCGATGGGATGACATTATCCAGCAGAAGATTGAAGAATCAAGGACTGCTATGGCCGAATTACAAAAATAGTTTCGGAATAAAGACCAGAAGGCCAACGCCTACCGCCAGGAACGCAGCCACTAAAACTGCTGCAGCAGCCAAATCTTTTACCACTTTAATTTTTGGATGGTAATCTGGAGAAACCACATCTGCTAGTTTTTCGATAGCGGAGTTTAAAATTTCGGCTACAAAAACTGCAGAAATCACGGATAGAATGGCAATCCACTCCAGGATGGAGATTTTTAAGTAGAAAGATAAACCAATGGCAATTATTGCCGCAAACAGATGAACCCTGCCATTATGATCATTAACAAAAAAAAGCTTTAAGCCATTAAAAGCATATTTAAAGCTCTTAATCCGATCTATAATTGAAAATTTCTGGTTGTTCATTGTTTTTTAAATTGCGTGATAGATCCTGAAACAAGTTCAGGATGACGAAAATAGTGTGGTGGTCGTCATTCCCGCGCAGTCTGGAACCACGAAGTGCTCAACGAAGCTAATCTTAAAGCGTATGTCATCACAGATTCATTCAGCAAGGAAAGATCCTTCGACTACGCTACCATTGACAGAATCTATCAGTACGGCCGTCATTCTCGCGCAGGCGGGAATCTTAAAGCGCTTGCATTACGATTCCCAATCATGTTGGGAAGGACGATTCCTCACAGCCTATAGTCCCCTAAAAAATCTGTCATTCATATTGATTTTTATAAAATAAATTATCTCTCAGGATGACTCCTAGAGCAAAAATTTGCAACAAAACCGTAAATCCAAGTTTATACTTCACACCCTTCCCCATCTACCATCCGCCTTCTACCCTACTTCACTTCACTGGTAGAAAAACTATTCCCGCTTAATTTATACTGATAGGTTTTGGTAACCGTTTTTGTGCTATCTGTACTATCCTTTACCGGGAAAGATCGAAACAGGTCTCCGTTTTTAATAAAAAAATTATCGTTGCCAGTATAACCTTTCTTTTGATTATTACTTAAAGATGGGATACCAATTTTCTTAAAATCTCCACCTGCGTATTCAAAAACATTGAGATCAGAAACATTTTTTTTGCTCAGCAACTGAATGTATAATTCAGGGTTTCCATCATTATCCAGGTCCATGTTCCAGGCATCTGTGATGATTCCCTTGCGTTCTACCGCAGCAGATCTGTAATTATTGCGGATTGAATCGGACATTAAAATCTGGTATCCACCTATCGAATCCACTCCTTTTCCCCAGCTTATAATTTCGAAATTTAATCCGGGTTTCACTTCTATATCTTTGTAAAAACGGAAAGGATTTTTCTGCAGTTTTACGGTTTCAGTTTTAATTTCTTTTGGTTTTTCTTCTATGCAGGCAAAACAAAACAGCATCCCTGTTATCAACAAGAGATGCTGCCATGTATATTTCTGTAGTTTCATTCTGTCTGGGTTCATTTTGGTTGCCCCAAATTAAGTATTTTAGCCTATCAAAGCAATACTTTTTATTTCTTAGCTTCGGTTTTAGCTTCTGGTGCTCCGTTATTTAAAACCGTTTCGGTAACTACACTTCTTCTACCGCTTTGAGCAATTACGATGGTCTTTAACACCCTTTTCTCACCTTGAGGAACGGTAATTTTAATTGGTGATGTATATAAAAATGCATTTTCGGATGGGCGGGATAAATCAATCGAATAATAAATTTTAGCTCCTGCAACAGGTACTTTTAAGTCGATGGTAAAATCGCCACCGGTTAACGGTTTATCACTTTGTCCGATTGGTGTAGGTACCCAAAAATTAATCCCCATTTTATCTAAACGCGCCAAATGTACCGGTAAACGCTGCTCAGAAAAGTTCTTTAAATCTTTGCGTTCAACCGGCGACCAGGCAATCTCCGATAAAGCTAATATTCTCGGGAAAGCATGATTTTCTGCTTTTTCAGGGGTTTTAATATATTCTGTCCACATATTGGCCTGTACACCTTTGATATACTTTCGCTCATCAGCAGTTAAAACTTTCGGAATCGGATCATAAGCATATATTTTTTGATAAGGTGCAAAGCCACCGATGGTAACCGGCTCATCAGGAGAATTAGATTGTTTATGGTCAATATATAATCCCATCGATCCTGGTGTCATAATTACATCGTGTTTTTGCTGTGCAGCTGCAATTCCGCCGTCTTCACCTCTCCAGCTCATCACTGTTGCATTTGGTGCCAGGCCACCTTCTAAAATCTCATCCCAACCGATAATCGAACGTCCTTTACCGTTCACATGTTTTTCAATCGTCTGGATAAAATAACTCTGTAATTCGTGTTCATCTTTCAAACCTTTTTCTTTCATTAAAGCCTGGCAAAATGGCGATTCTTTCCAATAGGTTTTTGGGGCTTCATCGCCTCCAATATGGATGTATTTAGAAGGAAAAATAGCAATCACCTCATCTAAAACGTTTTCTAAAAAAGTAAAAGTGTTGGTTGATGGAACGAAGATATCATCAAAAACACCCCAGGTTTGTTGTACCTGCTTACCTTTTCTACTGCCGGCCCATGGTGTTTTATCGCTGATAAAAGTATCCCGGTCAGGGAAACAGCTTAACTCTGGGTATGCAGCAATTGCAGCAGAAGCATGGCCTGGCAATTCAATTTCCGGAATTACCGTAATGTATTTCTCTGCAGCATATCTCACAATTTCTTTAGCTTCTTCCTGGGTATAATAACCTTTAACCGGTGTTAGGTAGTTGCCATTGCCCGGATAATTGCCAATAATGCTGCCATTACGGGAAGAACCGATTTCGGTTAGTTTAGGGTATTTTTTTATTTCCAGTCTCCAGCCCTGATCATCAGTTAAATGCCAGTGGAAAGTATTGATTTTGTAATAAGCCAACTGATCGATGTACTTTTTGATAAAAGAAACCGGGAAGAAATGACGGCTTACATCCAACATCGTTCCACGGTAGGCAAAACGTGGGTAATCGTTAATATTAACGGCAGGGATGGTAATCTTATCGGCAACTTTATCCGGCATCATCTGCATAGCTGATTGTACTGCGTAAAAAAGTCCTGGCCCTTTTCCCGTTAAAACAATCTGTTTAGGCGTAACTTTAATAGTATAACCTTCGGCAGGTAATTGATCTGCTCCAACAGATGTTAAAATGATCGCCCTTTGGTTAGGTTGAGTAATTTTAGTTTCCCTTAAGGCAAAACCTGCCTTGGTAACGATAAAAGCATTTAATAAATCAGCCATCTTTGCGCCGTCGATGCTTTGATTGACTAAAACTGTGGTTTTATCTAATACGAAGTTTCCGTTGGCTCTGGTAATGGCCACCGGTGCAGGAATGATACCCAGATTAGGATCACCCTGCGCAAATGCACCCGTACTGATTATTACTCCAATAAAAATCGATAATGCTTTGTTCATTTTTTGTGTAGGTTTTATGACTTAAACTAATATTTGAACCAAGATAGAGATTATGGAGATATTACAAATCCCACATTCTTGTTACAATAGGAATCAAACGTTTGACTGCATCGCATAATGCAGATAAATCTTAATATTAAGAGGTCGTCATTTCGATCCG